>PKYA01000097.1:242-18968 GCA_003133545.1 Acidimicrobiaceae bacterium | reverse complement strand
AATTTCAGCTGAGCGGCCGAGAGCTCGCCCTCGTGCAGGGCCTGGGTGAGCATCGGATCGGATGCCGCTCGCTCGGCAGCGGCCAGGCGCCCCTTGGCGGCTGCAGAAGAGGTGCCCGACAGCGCGCCCAGCCAGTCACTGGCCGAGCCATGCCCGGCTTTGGCATACGAGCCGGACTCGATGACCACCGGGGCGAAGAGAGCGATGCCCGATCCAACCGCTCTTTCGGCCTCGGCCAAAAGACCAACCATGGCACGGGCTTCGTCGCCCGAGAGCGCTCGGGGCGAGGCACAACACACGAACCGCTGGATGGTGTGCACGGCACTCTCCAATTCGGCACGCGACGGTGCGGTCGTAACACTCGGCGCAGCCGATGCCGATCCCGGCGCCGATAGCGCTAGCGCTGGCTCTTCCGTTGTCGTCCGTACGACCACATGAAAACCCTACGAAAAGGGTGTGACAGAAAGGAGGTGCGACAGATGTAGCGGGCGACCTACTCCCAGCGGGCCTGGTAATCCTCCCGGGGTTTGGATTGCTGATGCGACTCCAAGACGGTCGCGAAGAAGTCCTTGACGCGAAGCTCCAACTCCGTCCGCTCTTCCCGTTCCTCGTCCGTCAACCCGTCCTGGTCCTCGCCATCGCCGTCGCCCTCATCTACGGCCGCAGCCCCGATGCCAGGCCCGTCCGCAACACCATCCCCGTTTCCGTTCTCAGCTCCGGCTGCGCCCGTCAGGCCCCCCGCCCCGGCTTCGTCCGCCACTTCAGCCCCCACGCCACCGCCACCCCCGGTCCCAGCCCCAACCCCGACCCCGAACTGCGTCGGGCGAATCTCCTCAGGCAGGGCCTTCAGCCAACTGCGGATCTCCGCCAGGCAGGCGCTACAGGGCAGCCGGTGCTCCCGGGCGGGGGGCATCCCCGGCTCGCGGTGCTTCTCCTTGATGGCGTCGCCGACCGGGCACGAGTACAGGACGTGGTAGATGTTCTGCTCTTCCTCGTATTTGTCGAAGCGATTGGTGTAGTAGGAATCCATCGCCATTTACCCAGCGTACGCTGGGTCCGCCGAGGAAACGACACCGGGATCGCCGTTGCACCCGACCTGCAACCTCGCGGCCCGCACGCCGAGCTCGATACACCCTCCCGGTAATCTCGTGGGGTGGCCGATTTCGAAGTCGTTTCACCCTTCAGGCCCTCCGGTGACCAGCCCGGAGCCATTGCCGCGCTCGTCGAAGGGGTCACGAGGGGGGACCGCTACCAGACGCTCCAGGGCATCACCGGATCCGGAAAGACGGCCACGATCGCCTGGATGATCGAACAGGCCCAACGTCCCACCCTGATCATCGAGCCGAACAAGTCCCTGGCGGCCCAGCTCTCCTCGGAGCTGCGGGACCTCTTCCCGAAGAACAGGGTCGAGTTCTTCGTGTCGTACTACGACTATTACCAGCCCGAGGCCTACCTCCCGACGACGGACACGTATATAGAGAAGGACTCGTCCATCAACGACGAGATCGATCGCCTGCGCCATGCCACGACATCGTCGCTGCTCATGCGCCGCGACGTCATCGTCGTGGCCTCGGTCTCGTGCATCTACGGGTTGGGCTCACCGGCCGAGTACCGGGACCGCATCCTGGCGCTGACCGTGGGGGCACAGCAAGACCAGCGCGACATCCTGCGGCGGCTGGTCGATCTGCAGTACGCCCGCAACGACGTCAATCTCGTCCGGGGGACGTTCCGGGCCCGCGGTGACACCGTGGAGGTCCACCCCGCCTATGAGGAGCAGGCGCTCCGGGTGGAGATGTTCGGCGACACCATCGAGCGCATCGTGCCCTTCGACGTCCTGACGGGAGAGATGGGTGAAGAGCTCGAGGACATCGCGGTGTACGCCGCCACGCACTACGTCACCGGCGACGAGATCATCCAGCGTGCGGTGGGCACCATCGAGATCGAGTTACGAGAACGCCTCCAGGAGTTCGAGAAGGAAGGCAAGCTGCTGGAGGCGCAGCGGCTGCGTGTCCGCACCGAGCACGACCTCGAGATGCTGGCCGAGACCGGCGTCTGCTCCGGTGTCGAGAATTACAGCCGGCACCTCGACGGCCGCGCCCCCGGGGAGACGCCCTACACGCTGCTCGACTTCTTCCCCAAGGACTACATGGTCGTGATCGACGAGAGCCACGTCGCGGTGCCGCAATTGCATGGTCAGTTCGCCGGCGACCGCTCCCGCAAGGACATGTTGATAGAGCACGGGTTTCGCCTTCCCTCTGCGAGGGACAACCGCCCTCTGCGCTTCGACGAATTCATCGAGCGGGTGCCCCAGTGTGTGTTCGTCTCTGCAACCCCGGGCCCGTTCGAGGCGGAGCACTCGACCCAGATGGTCGAACAGGTCATCCGGCCCACGGGCCTGGTCGATCCCGATGTCACGATCCAACCCACCAAAGGCCAGGTGGACGACCTCCTGGCCCGCATCGGAGCCACGGTGTCCGCCGGTGGCCGGGTGCTGGTCACCACCTTGACAAAGAAGATGGCGGAGGACCTCACCGACTATCTGGCGGATGCCGGGGTGCGTGTGCAGTACCTGCACTCCGACATCGACACCATCACCCGCATAGAGATCCTGCGGGAGTTGCGTCTGGGGACCATCGATGTCCTGGTCGGGATCAACTTGCTCCGGGAGGGACTCGACCTGCCCGAGGTCTCTCTGGTGGCCATCCTCGATGCCGACAAGGAGGGTTTCCTGCGTTCGGCCTCTTCGCTCATCCAGACCATGGGCCGCGCCGCCCGCAACGTCGACGGAACCGTGGTGCTCTATGCCGACACCATCACCGACTCCATGCGCGAGGCGGTCTCGGTGACCCAGCGCCGCCGGGAGATCCAGACGGCCTACAACCTCGAGCACGGGATCGACCCCCAGACCATCCGCAAGACCGTGACCGACATCCTCGAGCGCCTGCGAGGGAACAGCGGGCCTGGTGGAGGCCCTGGGGGCCGGTCGACCAGCGCCGGGCGGAGTAGAGCAGAGGTGCGGCGCAATGCCGCGGTACGCGGCAACCGCCGGTCGTTGCTGGTAGAGGGAGATGCCTCCACGCCCGCCGCGGCGGTCGAGCTCATGACCCAGCTCGAAGCCGAGATGAAAGCCGCCGCCGCCGAGCTCCGCTTCGAGGAGGCCGCGCTCCTGCGCGACGAGATCGCCGAGCTCCGTGCCTCGGTCCCGGGTTGACCCTTCCGGCACACCCTCCCGGTATCCTCCACTGATGGCCGATCGTCTCGTCGTGCGCGGTGCCCGCGAGCACAACTTGAGGGATGTCTCCCTCGACCTGCCCCGGGACAAGCTGATCGTCTTCACCGGCCTCTCGGGCTCGGGGAAGTCGTCGTTGGCCTTCGACACCATCTACGCGGAGGGCCAGCGCCGCTACGTCGAGTCCCTCTCGGCGTACGCCCGGCAATTCCTCGGCCAGATGGACAAACCCGACGTCGATTTCATCGAGGGGCTGTCACCTGCCATCTCCATCGACCAGAAGTCGGCGTCGCGCAACCCGCGTTCGACCGTGGGCACCATCACCGAGGTCTACGACTACCTGCGCCTTCTCTACGCCCGCATCGGCCATCCGCACTGCCCGCGCTGTGGCCGTCCAGTGGCCCGCCAGACGCCGCAACAGATCGTCGACCGGGTGCTCGAGCTGCCCAACGGCACGAAGTTCCAGGTGCTGGCCCCCGTCGTGCGTGGCCGCAAGGGGGAGTACAGCACCCTGCTCGACGACTTCGCCAAGCAGGGCTTCGCCCGGGTGCGGGTCGACGGCGTGCCGCTCGAGCTGTCCGACCGGGCCGAGGTGGCGCTGGCCCGCTACGAGACCCACACCATCGAGGTCGTCGTGGACCGGCTGGTCCGGCGCGACGGGATCCGCCAGCGGCTTACGGAGTCGATCGAGACGGCGCTCGAGATGACGGGCGGCACGGCGGAGGTCCTCGTGATGGGGGCGACCGAGGACTCCGACGCCAGCGAGGAAGGGATCACCTTCTCCCAGCACCTGGCGTGCACCCACTGCGGCATCAGCTTCGAGGAACCGGCCCCTCGCAGCTTCTCCTTCAACTCCCCCTACGGAGCCTGCCCGACGTGCGCCGGCCTGGGCACCAAGTTCGAGGTCGACCCCGAGCTCGTGGTGCCCGACGAATCACTCTCGCTGGCCGAGGGTGCACTGGCGCCCTGGGCCGGGGCACGCAGCGAGTACTTCTCCGGACTGCAGTCCGGTGTGGCCGCGCTCGGCGGCTTCTCCGACACGGCACCGTGGAAGTCGCTCAAGGCGAAGGACAAGAAGCTCGTGCTGTACGGCTCGGGGACCAAGCCGGTGCACGTCACCTACAAGAACCGCTTCGGGCGCACCCGTTCCTACGAAGCTCTGTTCGAGGGGATCGTCCCCTGGCTGCAACGCCGGCACGGCGAAGCCGAGTCGGATTGGTCCCGCGAGCAGATCGAGCAGTACATGCGCGAGGTCGACTGCCCCGCGTGCAAGGGAGCGCGCCTCAAGCCCGAATCGCTGGCCGTCACCGTGGGTGGACGGAACATCTACGAGCTGTGCAGTCTGTCCATTGGCAACGCGGTGGAGGCCATGGGAACGCTCGAATTGAGCGATCGGGAGCACATGATCGCCGACCGCGTCTTCAAGGAAGTGCGCGAGCGGATGCAGTTCCTGCTCGATGTCGGCCTCGACTACTTGTCCCTGGCCCGGTCGGCCGGGACGCTCTCGGGTGGCGAGGCCCAGCGCATCCGGCTGGCCAGCCAGATCGGGAGCGGCCTGGTGGGCGTGCTCTACGTGCTCGATGAACCCTCCATCGGCCTGCATCAGAGGGACAACCAGCGGCTCATCGGGACGTTGGAGCGGCTGCGCAACCTGGGCAACACGGTGATCGTGGTGGAGCACGACGAGGAGACCATCCGCGCCGCCGACTACGTGGTGGACATCGGCCCGGGAGCGGGTGAGCACGGCGGCTCCGTGGTCCATGCCGGCCCGGTCAGCGGGAGGGGCGGCCTCCTCACCAACAAGGAGTCGATCACCGGGCAGTACCTCTCGGGCAAGCGCTCCATACCCGTTCCCGCCCGTAGGCGGCCCGGCACGGGCGAGGTGGTCACCGTCCGCGGCGCCCGCGAGCACAACCTGCACGGCATCGATGTGTCGATCCCGCTCGGCTGCCTCGTCGCCGTGACCGGGGTTTCGGGTTCGGGCAAGTCGACGTTGGTCAACGACATCCTCCTGCGGGCGCTGGCCCAGAAGCTGCACCGGGCCAAGACGCTGCCCGGGCGCTATCGCGCCATCGAGGGCCTGCAGCACCTGGACAAGGTGGTCGACGTCGACCAGGCTCCCATCGGCCGCACGCCGCGCTCGAACCCGGCGACGTACACGGGCGTGTTCGACCACATCCGCAAGCTCTTCGCCCAGACGGCGGAGGCAAAGGTCCGGGGTTATCAACCCGGGCGCTTCTCGTTCAACGTCCGGGGCGGCCGCTGCGAGGCGTGCGCCGGCGACGGCACCATCAAGATCGAGATGCACTTCCTCCCCGACGTGTACGTCCCCTGTGAGATCTGCCATGGAGCCCGCTACAACCGCGACACGCTGGAGGTCACTTTCCGGGGCAAGACCATCGCCGACGTCCTCGACCTCTCCTGCGAGGAGGCGCTCGGATTTTTCACCAAGCAGCCACCCATCGCGCGCCACATGCAGACCCTGGTCGACGTCGGGCTGGGCTATGTGCGCCTGGGGCAGCCGGCGCCCACCCTCTCGGGCGGCGAGGCCCAACGCGTAAAGCTGTCGAGCGAGCTGAGCCGGCGGCCGACCGGCCACACCTTCTACGTCCTGGACGAGCCCACCACCGGCCTGCATTTCGACGACACCCGCCGCCTCCTCGAGGTACTGGGGCGACTGGTCGACCAGGGCAACACGGTCGTGGTGATTGAGCACAACCTCGACGTGATCAAGACCGCGGACTGGATCATCGACCTCGGCCCCGAGGGGGGCAACCGGGGCGGGACCGTGGTCGCCGAAGGCACGCCCGAGCAGGTGGCCAAGACCGCGGGGAGCTACACCGGGGAGGTGCTCAAGCCGGTGCTGGCCCGGGCGACCTCGCCGTCCAAGTCCAGGTCTAGGTGATGGCCAGCATCCGCTCCAAGGCGACGCGGGCCCACTCGGCCACCTCGGCATCGACCTGAATCCGGTTCCGCACCTCGCCCTCGACGAGCCCCTCGAGCACCCAGGCCAGGTGCGGGGGGTCGATCCGCGACATCGTCGAGCACGGGCAGATGAGAGGGTCCAGGCAGACCACCGTCTTGTCCGGCGATTCGTCGTCGAGCCGCTTGACCAGGTGGATCTCCGTGGCCACCCCGATCACCGCACCGGCCGGGGCCGCCGCCACGCCGCGGATGAGGTTGTCGGTCGAGCCCACCAGGTCGGCCATTTCGACCACCTCGTGGGCGCATTCGGGGTGCACCATCACGATGCCGTCCGGGTGCTCCTCCCGGAACGCCGTGATGTGCTCGGGGCGGAACCGCTGGTGTACCGAGCAGTGCCCCTTCCACAGCAGGAGCGTGGACTCCTTCACCTCCAGGTCGCTGAGCCCCCCCAGGGCGAGGCGCGGGTTCCACACCTGCATGTCGGACGCGCCGTAGCCAAGCTCGAATCCGGTGTTGCGACCCAGATGCTGGTCGGGGAAGAACAGGACCTTGTCGCCCCGGCCGTCCTGGAGCGCCCACGTCAGCACGGCCCGGGCGTTCGACGATGTGCAGACGGCCCCCTCATGGCGGCCGACGAACGCCTTCAGTGCGGCCGACGAATTCATGTAGGTGATGGGCACGATGCGGCGCACGTCCGTGACCTGGGCCAACTCCTCCCAGGCTTCCTCGACCTGCTCTATGTCGGCCATGTCCGCCATGGAGCAACCGGCGTTGAGATCGGGCAGCAGCACCTGCTGCGAGTCGGCCGTGAGCACGTCCGCGGACTCGGCCATGAAGTGGACGCCGCAGAAGACGATGAACTCGGCTTCGGTCACGCCGGCGGCCGTCCGGGAGAGCCCGAAGGAGTCGCCGCGGGCGTCGGCCCAGCGCATGACGTCGTCGCGCTGGTAGTGATGGCCCAAGATGAAGAGCCGGCGGCCCAGCGTGGCCTTGGCCGCACCGATCATCTCGGCCAGTTCCGCGCCCGACGCGCTGATATAGCGCTCGGGGAGCGGGGATTGGAGCCTGAGCATCTGTCTGCCCCCTTTGAGGGAGAGCACCGATTGGCCGGCGGGGACAGCCTGGTCGCCCATCCGCGGGTATGTCGGCCTCGGTGCGAGGTGTCGTGCCGGAAACCAGGCCGGCACCCCAAAGTGTATCGCCCCATGTCACGGAGTGCGCGAGCATGGAACTGATGCAGGACCGGCCACCGACTGGCTCCATCCCGGATGCCCCGGGCTCTTACCAGTTCTATGACGCCGAGGGGCGGGTCCTCTACGTGGGCAAGGCCAAGTCCCTGCGCCACCGGTTGCCGAACTACTGGCAGGACTCGGCCAGGCTCCCGCCGCGCACGGCCCAGATGGTGGCCCAGGCCGACCACGTGGAGTGGGTGGTGGTCGAGACCGAGGTGGACGCCCTGATCCTGGAGCACTCGCTCATTCAGGCCCACCAACCCCGTTTCAACGTGCGCCTGAAGGACGACAAGAGCTACCCGTGGCTGGCGGTGACGCTCAATGAGGAATGGCCCCGGCCGGCCGTGGTCCGGGGCCGCAAGCGCAAGGGGGTCCGCTACTTCGGCCCCTACGGCCACGCCGGCGCCATCCGGTCCACCCTCGACCTGCTGGTCCGCAGCTTCCCGGTGCGCACCTGCTCGGACACGAAATTCGTCCGCCATGAGCGGCTGGGGCGACCCTGTCTGCTCTACGACATCGAACGCTGCTCGGGACCGTGCATCAAGGCGGTCGACCACGCGTCCTACGACGGCTACGTCAACGACCTCATGGGCTTCCTCTCCGGCGACACCGAGCCCGTGCTGGCCCGGCTGGAAGCCGAGATGCACGAGGCGTCCGGGCATCTCGAGTTCGAACGGGCGGCCCGGTTGCGCGACCGCATCATGGTCGTGCACAAGGCGGCGGAGTCCCAGCAGATGGTCTCTGACCGGGCCGAGGACTTCGACGTGATCGGCATCGCCGAGGATCCGCTCGAGGCCTCGGTACAGATCTTCCACGTGCGCCGCGGCCGGGTGGTGGGGCACCGTGGGTTCGTGGCCGAGAAGGTGGAGGATCTGGACCCTCCCGAGTTCATGGAGCTGGTGGTGGGGCAGATCTACGGCGCCGTGGGGGCGGAGGTGCCTCGGCGGGTCTACGTGCCCGAGATGCCGGCGGACGTTGCCCCCCTCTCCAGCTGGCTGCGCGCCCTGCGCAGCGGGCCGATGGATCTGGTGGTGCCGCAGCGGGGGGCCAAGCGGGCGCTGCAGGAGACCGTCACCCGTGCCGCGGCCGAGGACCTCTCCCGGCACCGCCTCCGTCGCGCCAGCGACCACAACGCGCGCGCCAAGGCGCTCACGGAACTGCAGGCCGCGTTGGGCCTCCGCGAGGCCCCGCTGCGCATCGAGTGCTNNGACTACGTCGGCTCCATGGTGGTGTTCGAGGACGGGCTGCCCAAGCGCCCGGATTACCGGCGCTTCAAGGTCAAGACGGTGCGGGGGAACGATGATTACGCCGCCATGGAGGAAGTGCTGACCAGACGCCTCACGGCCCTGGCGGCCCCGGACGCGCCGGCCGAGGGCGCCCGCCCCCGGCGTTTCGCCTACCGCCCCAACCTCTTGGTGGTCGACGGCGGCAAGGGCCAGCTCGGCGTGGCCGAACGGGTCGTGGCGGAGCTGGGCCTGGCAGGTCAGGTGGAGTTGGCGTCGCTGGCCAAGCAATTCGAGGAGGTCTACCGCCCCGGTTCGCCCGAACCCCTTCGGCTGCGGCGAGGGTCAGATGCGCTGTACCTCCTCCAGCGGGTCCGCGACGAAGCCCATCGCTTTGCCATCACCTTCCACCGCGAGAAGAGGGGCAAGCGCATGACCAAGAGCGTGCTGGACGGCGTCCCCGGGCTCGGACCGGCCCGGCGGGCCCGCCTGGTCAAGGAACTCGGAGGCGTCAGCGCCGTGCGCGCCGCCTCGCTGGCGGACCTGCGGGCGTTGCCCTGGCTCCCGGAGAAGGTCGCCGATGCGGTGTACGACGGGATACGCCAGACTGGGCGCTCGTGAGCGAGTTCCTCGTGGTGACGGGGATGTCGGGAGCCGGTCGGTCCACGGCCGCGGCCTCGCTCGAGGACATGGGCTGGTTCGTGATCGACAACCTGCCGCCGGCCCTGATCATGAAGATGGCGGACCTCACCAACGTCCCGGGCGCCGAGATCGAGCGGGTGGCGCTCGTCGTCGGGCGCGGCGGGTCCGAGTACTTCGACGACTTGCCCGAGGTCCTCGAGGCGCTCCGGGCCAACCGGAACCGGGTGCGCGTGCTCTTCCTCGATGCGAGCGACGACGTGCTCATCCGGCGTTACGAGGGCACCCGACGGCGCCATCCGATGGCCGCCCGGGGCGTCGAGGAGTCCATCGCCGACGAACGACGCCTGCTGGCGCCGGTGCGCGACGAGGCGGACCTGTTGATCGACACCGGGGAACTCAACACGAACCAGCTGCGCACGAGGGTGATCGAGGCGTTCGGCGGGGAGGGCGCCGGCTCGGGCATGCAGACCTCGGTGGTCTCGTTCGGGTACAAGTACGGCCTCCCGCTCGATGTCGACCTGGTCTTGGACTGCCGCTTCCTGCCCAACCCGTTCTGGATCGAGGAGTTACGTCCCTACAGCGGCCTCGAGGAGCCCGTGCGTGACTACGTCCTCTCCCAACCCGAGACGAAGGACTTCCTCGACAAGGTCGACGAGCTCCTCACCGGTATTTTGCCGTCCTTCGTGCGGGAGGGGAAGTCGTACCTGACGATCGCGCTGGGGTGCACCGGTGGGCGCCACCGCTCGGTGGCGCTGGCCGTGGCACTGGGGGAGCGCTTGAGCGCACACGGCCACCCGGTGTCGGTCTTCCACCGGGACGTGGAGCGGTGACCCCGTGGTGAAGCCGGCAGTGGTCGCATTGGGCGGGGGCCACGGCACGGCGGTGACGCTGCGGGCCGCCCGCCGCTACGCCGGGTCCCTCACGGCGGTGGTCTCGGTGGCCGACGACGGCGGGTCGAGCGGGCGCCTGCGCGAGCTCCTGAACGTGGTCGCGCTGGGGGATCTCCGCAAGTGCCTGGTGGCCCTGGCGGCGGAGGACTCGGCCTTGGCGCTGGCCTTCGAGCACCGCTTCGACGAGGGGGAGCTGGCGGGGCACGCCCTTGGCAACCTGATCCTGGCCGGCCTGGTCGAGGCCACGGGCGACCTGGTCTCGGGCGTCCAGGCGGCCGCCCAGCTGTTGCACGCCGACGGCGACGTCCTCCCAGCCACGGTGGAACGCGTCGTCCTCAAGGCCGAGGCGGCGGGCGGGGCTGAAGTGGCCGGGCAGGTGGCCGTCTCGCGCGCCGCCAACATCCGATCGGTGTCCCTGGTCCCCGGGGACGCCCAGCCGCCCCGGCGGGCCGTCGAGCGGATCCTCGAGGCTGACCAGATCGTCATCGGCCCGGGCTCGCTCTTCACCAGTGTGCTCGCCGCCGCCGCGGTGGGCGGCATCGCCGACGCCGTGGCGCGCTCCACGGCACAGCGGGTCTACGTCTGCAACCTCCGGCCTCAGCTCCCCGAGACCGCTGGATTCGACGTGGCGGCCCATATGGAGGCTCTGAACAGGCATAATGTATCTGTGGACGTGGTCGTGTGCGACAGCAGCCAGGGGATGGCGCTCGGTGATTTGGGTATTTCTGCCCTGGATATCCCCCTCACCGAGGGGAATGCTCTGGTACACAGTCCGGTGAGATTGGCGCACGCGCTCGCAAGTCTGCTGGCATAGACAGCCTCGAAGGAAGTAGGTCCAGATGACGGTGCGGGTTGGTATCAACGGTTTCGGACGCATCGGGCGCAACTTCCTCCGTGCCGTACTGGCCACGGGGGCCGACGTCGAGGTGGTGGGCGTCAACGACCTGACTTCGCCCGAGACCCTGGCGCACCTCTTGCGCTACGACTCCACCCAGGGCCGGATGCCCGTCTCGGTGGACGTCGAGGGGTCCGACCTCATGGTGGGTGAGCACCACATCCGGGTGCTGGCCGAGCGTGAGCCCGAGCAGCTGCCGTGGGGGGCACTCGGGGTCGACGTGGTCATCGAGTCGACCGGGAAGTTCACCACCCGGGCCGACGCGTCGGGCCACCTCCACGGCACGGTGCGCCGGGTCATCATCTCGGCACCCTCCTCCGACGCGGACGCCACCTTCGTGATCGGTGTCAACGACGACGAGTTCGACCCCGAGAAGCACATCGTGGTGTCCAACGCGTCGTGCACCACCAACTGCTTCGTGCCGATGGTCAAGGTCCTCGACGATGCGTTCGGGATCGTCAGCGGCCTCATGACCACGGTGCATGCCTACACGAACGATCAGAACCTGCTCGACCTCACCCACACGGACCTGCGCCGGGCCCGGGCCGGCGCGGTCAACATCGTGCCGAGCTCCACCGGGGCGGCGCGCGCGACCAGTCTGGTCCTGGCGGCGATGAAGGGCCGCTTGGACGGCATGTCCCTCCGGGTACCGGTCCCGGCGGGGTCGATTACCGACTTCACCGCGGTCGTGCGGGGCAACCCGTCGACGGCCGAGGTGAACGCCGCCTTCGCCGAGGCGGCGGCCAAGCCGCCCCTCGACCACGTGCTCGACTACACCGAAGATCCGCTGGTGTCGAGCGACATAGTGGGTATCCCCGCATCGTGCACTTTCGACGCCGGGCTCACCATCGTCCAGGCGATCGACAGCGAACTGTCCTTGGCGAAGGTGCAGGGCTGGTACGACAACGAGTGGGGGTACTCGAACCGGCTGGTGGATCTCACGGTATTGGTTGGGGGGGCCTGACCCGATGAACCCCCTGCACGGGCTGCCGCTGTTGGGGGACCTCCCCGATATTGACGGGCGGCGCGTGCTGGTGCGGGTCGACTTCAACGTTCCCCTGCACATCGGGATCGACGGCCGGGCCACGGTCGCCGACGATTTCCGGATCACCGCGGCGTTGCCGACGCTGCGCTGGTTGCAGGACCAGGGAGCCGAGGTGGTGGCCGTCTCGCACCTGGGGCGGCCCGCCGCCACCAGGGACCCGCGGTGGGAGATGGACCCGGTGCGGGACCGCCTGGCCACGTTGTGCCCCGGGATCGAGCTGGGCGACAACCTTCGCTTCGATCCCGGTGAGAAGGCCAATGACCCCGCGTTCGTGGACTCGCTGATCAAGGGGTACGACGCCTACGTCAACGAGGCTTTCGGGGTGGCACATCGCCGCCACGCCTCCATCGTGGGGCCCCCGCACTTCCTCCCCAGTGCGGCCGGCCTGCGCCTGGCCCGCGAGGTCGAGGTGCTGGGCAGCATCCTGGCGCACCCGGCCCGTCCGTTCGTGGCCGTCGTCGGCGGCGCCAAGGTGGCTGACAAGATCGAGCTGCTCAAGGCACTCTCCTCCAAGGTGGACACGCTCGTGGTCGGGGGCGGGATGGCCTTCACCTTTCTGGCCGCCCAGGGACGCGCCGTCGGGAGCTCGCTGCTCGACCTCGAGCACCTCGAGGACTGCCGAGCCCTGCTCGCCTCGGGCGTCGACATCCGTCTGCCCACGGACATCCGGGCCCTCGAGCCGGGGGGTGTCCTCGGTCCGAGCGGGCGGGGAGGGGTCAAGGTGATCGAAGGCGATCTCCCCGACGGGTGGAATGGCCTCGACATCGGTCCCGATTCGGCTGCTGCCTTCGCCGAGGTCGTCCGCGGGGCCGGCACCGTGATGTGGAACGGCCCCCTGGGGGCCTTCGAGGACGCCCGCTTCGCCGCCGGCACGCGGGTGGTGGCCCAAGCCGTGGCCGCGTGCAAGGGATTCTCGGTGGTCGGTGGGGGAGACAGCGCCAGCGCCCTCGAGGAGCTCCATTTGTGCGACCAGGTGGGTTTCCTGTCCACCGGTGGGGGCGCCTCGCTCGCCTTCATTGAACGCGGGGGTGACCTGCCCGCTCTTGACGCGTTGCGGCACGCGTCGAACGCCCCCCAGGAGTGACCGCCCGACGCCCGCTGATCAGCGGGAATTGGAAGATGCACCACGACCACATCGAGGCGCTGCACCTGGTGCGCGATCTGGGCCTGCGGCTCAAACCCGAGGACCTCGTCACGACCGATGTTTCGGTCCATCCTCCCTTCACCGACCTGCGCACGGTACAGACCCTCGTCGAGAAGGAACGCATCCCGGTCCTCCTCGGCGCGCAGCATTGCTCCGATGAGGACGCCGGCGCCCGCACGGGGGAGGTCAGCCCTCGGATGCTGGCACGGCTGGGCACGCGCTACGTCATCGTGGGGCATTCGGAGCGGCGCACCCTCTTTGGCATGTCCGATGCCACGGTGGCGGCGACGCTCAAGGCGGTGCTGCGCCACGACATGATCCCCATTGTGTGCGTGGGGGAGACCGAAGAGGAGCGGCAGGCAGGCCGGACGGAGACGAAGCTCGAGGAGCAGGTGTTGCGCGCGCTCGAAGGCCTGGCGCCCGAGCGGGTGGCCGGACTGGTGCTGGCCTACGAGCCCCTGTGGGCGATCGGGACCGGGCAGGCGGCCTCAGCCATGGATGCCGAGGACGCCTGCGTGTTCATCCGCAGCCTGGTGGCCAAAGTCGCTGGTGAACCGGCTGGGGAAACGGTGCGCATCCAGTACGGCGGCTCGGTCCAGGCGGACAACGCCGAAGAACTGATGTCGGAGCCCAACGTGGACGGGCTCCTGGTGGGTGGGGCCAGCCTGCAGGCGGGCACCTTCCTTGACGTCATCCGCGCCTGTGGCGCCTGCTACCGTTCCTAGGCTGTTCTGGCTGGAACGCATCGCGTTGGAGGATTCGTGTCCCTGGGTACCTGGATATACATCGTCATCGAAGTGGTCTCGGCGCTCAGCCTGATCTTCCTCATCCTCATGCACAGCGGCAAGGGCGGCGGTCTCTCCGAAATGTTCGGCGGTAGCGTGGGCGCGGCGGCCCAGGGCTCCACCGTCGTCGAACGCAACCTGGACCGCATCACCGTGACCGTCGCCATCATTTTCACCTTTGCAACCGTCACTTTGGATCTTCGGCTGCAGTGACACCCCGGGGCCGACGGCCCGGGTGGTGGCGAGGTGTCTGTCTTTTCGTCCCGCTCTTGGCGGTGCTGGCTGCAGCGACCAGCGGGGCCTCGGGCGCGCCCACCACCACGCCGGTGACGTACATCGGCGTCGCGGGTGGATCCATCTCCTTCGGCACAACGGAGGGCCCGACCGGGTGTAACCCGAATACACCGGTCGGAGACTCGCCGGGCACGCAGCTGGTGCTCGACGCCGTACTGCCGAGTCCCTACATCCCGGACGTCGTGGATCAGTCCGGGAGCCCTGAGCAGAACCCCAATCTGATCGTGCAGGCGGAGTTGGTCAGTACGAAGCCCGAGACCATCGTCTACACCCTGAATCCGCACGCCGTGTGGTCCGACGGGGTGCCGATCACGGCCAAGGACTTCCGGTACGCCTGGGCCCAACAGCGGGGGGCGGCGGATGGCACCGCGAACGCGGTGGCGAGCATCGCAGGGTACCGGGACATCAAGTCGGTCAAGGGCTCTGACAAGGGCCGCACGGTTACCGTCGTCTTCCGCACCCCCTTTGCCGACTGGGAGATGCTCTTCGCCAATTTGTTGCCGGCACACATCATGGAGAAGGTCGGATGGAACCCGGCGTGTGCCACGGTCAACCCGGCGATCGACCTGTCCGGTGGGCCCTACCAAATCAGCAAAGTGTCGGGCCAGACGATCACCTTGGTGGGCAATCCGAAGTGGTGGGGGACGCCGCCGAACAACCGGAAGATCACGGTGCATATCGCCTCGGAGACAGCGCAACTCGCCCAGTGGATGCGCACCGGTTTCGTGCAGGTGGCGCTGCCCAACACGGTCACCCCGGCTTTCTTGGACCAGATGACGTCGCTGCCGGATGTGCAGAGCTCCGTCAACCCGTCGGCCTCGGTGCTGCAATTGGAGATGGCCAGCGGGCCGGCCTCCATCTTGACTCCCGATATGCGTTTCGCCATCGCGCTCTCCGTCGACCGCCAGGCCCTGGTGACCCAGCAAGTGAACTGGGCGCTCCCCGGAGTGGAGGTGGCATCAAGCCATATCTATGCGCAAGGGCAGTCCGGCTATCACGCCGCCCCACTGTCGACGACCACGACCGTTCCGAGTGCCACGCCGACCACGTCCACGTCGACCTCCACCACGGTCATCGGGGCGGGCGGCATGGTCAACTTCCCCACGACACCCAGTCTGGTCCAGGCGAACGCCCTCATGGTGGCTTCCGGCTACTCGCGGACGGCGCCCGGCGCGTGGCACAGCGCGTTCGGCGCTTCCCTCCCGATCGACCTGGTCGTGGACGAGGGCGACCCCTGGGCCGCGGCGACAGCGTCCCAGTTACGCGCGCAGCTTATGAGTGCGGGCTTCGCCGTCACGCTCTCCTTGGCTGCCACTGCCACTCAGGCCGGCGAATTGCTGGCCGACAACCAGGCCGAGTTGGCTCTGCTGCCTTTGAACACCTCCCCGTTCCTGAGTCAGGCCCTGGCCTGGTATTCGCCCCTCCTCGGGGCCCCGGGCCAGGACGGCTCGCAGGACTGGAGCGACTATGACGGCGACACCTACAACGACCTCGTGACACAGGCCTCCCAGCAGCTGAGCGCCACCACAGCGGCAGTCGACTACACCGAGGCGGACGGGCAGCTGTGGGACGACGTCGTCGCCCTGCCGCTCTTCGTCGAGCCGAGCGTGCTCGTCTGGAGCCGCAAGTTGGGCGAGATGACACCGACGCCGACGAGCGACACCCTACTGTGGTACGGCCAGTACTGGGCGGTCCGGGTCCCCGAGTCGACCAGCAATACCACACCGTCGCTGCCGAATCCCTAGCCGGCAAGGACAAAAGGTGTAACGACCCACGCGCTACGATCTTTGGGCGCTCTCCGGAGCCGCAAGCCAGTCGGAGTGGCGGAATAGGCAGACGCGCCAGCTTGAGGGGCTGGTGCCCTCTGGGGCGTGCGGGTTCAAGTCCCGCCTCCGACACTCACGTTCTCCGACTCCTTAAGTCCAACCTCCTTGAACAGGACGTTGAGCGGGGGAGCGCCGGCGACCGTGACCTCCAGGTGATCCGGGTACACGGTCACCCACTCGAGCAGCTCTTCGATCAAAACCCGGCGCTCGTCGTCGTCCGCCTCGGCCCAGACGCTGGGGAGGTCGAGCTCCTGGATCGTGGCGAGGACATCGTCGAATCGCTGCTCGAGGTCCGACTTCGACCGGCTCTCTCGGTGTTCTTCAGAGGCCAGTGCCCGAGCGGCCTCGATTGACGCACAGATCCGCTCTTCTTCCTCCTGAAAGCCGTCTGCGCTGATCTTGCCGGCGACGTAGAGGTCCAGGACCTTGCGACGTCGCTCCGACAGCGCGGTCATCGTCGTCGCTGCATCCTGGCGGCGGCCCCGCCGCGCCCCCCGCGGGTGCGCGCGGCGGCCGCCGGTCAGTTGCCGACGCACTGCAGCCTGCAGGCGTTCGTCGTGGCTCAGCAGCTCGAAGCCGAGCAGCGCGGCGCGTGCGAGTCCCTGGTTGGAGCGAGCCGGGAGCGCGCAGCCGGTGCCACGGTGTCGGCACTTGTAGGACACGCAGCCCTGGCCGTTCTGTGCGACCGCCATGCGTCGATCGCAGAGCCCGCAGCGGACCTTGCCCGAGAGGGGATCGCCCGACCGACGACGGCCAGGGACGAAGCCACGATTCGCGACTCGCCACTCCTCTTCGGTGACGATCGCCTCGTGGCGCCCTGGGAACCACGAGCCGTTGTGCGGGATCTCACCCAGGTAGACCCTGGACTGCAGGATCGACATCACCGTCGAGTACCGGATCCCCGTGCGCTCCTCGATCGCGGCATAGCTGAGGCCTTGGGCTCGAAGGCGGAAGATCTCCTGGACTCGGATTGCGTCGCCGTTCGGCACCAGCTCGCCGTCAAGCAAGTCGTAGCCGGTCTTCGGGCGGTTGATGTGCTTGCCCTCTTTGATCGCACGGTCGTTGCCCATGCGCACGTTCTCGGAGAGCTGCTCTCGGAAGTACTGCGCGAATGTCCCGAGGATGTTGTAGAACATCCGACCGGCCGCCGACGAGAGGTCGAGGTTCTCGGACACCGAGTGCAGTGCAACGCCGTGCGAGCCGAACGTGTCGGCAAGAAGGATGAGATCGCTCAGGTTTCGCGAGAGCCGGTCGAGTCGCCACACGAGGACATGGCTCACGAATCCAGACTCGACGGCTGCGAGCAGCTGCTGCAGCCCTGGACGCTTCATGTCCTTGCCCGAGAGCCCGGGGTCCGTCAGCAACGTGACCGTGCCGAGGTCACGCAGCGTCGCGTAGGCGCTCAGCTTGTCGGCCTGGCCCTCGATCGAGAACCCGTCCTCGGCTTGCTCTTCAGTCGAGACCCGGCAGTACGCCACCGTCAGCATCGTCGCCTCCTTCGTCCTTGCCATCTTGGTCAACCACTGGGCAGTCAGGAGCCGGGAGGCTCCCGGCTCCACTTCCATTATTGAGACCCCGCTGCACTCGCCGTATCCCGACGCGGATCACCACGGCCGCGACGCGTTCGAAGTCTGGCTCCTCGCTCGTGGCCACTACCCGCCGCTCGCCTTTTTGAGCACGCGCTCCTCGAACGACGTGCCGCTCTGGGACCCGTACTGGCGAAGGAGCAAGGGCAGCGCCGCCACGGTGTCCTCGATCCCCGTGGTGCCGACCACTGCCGCGAAGGAGGCCAGGTAGCCGTTCAGGCTTGGTGCGAGCCCCTGGAGCGTCGCCCGTCGCTGCAGGCTGCGCATCCGTTCGATGCCGTGCGCACCGGACACGAGCGAGGCTCGTTGGATCGCCTGCCACTCCGGCGAGACCGGCCAACGCGATCGTGTCTCGTCGGGGGTCTGCTCGCGGTAGGTGAGCCACTGCGTCGTGAGGTAGAGCCAGATCGCCCCCGATGCGTTGACGACGTCGGCTGCCGTGTTGAGTCCGAACTCGCGGAGACACGTCCGCATGACTTCAAACTCGACTCGGATGACAGGCGTTGATCGATCGAACGCGTGGCCCCAGACCTCCTCCCAGATGCCGAGGATTCCCTTGAGCTCTGCGGTCTTGTCGTAGATCCGACATTCGACAGTCCCGCTTTTTCGGTGACCGAAGATGAACCCCGTCCAGCGTCCGTCGTCCTCGTAGGTGGTCCGTGCCTTTGCACGACATACGAACCGGTCGCGCTCGTTCGCGTCGATCTCCCAGCCCTGGACGTCCACGTGGAGGTCCAATCGGCTGACCTTGAGGTCGACCAAGCCGAGGTGATGTGCCAGCGTGTCCTCGAACCACTCGGCGGCGCGTAGTGGTCCGACACCGTGCAGGAACGCGGAGCGCGGCTGGACGGCGACCGGTGGCAGCGCACCACTCGTGGGATTGAGCAGGATCAGCCCGTGCTCGTGCTTGAGGCAGAACGGGTACTTCCGAAGTCCGCGTCCTGTGATCGCGAAGTCCTGGCCCCCGAAGCGGAACGGCATCGGCTCGCCCGCCGCTTCGGCGAGCTCAC
>PKYA01000097.1:0-183 GCA_003133545.1 Acidimicrobiaceae bacterium | reverse complement strand
AGTCCCAGGACCGAGCAGAAGCGCCACGCCACCTGGATCGAGGTCGCTGTCCGCAACGTCGGGATCCTCAAGGCGTACACGGCGATGTCCTGGGCGTACACGTGGGCCACCGCGCGTGAGTCCCTGAAGCACGACCCCTCCGTCGAGGAGGTTGCCAAGTGGTGGGGCCAGTCGGTCCGGACC
>PKYA01000055.1 GCA_003133545.1 Acidimicrobiaceae bacterium | reverse complement strand
TTGCCGGCGTCCGCGATGAAGACGTCCCCGGCCGCGTCCTCGGCGATGCCGGCCGGGGCGTCGAGCTGCGCGTCGGGAGCGGGGCGGCCGTCGCCGCTGAAGCCCGGCACTCCCGTGCCTGCCAGTGTCGTGGCGCCGGGCGCTCGGGCCAAGGAGGAGCCGGCGGCCGGGGCGCCCGTAGCACCCTGGGCCGGGACGCACACGCCGCACAGGAGCACAGCCAACATTGCGGCGACCCCGCCCGCCCCCGCTCGTCCTGTGGCGTCCACCGTCTCATCATGCAACACGACGGGCCTCGAGCGTCGGTGCACCGGGCGACCGACCCGCCATCGCCCGCAGGCGACTGATTCAGGAGAACTCCTCGGCCATCTCCACGCGGGATGCGCACCGCTTGACCGCTTCGACCGGTGCCGGGGTCGGCACGTCCGCCCTCGCCCGTGGCAAGAGCAGCGCCATGGCCAACGCGAAGGCCACCAGAGCGATGTCGGCGAAGAGGGCGGTCTGGAGTGCGGCGACGATGCCGGCGCTCGCCTCTCGGGCGAAGAACAACGTGCCGACGCCGGCGATGCCGAGCGTCATGGAGAACTGCTGCGTGGTGGTGAGCACGCCCGAGGCGGCTCCTGTCGCCGTTGCGGGCACACTCTGGAGCACGCCCGAGACGATCAGCGGGATCACCAGCCCGTTGCCCACCCCGATGAGGGCCAGCACCGGCGAGAGCTCCAGGGTGTTGGCCGACAGGCCGGACACCCCGATGATCACGGCCAGACCGACGACGCCGGCCAGCGCAGTGGCGGCGCCGACCGAGATGATGATCGTGCCGTAACGGGCGTGCAGTCCTCGACCCCGCAGCGACGACAGGGCGAACGCGACGCCGAGCGGGGCAAAGGTGAGGCCGGCTCGCATGGGGGAGTACTTGAGGCCCTCTTGTAAGAAGATGGTCAGGGTGAGGAGGACGCTCCCGAAGAAGGAGAAGAATCCCAGGTTCACGAGCAGCCCCACATTGAACGCCCGGTGGTCGAACAGGCTCAGCGGGAGGAGCGGGTGGCCGCCCCGTTGACCCAGGCGGCTCTCCCAAAGCAGGAAGGACCAGACCAGGACCGCACCAGCCACGAACGACAGCGGGGTCCACAAGGGCCAGTGCTCGGCCTGGCCGAGCACGAGCGGCGCCGTGATCGCGCCGACCCCGGTGCTGAGCAGCACCACCCCGAGCGGGTCCAACCGGTCGGCCACATTGGGCCGTGACTCCGGGAGGAGGCGGCGGGACAGGATGATGGCGGCGATGCCGATGGGGACGTTGACGAGGAAGATGGGGCGCCAACCCCAACCGAAGAGGTTGAAGTGCAGCAGCACGCCGCCCAGGATCTGCCCGGCCACCGTGCCGAGCCCGACGGTCACACCGAAGAGGGAGAAGACCCGGGCCCGCTCATCGGGCCGGAAGTTGACGTTGAGGAGCGAAAGCACCTGGGGGACCATGGCGGCCGCGCCGAACCCCTGGGCCAGCCGGCCCACCACCAGGATGGTGCTCGTCGGAGCGACCCCCGAGAGGAGCGACGCGGCGGCGAAGATACCCAGGCCGATGATGAACATGCGTCGGCGGCCGATCAGATCGCCCAGCCTGGCCCCGGTGACCAGGCCGGCGGCATAGCTGAAGGAGTACCCGGCCACCACGAGCTCCAGGGTCGCCGACGAGGCGTGGAGGTCCCGCTGGATGCTCGGTGCCGCCACGTTGACCACGAAGATGTCGAACAATGACATGAACGTGGCCGACAGCACGACCGGAAGCGACCGCCACCGGCGGGGGTCGTAGGCTGGCCCGTCCCCGGTCACGGGGCTGTCGGTTTCGGCAGGCCCCGAGGATGGCCGGGCCGACAGGGGTCGGGCCGATGCAGGTGATGCCGAGGGGGGTGATCCAGTGAGTGTCACGGAGGGGGTCCTTTCACCGGGTGGGAATCAGCCGAGATAGTTCGACGTTTATACAACTATCGAACAGAGAAGCTGCCGCAGCTATTCCCGGCGGCAAGAGGAATTTTTCGAGGAGGTGACGAATGCGTGAACGACCAGAACTCCCGGTAGAGGAGATGGACCTCGCCAGCATCATGCATGCGCTCGCCGACCCCTCGCGCCTGCGCATGGTCGCCGCGCTCGACGGGCAGGCGGAGCTCTCCTGCGCCGCCCTGGGCGAGCAAGCCGGCACGGCCATGGCCAAGTCGACCACCACCCACCATCTCGGCGTCCTGCGCGACGCCGGCCTCATCACGACCCGCCACGTTGGTCAGCGCAAGCTGGCCACCTTGCGCAGAGCCGCGCTCGACGCGCGGTTCCCGGGCCTGCTCGATGCCGTGATTGCCGGCGTCACCGGCCCGTAGCGGGGGAGCGTGGAGCGCGGGCGGCCCGGCGGGACTATTCGGGCTGGCGGAGACCGTCGACGATGACGGCGAGCAATCGCTCGCTCTGGTTCTCCGAGAGGGTGGGACTGGTGCACATGGGGCCGAGCAACTGCATGAGGTCCGACCCGTCCACATCGGGGCGGATCACGCCCGCCTTCTGCGCCGGCACCAGGACGACGTCGATCGCCTGATTGATCCGCTCGCGCGAGGCCAACTTGAGGGATGGGTTCTTCTCGAAGGCTTCGTGGAGCTCGGTCAGCAAGGTGCGCTTGCTCTTGGCGTAGCGCACGAACGCATCGAGCCAGGAGATGAGCGCCTGCAGCGGGTCCGCCTCCTGCACCGCGCGCTGCGCGGCCTCCACCAGCTCGTCCACGTCGGTCCGGTACACGGCTTCGACCACGTCAATCCGCTTGGGGAAGTGGCGATAGAGCGTCCCCACCCCGACACCTGCGGTCTTGGCGATGGCCTCCATCGACGCATCGCCCCCGTGCGTCGCGAATACCTCCTTGGCGGCGGCCACCAGGCGGTCGTAGTTCCGCCGGGCGTCGGCGCGCATGGGGCGGCTCGCGCCCGGGGCGGCGTCTTCCACGGCGTCCTCCATCGTGGCCGTCCCCGTCGCCTCTTGGCCCTTCATCGACTCACTCCTCCGGACGAACTATCGGTTGCACAGCGGGAGGTGCCCTCCGATGGTTATTCGGAGGAGCCTTCCGCTTATCCAGGATAGCAGCGGAGAGGTCGAAGTCAATGCCCCCAGTTGCAGGAGGAGCCGCGGCCGGCGGCCGGCGCCGGCTCGGGATCCCGGTGGTGACGCCGGCCTTGCTCCGGAGTCGTGGAGCGCGCAGGATGTGGCCATGGACAACGACGTGATCACGGTGCCCGATGCGGACGCGCTGGCCACCCGGGGTGCGGCGTTCGTGGCCGAGCGGGCACGGGCGGCTGTGGCCGACCACGGTCGGTTCACCTTCGCGGTGAGCGGCGGGAAGACCCCATGGGCCATGTTCGCCCAGCTGGTCGGTGACGACGTTCCCTGGCGGGCGGTGACGATCTTCCAGGTCGACGAGCGGGTCGCGCCTGAGGGCGACCCCGACCGCAACCTGACCAGCCTGCGTCGGAGCTTGGGCGACGCGCCCGCACAGCTGGTGCCCATGCCGGTCGATCAGCAGGACCTCGAGACAGCGGCGGACGCCTACGCCAGCCGACTCCCGGAGCGCTTCGACCTCGTGCACCTCGGACTGGGACCCGATGGGCACACGGCCTCGCTCGTTCCGAACGACCCGGTGCTGGAGGTGACGGACCGGCTGGTGGCCCTGACGCAGCCGTACCAGGGGCACCAGCGGATGACCCTCACCTTCCCCGCCCTGGCACGTGCCGACGAGATCCTCTGGCTCGTCAGCGGTGCCGACAAGCGCGACGCGCTGGCCCGGCTGCTGGCCCACGACCGGTCGATCCCCGCCGGGCGCGTCGAGGCCAGGCATTCGACGATCCTGACCGACGCCGCGGCGATCTGACGCTCAGCGCGGCGACACGTCGCGGCGCTCCACCGACTGGCCCTGCGCCACGAAGATGATGGAGACCATGTCGGGGGGGAACAGGCCGTGGTCCACCATGCCCGGCGTCGACTCCAGCCGGCGAGCCAGGTCGGCCGGGTCGCTGAATTCACCGATGAAGTCGGCGATGACCCCGCCGTCCGGACTGATCGGGACGCCGCGCCGCTGCACCGTCCCCAGCCGGGCCAGCGTTGATTCGAGCCCGAAGGCGAGAAGCTCCAAGGGTATCGGCGGGTGCAACGCGCGCACCGGCTTGGTGGAATCGGCGATCACCACGAATCTCTCGGCGGTGGCGGCCACCAGCTTCTCGCGGGTGTGGGCGGCCCCAGCCCCTTTGACCAGCCATCCCTCGGGGCTTATCTGGTCGGCTCCATCGATGGCGATGTCCAGGTGGGCCACGGTGAAGGGCTCGACGCGCAATCCGAGCTGCAGTGCAGCCCATTCGGTCTGCGGAGAGGTCGCCACGCAGCGCAAGGAAAGGTCGCGCGCGGCCAGTGCGGGGAGCAGGTAGGCGACGGTGGAACCCGTCCCCAGGCCGACGGTCATGCCGTCCTCGACCAGTGCAGCCGCGGCGATCGCCGCGCGCTGCTTCTCCTCTTCGGTTCCGGCTGGCATGCCCACAGGATGGGCCGCCCCGTCCGCACTCGGCAACTCCCCCCGCTCCCGCCCGCCCAGTACCGTCAGGAGGGTGCACGCCAAGAGCCACGCCGACGCCTCCCCAGCCAGCCGCCGCCCGCCCGACCACGTGATCGTGCTCTTCGGCGCCACCGGGGACCTGGCCAAACGGAAGTTGCTGCCGGGACTGTTCCGCCTGGCCGTCGCCGGACTGTTGCCGGCGCACTACCGGGTGGTGGGGATCGCGCCCTCCGCGGGCGCCCCTTCGGCCGCCGAATTCATGCAGCACGCCCATGACGCCGTGGCCGAGTTCTCGAGCGTTCCGCCGACGGGGGAGTCGTGGAAGGCGTTCGCGGGCACCCTTTCCTTCGCCACGGCCGATCCCGACGACCCGTCGAAACTGGTGGCCGCGGTGGAGGGCGCCGCCAAGGAAATCGGCGGACGTCCGCAGCGGCTGTTCCATCTGGCTGTGCCGCCGGCGGCCTGCCAAGAGGTCGTGGCGATGCTCGGCCGTGCCGGTTTGGCCGATGGAGCCCGGGTGATCATCGAGAAGCCGTTCGGCACCGACTTGGCTTCGGCCCGAACCTTGAACGACGCGATCCATGCGGTGTTCGACGAAGAGCAGGTCTTCCGCATCGATCATTTCCTAGGGAAGGAGTCGGTGGAGAACATCTTGGCGTTCCGCTTCGCCAACGGGCTCTTCGAGCCGGTGTGGAACCGGGCCCACATCGCCTACGTGCAGATCGACGTCCCCGAGAAGTTGTCCATCGAAGGGCGGGCCGCCTTCTACGAGGGCACGGGGGCCTTCCGGGACATGGTGGTCACCCATCTCCTCCAGGTTCTCGGATTCGTGGCCATGGAACCCCCGATCAGCTTCTCGGCGCACGCGCTCGCCGAGGAGAAGCAGAAGGTCTTCGACTCGTTGCGACCACTCGACGTTACCCACGTCGTGCGAGGGCAGTACGAGGGGTACCTGGCGGAGCCGGGCGTGGCGGCGGACTCGACGACCGAGACCTTCGTGGCGCTGCGGGCGGAGGTCGACAACTGGCGTTGGGCCGGCGTCCCGTTCTTCTTGCGTACGGGCAAGTCCATGGCCGCCGGCCGGCAGCTCGTGACGATCGGCTTGCGGGAACCGGTCCTGCGCATGTTCGATGTCGACGCGTCCACCACGTCGTCGGACCGGCTGAACGAGATCGTCATTGACTTCGCCGATCCCGGCTCCATCGCCGTGGAGTTCCTTGTCAAAGAGCCCGGTGCGGACATGCGGCTGGGTCGCACCGAGATGGCCTTTCGCTACCAGGACTCCTTCAGCACCGCCAACGAGCTCGAGGGGTACGAGCGGCTCATCCTCGAGGCGATGCGCGGCGACCGCGCACTCTTCATCACCGCGGCGGGTGTGGAGCGGCTGTGGGAGATCGCGGCACCGGTCCTCGAGCACCCGCCGACCATTGAGCTCTACCAGCCCGGATCCTGGGGCCCGTCCTCCATCGATCGGATCACCAGGCCCTATCGTTGGCACCTTCCCGAAGGAGGCTGACATGACCGCCATCAAGCTGATGCTGGCCGACGTGGACGGCACGCTGGTGACCCAGGAAAAGGTCCTGACCGACCAGGCCATCGAAGCCGTCCACCAGCTGCGCCAGGCGGACATCCTCTTCGCCATCACCAGCGGGCGCCCGCCCCGCGGCATGGACATGCTGGTCGAGCCGCTCGACCTGCAGACACCGATCGCCGCTTTCAACGGGGGCCTGATCGTCGACCGCGACATGTCGGTGATTGCGCAGCGCGTCCTGCCCGAGCACCTCGTCGTCCCCATCGCCGATCTGATGAAAGCAAGTGGGTTGAGCGTGTGGATCTACCGCGGCGCCGACTGGTACGTGCCCGACCCCGAAGGCCCGCACGTCGCGCGCGAGGCCTGGACGGTGAAGTTCGCGCCCCAGGTCATGGCCAGCCTCGAGGGCCTGACCGATGGCGTCGTCAAGATGGTGGGGGTAAGCGACGACCACGACGCCATCACCAAAGCCTCGGCCGCGGCCCAGGAGCAATTCGGGGACCACGTATCCGCCGCTGCCTCCCAGCCCTACTACCTCGACGTGACCCATCCCGAGGCCAACAAGGGTTCGGTCGTGCACTACCTGGCCCAGCGTTACAAGCTCTCGAAGGACCAGATCGCCACCATCGGTGACATGCCCAACGACGTCTTGATGTTCACCCAGTCCGGCCTCAGCATCGNNCATGGGCAACGCGGACCCCGAGGTGCAGCAGGCGGCGAGCCGGACCACCGACACCAACGACAACGACGGCTTTGCCGCCGCCGTCCGCCGTTTCGTCCTTCCCTAGACGGTTTCCGGTCGCACGTCGAAACGATCGCTGTAGAAGCGCAGGGCGTGACGGCGCTCGTCGGGATCGATCCCGAGTGCGGGCGGGTCGTAGCGCACCGTCCCGTGCCGGCCGCGCGGGTGCGCGTGCATGAATTCCTCCATAGCCCGTCGACCAGTGTCGGACATCGGCTCCTCGGCCAACTCATAGATCTGTTTCACGACGGCCATGTCGTCGGCCATGAACCGGTCGAAGGTGACGTCGACGGAGCGGCCGGCCGGCAGCAGGTCCCGATCGGCCACGCACTTTCCCAGCATGGAGGCAACCCGCTCCACCCAGTAGGCGCTGATGGCGACGGGATCGACTCGTTCGACGCTGAGGCGGGCGGAGTAGCTCACCATCGTGGCCAGTGAGACGGTGACACTGGCCGGGTCCCGATGAGTGACGACGAAGGTCGCGTCGGGAAACGTCCGTACGAGCGGACCGAACTGTTCGAGGTGCTGGGGAGACTTGAGCACCCAGCGCCGTCCCCCGCGCAGCCAGGTCATGACCTGGAGGATCTTCTTGAGGTAGGTGTACGACGGCGTCTGGTCGTGGGAGAGGTAGTAGTCGCGCCAGCTCGGGAGGCACGCCGTCGTCTCGAAGAGCATGGTCGACATGTCGATGGCCAGCAACTGGATCTCCTCGTGCACATGGTCAACCGTCATTTCGTGCATTCGCCGGAAATAGGGCATGGTGCCGTTGATGACGTCGACCGCCGTCTGCGTCCTGGCGAGGCGCGGGTCGGGCTCGCCCGCTCGGGGCTGCTCGGACTCCGCCAGCACGGGCTCGAGGCTCTCCCAGTAGGGGAGCGAGCGCATCGCCGGATCGGCCGAGATCAGGTTGTGCAGGTGTGTGGTTCCTGTGCGGGGCAGACCGCAGATGATGATGGGCCGGGCGATCTCCACCTCGAGGATCTCGGGATGCCGACGGCACAGGTCCTCGATGAGAAGCCGGTTCTTGAGGAGCCCGCTCAAGAGGCCGAATGAGCCTGTCATGCCCATCGCGCTCAAGCCCGCTTCGTCGCGCAGGGCCGCGCACAAGACGTCGAGTCGCGGCCGGAAGGCGTCGTCCCCGAAATCGGCGAGTCCCGTTGCCTCCTCGGCGGCGTGGAGGAGGACCTCGGGGTCGAGGTCCAACTCGGCCCCCATGGCTGCCATCATCTCGAGGATCGGCTGCACCTCCTCGGGGAAGCGGGGCGCGGCCAGGTCGTCCAGGCTCACCGGCGCGGGGCGACTCCCGTCGCCCGAACGCTGGGTGGTCATGGGGCCGCCAGGGAGGGGACCTCGGCCAGCGGCACGACGCGGGTGGTGGGCCGATCGGGCGTGCGCTCGGGGCAGAACCAGCGCAGCCAGATCCGACCCCGTGCATGGCCTGCGGTGGACACGAAGTTGGGGTGACCGGGATCGCGGTGGGCCACCACGATGGTCCACGAACCATCGGCGTCGTAGGTCACCTGCCCGCCGTTGAT
>PKYA01000161.1 GCA_003133545.1 Acidimicrobiaceae bacterium | reverse complement strand
CCATCCTCACCGGCGGCCAGGTGGTCACCGAGGAAGTCGGCCTCAAGTTGGAGAACGTCACCGTCGACCTGTTGGGCACCGCCCGCAAGGTGGTCATCACCAAGGACGAGACCACCATTGTCGAGGGCGCCGGCACCGAGGCCGACATCAAGGGCCGGATCAACCAGATCAAGGCTGAGATCGAGAACACCGACTCCGACTACGACCGTGAGAAGTTGCAGGAGCGGCTGGCCAAGCTCTCCGGCGGCGTGGCCGTGATCAAGGTCGGCGCGGCGACCGAGGTCGAGCTCAAGGAGNNGCCGCCACCGAGGTGGAGCTCAAGGAGAAGAAGCACCGAATCGAGGACGCGGTCTCCACGACCAAGGCGGCCATCGAAGAGGGCGTGGTCCCCGGTGGTGGCGTCGCCCTGCTGCGGGCCCAGGTGGCCATCCTCGAGCGGGCCGAGAAGCTCGAAGGTGATGAGGCGACCGGAGCCCGCATTGTGGCCAAAGCCGTCGAGGAGCCGCTGAAGCAGATCGCCGTCAACGCCGGTCTTGAAGGTGGCGTCATCGTCGACAAGGTCCGCCATCTCAAAGGTGCGCACGGTCTCAACGCCGAGACCGGTGAGTACGGGGACCTGTTCGCCGCAGGTGTCATCGACGCCGCCAAGGTGACCCGGTCGGCGCTGCAGAACGCGGCCTCCATCGCGGCCCTGTTCCTCACCACCGAGGCCGTCATCGTCGACAAGCCCGAGGACAACGCCGGCGGCGGCATGCCCGGCGGCGGGATGGACGACTACTAGACACAACCGAACTCTGCGGCCGCCGTGGTCGCGCTGTATCCGATAGGGCGCCCTCCGGGGCGCCCTATCGTGCTTTCGTGGACTCCTCCGCGGCGCGCCGTGCCATGGGACTGCACCTGCGCGGTCAGGGGATAGAGCTGGGCCCGGGCCACAGCCCCTTTGCCCCACTGCCCCCGGATGCCACCGTGCGCTATGTCGACCGGTGGCAACCCGAGGAGAACGCCGCTTTGTTCGCCGAGCTGGGCGATGCGTCAC
Source organism: Acidimicrobiaceae bacterium (assembly GCA_003133545.1). Classification (GTDB taxonomy): domain Bacteria; phylum Actinomycetota; class Acidimicrobiia; order Acidimicrobiales; family RAAP-2; genus Bog-473. The sequence goes on along the minus strand of PKYA01000161.1, from coordinate 6,534 downwards.
AGTTCCCGGTCCCCGATGTCGTGGCCAACTTGGACACGGACCGGTTGGGGGCCTTCGCCGACGGCTCGGAGGACTTCGTCATCTGCAGCCACGTCCTCGAGCACATGGCGGACCCCATCGGCCTCTTGTGCGACGTGCACCGGGTCCTGCGCCCGGGCGGGACGGTGCTCATCCTTTTGCCCGATCGACACCGGACGTTCGATCGGGCCCGGGAGCCCACGCCGCTGGCCCACCTCGTCGCGGACCATGCGGCTGGGGTGACCGAGGTCGATGACGCGCACGTCGAGGAGTTCCTCACCAATGCCTACGAGGACCCGGCGGTGCGCCATCACATCCCCAACGACGCCGAGGAGCGCCGAGCCTTGTTCGCGCACCACCGCCAGCGCTCCATCCACGCGCACTGCTGGGACCAAGATGAGTTCGTCCCGGTCCTGGCCTACGGCATCGCGCAGCTCGACCATTGCTGGGAGCTTCTCGACGGGGTGATGACGCCCGAGGCCGGTCCCGGGGGCATCGAATTCGGTTTCGTCCTCCGGCGCAGCCCTGAGGCGCTCCCGGCGGCGGCGCGCCTGGCGCGGTTCGACGCGCAGTGGTTGGCCTGGAAGCGGGCGCGGATGCTGTGGCTCCACGTCGACGTGGCGCGCCCGCCCCTGACCGGGCTCGAGGTCCAGTTGGCCTCGGAGGTCGAGTCGCTCAACGCGCAGCTGGCGGCGGCCCGGGCGGCCCAGGCGGAACTGGCCGCGCTGCGGCGCACCAAGACGTTCCGCTACACCGCCCGCCTGCGCACCGGGTTCGCCCTCCTACGCGCCGGGTTGGCCCGCCGGCGTCCTTGAGGCCGGTCGCCCCGCCTGGAGGGCCGGGCCGGGTTCTCTACACTGGCCGGCAATGGCTGCTCCATCCCCCCTGGTCCCATCGGTCGGGTGGTCCGTCCTCCACCTGTTCTGCCGGGTGGGCCCGCACCTCGACGGCGCGGCGCTGCGCCAAGCCGTCGCGGCAGCGGAGGAGGAGGGCTACCAGGTCGTCCCCGCCGCGTTGCTGGGCCACAAGGCTGACCTGGGCCTGATGGTGCTCGGACCCGACCAGTGGCGGTTGCGGCACTTCCAGACGGCGGTCCAGCAGAGCGGGGCGGTGCCGGTGGCGTCCTATGTCTCGGTCACCGAGATCTCCGAGTACGCCGCCGAGGTGCCCGAGGAGCTGCGCCAGGCCAGGCTCTTCCCCCAGCTCCCGCCGGAGGGGAAAACCGCCTTCTGCTTCTATCCCATGTCCAAGCGCCGGTCGGCCGCGCACAACTGGTACGGCCTCGATTTCGAGAGCCGCAAGGAGCTCATGATGGGGCACGGCAAGGTCGGGCGGACCTTCGCCGGTCGGATCCTCCAGGTCATCACCGGCTCAACCGGGCTGGACGACTTCGAGTGGGGGGTCACGCTCTTCGGCGTCCACCCTGACGACCTCAAGGACTGCGTCTATGAGATGCGCTTCGACGAGGCCTCCGCCCACTACGCCGAGTTCGGCCCGTTCTACACCGGCATGGTGGGCGACCTGGCCTCCGTGCTCGCCGCCGTCGGTGCGGGCGACCCGGGATGACAGCGTCGCTCGACTCCCTCCGCCACGAGTTGCGCCAGCTGGGGCGGGTCGTGGTGGCCTTCAGCGGGGGTGCTGATTCGGCCCTCCTGGCCAAGGTGGCACACGACACGCTGGGGCGCGCCCAGGTACTGTGCGCCACCGCGCTCTCGCCGTCGCTGGCGACGGCCGAAGCCGACGACTGTCGCGCCATCGCCCACGAATGGGACCTGCGCTGGGTGGGCGTGCCGACCGACGAGATGCACGATCCGTCCTATGTGGCCAACGGGGCGGACCGCTGCGCCCGCTGCAAGACGGCCCTGATGACGGCGCTGGGTCCGTTGGCCGAGGCGGAGTCGGCGCGCGTCGTCCTGGGCGTGAACGTGAGCGACCTGGGAGACCACCGCCCCGGCCAGGCCGCCGCCGCCGCGGCGGGCGCCAGCTTCCCCCTGGTGCAGGCCGGCTTCACCAAGGACGACATACGGCAGTGGTCCCGGCGTCTGGGCCTGCGCACCTGGGACAAGCCGGCCGCCGCCTGCCTGGCCTCCCGCCTGCCCTACGGCACCCCCGTCACCCTGGGGCGCCTCGAAGCGGTCGAGGCCGCCGAGGCTGCGTTGCGCGGCCTTGGCTTCGGCCAGTTGCGGGTGCGCCACCATGGCCCGGTCGCCCGGCTCGAGTTCGAGGCCGGAGTGCTCGGCGCCGTGCTCGCCCGCCGTCGCGAGGTGGTGGCCGCCGTGCGGTCGGCCGGCTTTCGCTTCGTCGCGCTGGACCTGGAAGGCTTCAGCTCGGGCAGCATGAACCGGATGCTCGTCTCGGATGGCTCCCCGGTGGAGGGCCCCACCGGAGGTACGGAGGAGAGCGCGTGAGTCAAGTCCGGGTGAAGTTGACCTTTCCCGAGTCCGAGGTGCGCCGGGCAGTCCTGGCCACGCTGGTGCGCCAGTTCGACGTGGAGCCCAACATCCGCCGCGCCGACGTGGAAGAGCACCGAGGCTGGATCGTCTGTGAGCTGGACGGGGACTCGACGCAGGTCGAGTCGGCACTCGAGTGGCTGCGCCACGAGGGCATTGTGGTCGACCTGTTGGGGGACGTGCTGGAGAGCTGAGCCCAGTTGAGCTGAGCTGGGTGCCTAGCGCCGCGGCGGGGGTGGGCCGTCGTCGTCGGCGCGGCGCACCTGCCAGCCGGCCTGGGAGACCTTGCGGGGCTCGTAGAACAGGCACCCGTCGGGGCAGGCGAAGGGGAGAGGTTCGTTGGCCTCGACCTTGCAGCGCTCGAGCCGGTCGCCCCGGGGCGTCGTTCGCATGACGTAGTGACGGCAATCCTCGTTGACGGGCACAGACCATTCTGGCCCATCGGGCAGGGCGCGGTAGCGTCATCGGTGTGGATCGTCCGGTGCCCCTCAAGACCCTGTTGCGCTGGAGCGAGAGCCTGGCAGGGATCGCGCGCACCGGGTTGGGCTTCACCGAGAGCCTCTACGAGCAGGAGCGCTTCGAGGAGATCCTGAAGGTGGCGGCGGACATCCGCTTCGTGGCCGACGAGGAGCCCGAGGACAGCCATGCCGCCGCTGGGCTGGTCCAAGAGTGGATGGATACCGTGGGTAAGGGCGTCCCGGGCTACGTCACGCCGAAGGTCGCCGTCGGTGCCGCCGTGGGGAATGACCGCGGTGAGCTGCTGCTCATTCAGCGGGCCGACTCGGGGATCTGGCTCTATCCGACCGGTTGGTGCGATGTCGGCTACTCGGCCGCCGAGGTCGTGGTGAAAGAGGTCGAGGAGGAGACCGGGATCGAGGTCGAGCCCGTGCGCCTGATTGCCGTCCTCGACGGGCTGCGTCTCGGCTTCACCCGGGTGCCGCTCTACTCCTTGCTGTTCTACTGCCGCGCCGTGGGCGGCAGTCTGCAACCACACCCCCTGGAGTGCCGTGATGTCGGATGGTTCACCCGGGAGACCATGCCCTCCCCGCTGGTGGGGTCGGAGCGCTGGACCGACGTCGTCTTCGCCGCTCTGGCCGGCGAGCATCGCGACGTCCTCTACGACAGCGTCCGCCAGCCCATGTGGCGCGGCGATGCGCAGAAGATCTGAGAGCCTGGCGGAACTGGGCTTGGGGGACACCTGGTGACCGCACAGGGGCAACGGTTGACCATTGCACCCGCGGACAAGGCCGACGATGCGCTCCACGACGCCGTGGCCGGCCTCGTCCCGCAGCTCTCGTCGTCGTCCCCGCCGCCCACGCTGGCCCAGCTGCAGCGCATCATTGAGGACCCGGCCACCACGCTCCTGGTGGCCCGGGACACTGGGCGCACGGTGGTGGGCATGCTCACCCTGGCCCTCTTCAGGTTGCCGACGGGGCTCCGGGCCTGGATCGAGGACGTCGTCGTCGACGACGCCGCCCGGGGCACCGGCGTGGCCAGCGCCCTGGTCCACGCCGCGCTCGACGAGGCGCGTGCGCAAGGGGCGCGCACGGTCGATCTCACGTCGCGCCCGGACCGCGAGGCGGCCAACCGCCTCTACCTGCGCCTAGGGTTCGCCCGGCGCGCCACCCACGTGTACCGCTACGAGCTTGGAGCCGCCGGCTGACGAGGAAGGGGTCACCATGTCCGACACCGGGGGCCAGAACAGGAATCTGATCCTTGCCGCCACGATCTTTCGCCGTGTCGATGACCTTCATCGACCGGACCGTCGTCTCCATTGCGGTTCCCAACATCCAGCGCGAGCTGGTGCTGAGTAGAGCGTGAGCACCTTCTTCACCGACATACGCGAGACCCTGCTCCCGCGCCCCGGTGGGCGCGACGGGCCGTTGCCGCAACTGCTCGTGGGACTGACGGTGGTCACCGGATTGGTCGACGCCTTCAGCTATCTCGTCCTCGGGCACGTCTTCGTGGCCAACATGACCGGCAACGTGGTCTTCTTGGGCTTCGCCCTGGCGGGCGCCCCGGGCTTCTCCGTGGTCGCATCGGTGGTGGCCGTGGGGGCGTTCTGGTTCGGCGCGCTCGTGGGCGGAAGGTTCGGCGCCGAACTGGGGCAGAACCGCGGCCAGCTCTTGAGCACGGCCGCCTCCCTCCAGGCGCTCCTGGTGGCTGTCGCGGTGGCGCTGGCCGTGCTCAGCCCCACGTCGGCCCCCGCCGGCTACCGCTATCCGCTGATCGTCGTGCTGGCCATCGGCATGGGCATCCAGAACGCCACGGCGCGCAAGCTGGCCGTGGCCGACCTGACGACGACGGTGCTGACCTTGACCATCACGGGCTCCGCGGCGGACAGTGCCCTCGTCGGTGGCAAGGGGTCCAGCGCGGGGCGACGCGCTCTTTCCGTGGGCGCCATGATCGTCGGCGCGCTGGTGGGCGCGGAGTTCGTGGTGCACGTGGACATCTTCCTGCCCCTGGTGGTGGCGCTCGTGGTGCTGGTTTCCATTGCCGTCATCAGCCGTGCGCGCAGCGCGGCGGACGCCCCATGGTTGCGACCGTGACCACGTTCATCACCCGGTATGCGACGTCGGGCGGCGGCGTGCGGCTCGCCGTGAAGGACCTCATCGACATGGAGGGCGAGCTCACCACCGCCGGCTGCCGCGCGGTGGCCGACCGCGCCGTCCCCGCGGCGCGTGACGCTGCCTGCCTGGCCGGGGCGCGAGCGGCAGGCGCCCGGATTGTGGGGCGGACCAACCTGCACGAGTTGGCACTGGGCGTCACCGGGGTCAACCCCTGGTACGGCACGCCGGTGAATCCGCTGGACCCGGCCCGGGTGCCTGGTGGCTCCTCGAGCGGCTCCGCGGTGGCCGTGGCCACCGGCGAGGCCGACGTGGCCTACGGGAGCGACACCGGGGGCTCCGTGCGCATCCCCGCCGCGTGCTGCGGCACCGCTGCGCTCAAGACGACGTGGGGGCGCGTCCCCCTCGACGGCGTGTGGCCGCTCTCCCCGAGCTTCGACACGGTCGGCCCCATGGCGCGCGACGTCGCCGGCCTGGTCGTGGGGATGGAACTGCTCGAACCGGGCTTCGCCGTCGCCGAGACCACGGGCGTCACGATCGGCCGTCTCCGCCCACCGGCCGACCCGTTGATCGATGCAGCCGTCGACATGGCCCTGGCCATCAGCGTGTGGCCCTGCATCGAACTGGAGGTTCCCGAGTGGGACCTGGCCACCCAGCACGCCGGGCTCCTCTTGGTGGCCGAGGCCTGGGAGTCCAACGAGGCGCTGGTGGCGCGCGATCCCGACGGGATCGGGGTCGACGTGCGCGAGCGCCTGGCCCTGGGTTCCTCGTTCGACTCCGCCACGGTGAAGTCGGCGTGGGCCGGTCAGCGGGCCTGGTTGCACTCGCTGGACGTGCTCTTCGAAAGGGTGGACTTCTTGGTCACGCCCACCCTCACCATCTTCCCGCCGGAGCTCGACGACGGGAATGACCTCCTGGTCGCCCGCTGCACCATCCCGGTCAATCTGGCCGGCGTTCCCGCTCTGGCGCTCCCGGTGCCGACCCGTGGGGGATTGCCGGCCAGTATCCAGCTGATCGGGCCGGCCGACAGCGAGGAGCTTCTCCTCGCGGCCGGGGCCTGGTTGGAGTCAGCTGTCGCAGCCAGCTGAGGCGCTGGGGTAGCGCAGGACCAGTTCCCGGCCGATCTGGGCCAGCTCTGCCCTTGCTGCCGCGGGAGAGAGCACCTCTACCCTTGCCGGACTGCCCTCGTCCGGCACCTCGGGGGCGCGGTTGACGGCTGCACCCGTACGTTCTGGGACGCGTGTTCCGGGAAACGCCCGCGATCGGCGAGCGACCCCGAGCCGTCGTTCCGGGGCACTTCAGTTCGGAGCGATACCGGATGGGTCTCGAGCCCGTCCAAGCCCGGGTCCGAAACGCTCGGAAACGGCACTTATGCGACTGCCGGCCGGGTTGGGAGGCTAAGGCACGCCCGAGGGTACGCTCCTCCACGCATTCATCGCAGAGGTTGGTTAGCGCGACATGCCAGCCGCTTCAGTGGAGTCGGAGCTCGGCCGAGAACT
>PKYA01000186.1 GCA_003133545.1 Acidimicrobiaceae bacterium | reverse complement strand
ATCATTCCACCCATTCATAACTAGCGGGGTATTAGGCGAACACCATACTGAGCATCTCAATGGCAGCAGGGTTCTGATTGTGGTAGTGATCCTTGAGCGTAGTGAAGGCCTAAGAGCGGATCGGCTCGCTGGCTCTCGGCCGGGCCGACTGGTGGGTCAGCGCCCCAAAGTCCGAGGGGGACGGGTCCGCGTACGGAAGTAGGGAGAAGGGCACCATGCTGCGGACAGCGTTTGGGAATCGAATCTTCTCGAGCATCCGATCCGGGAGTGGTGAGCGGCTGCGGTTGGCGTTGACTGCGGTGGCGCTCGTCGGCGCCGTGGCGGTAGGCGCCACTTGGGGTGGGCTGCCGGCTGCGGCCGCAACCGGCGACTGGACTACTTACGGCGCCACAAATGGCCGCTCGGGCTTCAACGGGGCCGAGACGGTCATTACACCGACTACGGCTTCCCAACTGCATCTGGCGTGGACGGCTGCGGCCCAGAATGTGTCGCAGCCGTACCTAGTCTTCTCCCAGCCGGTGGTGGCGAACGGGCTCATCTATTGGGCGTCGATGGACGGTTACGAACAGGCGACCAACACTTCGGGTGGTCTGGTGTGGCAGACGTATATCGGAGTTACCTCGGAAAGCATTACGGGCTGCAGTTACACTTGGGGTCCAGCTAGCACTGCAACGGTCGTGAATGGCGTCGTGTACGTGGGTGGCGGGGACGGTCAACTCTATGCCCTGGACGCGGCGACCGGGGCCGTGCTCTGGCAGACGCGTCTCGGACCCTCCCCGAACACGTTTCTGTGGTCCTCGCCGGCGGTGTTCAATGGCAGCGTCTATATAGGCGTGGCGTCCTTCTTCGGGGGCCTGAACAATTGCCCGTACGTCCAAGGTCAACTGGTGCAGTTGAACGCCACGACCGGTGTGGTTGAGAACACCTTCAACACCGTGCCAGACGGCTGTACCGGCGCCAGCGTGTGGGCTTCACCAACGGTCGACGAAGCCAGCGGAACGGTCTACTTCGCCACTGGGGATCCGGGAACGTGCAGCACGGCCGAGCCGTATGCAGAGTCGGTGATCGAGGTCTCAGCCTCCGACCTGAGCCTGGTCGGTTCGTGGCAGGTCCCGCCATCCCAACAGATCTCCGACGGTGATTTCGGAGCCACGCCTATCCTCTTCACGAGCACACAAGAGGGGGTCACGCAGGACATGGTGGGGCTGGCGAACAAGAACGGTATCTACTACGCGTTTCAGCGCGACAACCTCGCCGCCGGACCCGTCTGGCAAGACCAAATTGCTGTCGGCGGCGCGAACGCCGCAGGCGGACAGGGCAGCATCTCTCCTGGAGCCTGGGACGGCACCACCCTCTACGTGGCGGGCGGGAGCACCACCATCAACGGAGTGAGCTGCGCCGGTAGCGTCGCCGCCCTCAATCCCGCCGACGGCGCCATATTGTGGCGGGACTGCCTACCCGACGGAACCGTGCTCGATGCCCTAGCCGCGGCTCCCGGCATCGTGGCCGTGCCCGAGGGCAACCACCTCCTCGTCGTCTCCGCTACGTCCGGGCAGACCTTGTTCTCCTATACGACACCTTCGGGGTTGCCCATCTGGGGTGCCCCGTCGATCGCCAACGGCGTCCTCTATGTAGGCGATAACGGCGGACAGCTGCTCGCGTTCGCCCTCAATCCCGTGACAAGCGTGCTCATTCCGTCGAATGGCGCCACCTTGACCGGCACCCAATACCTGGATGCGAGCGCCTCGGGCAATGTGACCAAAGTGGAGTTCCATCTCACGGGCGGAACACTGAACAACGCCCTGATCGCCACCGCCACCCCGACCTACTACGGCTGGCTCACAGGCTGGAACAGCACCACCGTGGCCAACGGCACCTACACCTTACAGAGCGTGGCCTACTACGCCTCGGGCGCGAGCGGCACCAGCACCGGCACCACGATCACGGTCAACAACTGAGACAATGCGGCTCGTTGCACCCGCCGTCCCGCAGGAGCTGATCGGGGCTGAAGCGACAAGTCAAGCAACCGCGCCTGGGGTCGGAAGCCGCCGTCCATCATCCGGCCGCGCTTGCGAATGTGGCGCGCCACCCTGCGGCGCTTTCGGGGCAGTCCTAGACGGATTGTTTTCGTGAGCGTTTCGCCGGATCCGGATCACGGTAGCTCCAAGCTGCTACCGGGAATCTCGGTGGTTGTGCCGGTATTCCACAGTCAAGAAAGCCTCGCGGAGCTCGTCGACCGTGTCCTGCCTGTGCTGGCCACACTTGGGAACGAGCACGAGGTGATCCTGGTTGACGACGGAAGCATTGATGGAAGCTGGTCTGTCGTGAAGCACCTCGCACAATGCAGTCCTCATGTCATTGGCTTTCGCTTGATGCGCAACTTTGGCCAGCACAACGCGCTGCTTCTCGGGATCCGCCGCGCCCGATATGACATTGTCGTTACGATGGATGATGATCTACAGAACCCTCCGGAGGAGATTTCGAAGCTAGTCGCAGGGCTGAACGATGGCTACGATGTCGTGTACGGAACCCCCGCATCTCAGGCCCGGGGATTGTGGCGAAGGCTCGCCGGTCAACTCACCCGAGTCGCCTTGCAGCAGGCGATGGGCAGCCACCGCGCCGTACGGGATATCAGCGCATTTCGTGCATTTCGGACTTCGCTGCGCGAGGCGTTCGCGACTTATCAATCGCCCTATGTGTCCGTCGACATTCTCCTCACATGGGGGACGTCGCGCGTCTCTTCAGTGATGGTGCGACAGGACGCCCGACAATATGGCGCATCGACCTACACCTTTCGGCGCCTTGTCACACACGGGCTCAACATGATGACCGGCTTTAGCACCCGACCGCTGCAACTGGCGAGTCTGCTGGGCATATCCTTTACGGCAGTCGGATTTTTTGTTTTTGCTTACGTCCTCGTCCGTTACCTCATTCAGGGCGGGAGCGTTCCGGGCTTCTCCTTTCTCGCGTCGACCATCGCTCTCTTCTCGGGAGTGCAACTGTTCACCCTCGGCGTCATCGGCGAGTATCTTTCACGGGTATACGTGCGCTCAATGGATCGGCCAACGTACGTGGTTGCAGAGACCACCGCTAGTCACCCCATAAACGACGTCGCCCGCTGAATGAGGCTCAGCCAACCCTCGGCAACTACAGTCCGCAGCGTGGTGGGCCGATATCGAATCCCGTTCAACAGACCTTTTCTCACGAGCGCAGCGCGGAGCCGACTCGCCGAGTCCATTTCCTCATCGGTTTGGTCAGGCGACGGACCCTTCACGCGCCGGGTACGTCAGCTGCTCGAGGAGGAGCTGGATGTACCGGCCGCTCTGCTGACCACCTCGGGAACAAGCGCCCTGGAAATGATGGCGCTTCTCATCGACGTCGCGACCGGGGATGAGGTGATCGTCCCGTCCTATACCTTCGCATCGACCGCCAATGCGTTCATTCTGCGGGGCGTTCGGCCAGTATTCATAGATGCCCGTATTGACACTCTAAACCTCGACGAGCGGCTCCTTCCTGACCTGATCACCCCGAGGACGAGAGCGATTGTGACCATGCACTATGCCGGCGTGGCATGCGAAATGGACGCGATCCACGACATTGTCGCCGACCGGTCCATCACAGTCCTAGAAGACAATGCCCATGGGCTCTTTGGTCAGTATCGCGGGCGTCCACTCGGTACCTTGGGCGCGCTGGCAGCGTTGAGCTTTCATGAGACCAAAAACTTCCCGTGTGGAGAGGGTGGATGTCTGCTCGTCAACGACGAGCAGCTTCTGGATCGCGCCGAGATACTGCGTGAGAAGGGGACCGACCGCTCGCGCTTCTGGCGCGGTGAGGTGAACCAATACACGTGGCGCGATATCGGTTCCAGCTATGTGCTGGCGGACCCACTCGCTGCCATCCTCTTGGGCCAACTCGAAGAACGAGAGCTGATCCAGCAAACGCGTATGCGCGCGTGGAAACGCTACATGCAGGAGCTACAGCCGTGGGCGGTGACGCATGGCGTTACCCTTCCAACCGTGCCGCCGCACTGTGAGCACCCTGCGCATCTCTTCTACCTTTGCCTATCCGACGCTTCAACCCGGTCTCGCTTGATTGCTCACCTAGCGAGTCAAGGCATCCTTGCTGTTTCACACTACGTGCCCCTGAATACTTCTCCATTTGGACGTCGGCTGGGTGGCCGGCCCGGTCAGTGCCCAGTGTCAGAAGATATCAGCAAACGACTGGTGAGACTTCCCCTGTACAACGACATATCGGATGATGACATCGATTCGGTGCTCGAGTCAGTGACGACCTGCCCTCTGTGATGGAACAGACCGACGAAATCCATCCGTCTGCCGTGATCAATGGCGTGATCGATGCTGCACACATTCGCATCGGACGTGGCGTAGTCGTCGAGGACGGAGCGGTGATATCGGGCAAGGGCACCACTGCGGACCGGGTGGTGCTCGGAGACTACTGCTACGTCGGTCACAATGTCCGCGTCTTCGCCCCCGAATTCCTGCTGGGTGACTACTCAAAGCTCCACGCCGGCTCATTCGGGCATGGTGAGCATCCCCTGAGGATCGGACGCAATTGCTGGATCGGAGGCAATGTAGTCCTCGACTCCATGGCCGGACTTGACATTGATGACAATGTTGGGATCGGCGGCCACAGTCAGCTGTGGACCCATATGGAGTTCGGAGACATCGTCGACGGCTGTCGCTTCTACTCCCACCGCTATATGCACGTACGGCGGGATGCCTGGTTCGTGGGACATTGCATCGTCTCACCCGTTCCGGTGGGCGAGCGGAGCATGGCCCTCGTGGGATCTGTCGTCACACACGAGATGCTTCCCAATCATGTCTACGCGGGTGTCCCCGCCGCAGATGTTACCGAGCGCATGGGACCGCAATTCGAATTGCTCACACCCGCAAATAAGGCGGCACGCCTCCAAAAGATTGTGGTGCACTGGATGGATCAGTTCCCTCAATGGCGCCACGAGATCGTTGTAGTTGAAGACCCGGCTCTGCGTCGCGACGATGTCACCTGGTTCGATGTCTCAACTCGCACGTACAACAAGCGCCACGCAGCGGCAGAGGTAGCGTTCTTACGAGACCACGTTCCGCTCGTCAAGTTCGTCCCTGAGGGTGCTCCGCAGTTTTTTCACGCGGCTCCACCCGACGGTCCCAACGGGCCGCAGGGGTAGTTCCGCCGAGCCAGCGGGCCGAATTCTGGGGCCCAGGTCAGTGGGCCCAATCCTGGGGTCCAGATCAGGGTCGGCCAAATTCTGGGGTCAGGTCAACCCACTATGAGCGTGCGGGTTGGTGTTGTTCGGTCCACCGCCATCTGAATTCGATGGGCGTGAGCCCGCCGAGCGACGAGTCGGCGCTTAGTGCAGCGTTGTGGCCTACAGAAGCTCCTCGTCACGCCAGAGACGCTGGGTGGGCTTCTTGTCGATGTTCCAACCTTGGCGCAGGAGGATCTCGTGGGCCATCTTCCAGCTCCACCTCCGGTGGGAGTTGACGAGCTGGCGCAGCATCGGAATCCGGGGACCTCGTCAGATTGGGGTCGGTTGCTTTAGGTGGCGCCACTCTGAACAACCGGCTGAAGACAAGGAACTTGAACACCCACAAGAACCCGAAGACGGCGAAGGTGACCGCAAGCAGGAGCGCTGTTGCCTCGGTATGGCTGAAATGGTGGGCGATGCTGATATGGCGTGCCACTTCGGCGGCGGCGACCGACAGGAGGATTCCGGCGACCGAGACCGCCCAGAACGGCAGAACCTCCCGCCGCCAATGTGATGGCCCTGTCTTCTCCCAGACCCAGCTGCGATTGAGGTAGTACATGGGTACAATCCCCACCACGTTTGCGAATATCGCGGTCGGAACCTCGGTCCATAAATGGAGCGCGCCGAAAACGATCCCGAGCACAGTAAACCCAAACACCGTGGAAACGACCGACACCATGGTGTACCGGAACATCTTCTTACCATTGGCGGTGCTATAGCGGCGCCAATGGCGCACAACAAAGTCGTGCATCTTTCCCAATCTACCCTGAACGACAGCATTCAGCTTCCGCGTTCTTCGGCCGGTATTTTTGGCTTTGAGGCAGCAAAAAACATCAGCCCTCGCATCGCTCGGAACCACGGGCATCACTCCTGCCACTCCCAAACTGGATCGCTGGGTAGCGACGGCAGATTCCGCAGGAGCCCTTGCAGCCGACGTGGAGCCGTTGTTAGCATCGTAATTCGTGCATTGCCACTCCAGCGAAGATGCGCCGGACCTCTGGTCTAAATCGACAAGTAAGCCACTGACCCGATGCGCTACCGGAGCGTTCGACTACACGTTCTTGCGCCGGGAACGCGATCAGCTCTTCCCCGACGAAGGGTTCGACGACCTGTTCGAGGACAGGGACGTCGCTCGGTTCCCCCGCTGCGGTCGCCGTCGTCATGGTGCTCCAGCGATTGGAACGCCTGTCAGGTCGCGAGGCAGTCGAGCGCTGTTGCTTTGACAACCGCTGGCGCCATGCAGCCGGTGTCGGTGGCTACGAAACGAATGGTTAGACCAGCTTCGCCCACCTCCGAGATCGCGAATCAAGATCGACGCGCAAAACACTAGTCACCTACCAGGTAGAGGGAGTGGTTCGCGATTCGAAAGGTGGATCGAATAGGATCCCTTCGGCGCGGAACGTGACCCCGGAGGGATGCAGGAGCGAACTAAGTGTTAGACGCCGACGACGTTCCCCCCCCAACCGAGTTAGAACTCGGTCCGCGAACGACCAACCCCCCAGTCGGTCGTGTCTTCGGCGGGGTGGGCCTGTTTCTCGCGGTCGCGTTCTTTCCGCAGCTCTTCAACAGTGTCGCGACTTACGACGACGAAGGATACTTCCTCGTCACGGTTCGACAGTTTCTCCATCACGGCAGCCTTTACGTCCATACCTTGGGCACCAGCTATGGGCCCTTCTATTGGTCGTTCATTGGCCTGATCTACCGCCTGACCGATCAGAACCCGACGCTGGTCAGTGGACGGCTGGTGGTGTTGGCGTTCACGACGCTCTCGTCTGGAATTTTCGCGGCGGCCGTGTGGCGCGTGACGCGCAACCTACTCTTCAGCACCCTCTGCCAGGTCGCGACCTTCTGCTCACTGATTCTCGTCGCGGGGAATGAACCAATATCTCCGGGATCAACAATCGTCCTCCTTCTATCGATTCTGGTGTATGCGCTCGCGAGCTATTCCGTCAAGCAACGAAATCACCTCCTCGTGATCGCTGGGATGGCCACAGGTGCGCTGACGATGACCAAGATCAACATAGGGATCTTTGCGGTGGCCGGGCTGGCTGTCGCGTTGGTCGTGGGGAATTCGGCATACCCGAGATGGTTCCGCAGCATCATCGGAGCAGGAGCCGTTCTCCTGCCCTTCGTCTTGATGTTTCAACGGATCTCTGAATCGGGTATTGCCACGTTCGCGTTCCTCGTCGGACTGTCGATGCTCGGTACGTGCGTCGTGATGTCCGTTGACGCGATCTCTCTTGCGCCCCGTGGTCTCATTGCCGCGGTATCCGGCTTCGGAGCGGTCGTCTTCGTATCGCTGCTGTGGCCTCTGTTGAGCGGCACGTCACCGGGTGCACTTTTCACCGAGGTGTTTGTTCGGCCGCTGCAACAAGTCAACATCCTCACCATTCTCCCGGTAGTCGGGATTCAATGGTTTGCGACTCTGATCACCGCGCTCGTAGTCATTGCGGTGTCGGCACGGCGCATTAGCGTCGACCAACTCCTACCGCCGAAATCGCCGATCCGGTACTTGGCCCTGTCCGCCGCCGCGCTTTTTGTCTTGGGACTAGGAATCGATACGTTCGTAAGACTAGGAGTATTCGGTACGTTTGGAGCATGGCTTCCGGCGATCGTGCTGCTTCCCGCACTGGCTCTCATCGCCGACGTGCCGCCAAGGATTCGGTTGGCCCTCCGCTTGATCGTGCCGATCGCGATCCTGCAGGTGCTGCACGCTTATCCAGTCGCAGGCTCGCAGGTCGAATGGGCCACTGTCGTGATGTTTGTTCCGTGTGCGATCGCGTTGGCTGCGGGCATGGACGGCCTACGGATGTGGCGCGAAGCCAGTCGCGCAGTGCGAGGGTTCGCTGTGGGATCGCTTAGCGTTGTCATCGCGCTCACGGCAGGCCTATGGCCGCTGGCGGTGTGGGTCAACTATTACGACCTTTCGGCTCTGCATCTACCCGGCGCCCAGCTGGTTCGAGTCGATCCTCAGACCGGTCGCGAACTCCGCCTGCTCACATATGTGGTAAAGAAGAATTGCGACACCTTCTACTCGGTGCCTGGCCTCGACAGTCTTTATATCTATTCCGGTCTCCCCCCTCCGACCGGGCAGCTCGCCAATTGGCCCGGCGCGCTCACCAATTCCCAAGAGCAGGAAGTGGTTTCCGAGCTGTCCCACCTTCAGGCGACCGGCAAGCGCGTATGCATCGTGCGTGACCTCAATAGTCCGTACTACGCGTGGAATCCGGGCGGCTCAGAGGCAAATCGTCCGATTGGAAGATTCATCCGGCAATACCAGCGAGTCATTTCCGTATTCGGAGGGGCAACATACGACTCTATTTTGACTTATCCGCGATACTCGGTGTCGATCAAGGGTTCGTAAGCCGCCGACCCACGACCCATCGTAGGTCGGTGCAATCGCGTTCCTTCCCCACATCGAAAGCACACACCTGACAGATTGTCCGCAAGCTCCGAGAGGCCGACAAGCTATTCGGCGAGGGGGCGGGCGTGGCCGGTGCCCGTCCCAACCCTGGCACAGCGTCTCCGCAAGGCTCAGCATGGCGGGTTACATGTCATCGGTTTCCCCGCCCCCGTAGGACTAGGAAACGTCCTCGTCCACGGAAACGACGCTCTTCGTGTTCTTGGCCTGGAGTTTGGAGTCGATCCAGACGATGCGGTGCCGGTCCTGAATGCATGCCGGCGCGTAGGGGGTCTGATATTCCATGCGCAGCCCCATGGGAATGTCAGGTGGTTGCAACTGACGTCCAGTGGTCGTGCGGAAAGGGTCCCGAGGTGAAGGGCCGAGCAATCGACCTTGTCATGCCATGGCCAACCGGTCGCAGATCGTCGGAACGCTATCGGCGGCCTCACCCCGCGCCGGCGGCGAGCGGGTCCCAACGGAACGTGCGGATGGCAACGAGGAGGCCGACAACACCCCACGCGACAAGCACGGCGAGGTTCGTCCCCGTCAGCCCGGTGGAGCCCGGCACGAGGAACGCCAGCTGGAGCCCTCGCGCCAGGTGCTCGAGCGGGAAAACCTTGCCGATGTCGAGCAGCCAGGCCGGCATGATCGCGACGGGGATGAACACGCCCGAGAGAAAGGCGAGCACGACGGTCGAGAATGGCCCTATGGCCGACGCGCTGTCGGTGGTCCGGCAGGCACGCGCCAGCGCGAGTCCCAGAGCGGCGAAGCACGCGGTGCCGACGACCACGTACACCACGAGCCCGACGACCATGTGGCCTGAGACGGTCACGCCGTAGAAGAGAGCCCCGACGGCGAGAAGCACCCCCGAGGTTACGACGATCGTCACCACCGACCGCCCGATCTCCGCGAAGAGGTAGACCCAACTCGGCATTGGGGTGCCGCGGGGGCGCTTCAGCTGACCCGCCTCCCGGTCGGTGGTGATCCGGATCACGAGCGAACCAAACCCGTTCAGCATGATGGTGTAGGCGATGATCGAGGCCGTGTAGTAGGCGGCCGACTTCACACGGATACCGTCGAAAAGAGTGTTGCCGTGGAAGATCGCGTTGAACAAGAGCAACAAGACGACGGGCATGATGATCGTGAACACGAGCGCCGAGGGGTCGCGCAGGTAGCCTTTGACGGAGTATCTCGTCTGCGCGACGGCGAGGGAGACGTCGCTCACTGCCCGCGGGCTTCCTCGGGCGGAGCCTCCGCCAACTCGACGAAGACGTCGTCGAGTGTTGGGCGGACCACCTCCAGGTCGGCGAGATCCAGTGCCTGCCTGTCGGCCCAGTGCAGCACACGGCCCAGGTCGGCCTGCACGCTCTTCGAGGGGATGCGGACCAGAGCACCGTCGAGATGCGTCGAGACCTCCGCCTCCATGCCGAGCAGGTCGAGACGAGCATCCGCCGGGACGCGGAAGGCGATGTGCGTCACGTCGCCCAGGCTGTCCCGCAATTCGTCCGAGGTGCCCTGGGCCACAATCTCGCCGTGTCGCAGAATGATGATGCGATCGGCCAAATGGTCGGCCTCGTCCATGTAGTGCGTCGTGAGGAGGACCGTCTTGCCAGCGTCCCGCAGCCCTTCGATCATCTCCCACATCTCGCGCCGCGCCGCGGGATCGAGGCCGGTCGTCGGCTCGTCGAGGAAAAGCAGCTCAGGGTCGCCGACGAGTCCGAGGCCAACGTCGAGGCGTCGCTTCTGCCCGCCCGAGAGCTGCGCCACCCGGTCGTCCGCCTTGTCGACCAGCCCCACCAAGTCGACGACCGCCTCGACGTCCGTCGGGCTCTCGAAGTAGCGGGAGAAGTCTCGCGCACTGTGTAACGGGGGCTGAGCTCGCACTCCTGGAGCACGAGGCCGATCCGGTTTCGCCACGCGCGATTGGGATGGGCAGGGTCGACGCCGAGCACCGAGACGTCGCCGCCGTTGCGGGAACGGTAGCCCTCGAGGATCTCGATGGTGGTGGTCTTGCCGGCCCCGTTCGTCCCTAGGAGCCCGAGGATCTCCTCGCCGGCTACCTCGAAGTCGATGCCGTGGATCCGCTCCACGTCGCCGTACGACTTGCGCAGTCCATGGACCTCGATGACAGGCGGCACAGGATGAATCTACGCGGGTCCCGTCATGTCGGTCGATTCGAGCTAGCAGGAACCGGGGCCAGGGATCTCCGCCCTCTCGACTGACGCGCCGGGATTGCCCACCGAACGAGTTCTGTCCCAACTTTGTCCCAACAATGGCCTCCCACGTGGTCCCGCTGGGTCCCGCTGGTTCTCGGAATGCTCGGGCGTGCGCCATCTGACCAGGACGGAGTGGGACGGGCCGGCATGCATCGAGATCCCTCGGGATCAGCCGGATCTTCCTGATAATGCTGAGGTCGCAAGTTCGATTCTTGCTAGCCCCACCGTTAAGTCCAGTTCAAAGACTGCTTTAGCTCGCTTGCGGTGTCGCCGAACTAGGCGGCCATCCAACAATTCGTATGGACCGCTGGGCTTCCTCCGCTTTGACGGACATCCGCCCCGTGCCCGTCGGTCGTTCACTCCGGAGTCAAGGCTGCCAAAGACTTCGATCTGACCGAGACGAACGTGCGCACCTGGGTCAAGCCGGCCCAGATCGACCAGGGCGAACGTCCCGGCCTGACCAGCGAAAAGCGGGCCGAGCTGACCAACCTGCGCCGAGAGAACCGCTCGTTGCGCGAGGAAGTGGAAATCCTCAAGCGAGCGACAGCTTTCTTCGCGAAGGAGACCCGGTGAAGGTGGAGTAAGTCGCTCACCCGTCTCGTCAGCTATCTCGGCAATATCAACGGTTCCATTGAGTACGTCAACTCGCGAGCGACGTAATCCGGCAAGTTCGCGTATGCGAAGACCCCAGACGACTGACACCACACAGAGCGACCTTGCGCTAGGCACGAAAGTTGGCACGTTTTGCGGTGGAGCTCGGGCTGCCGAGGCCTTGAGCGAGGTCGCCATGATGCGCATCGGGCCTGACGCTCTCCGGCCAAACGGCGGCTGACAGCCCACCCCTCCATTTCTCAACACGACACCACACTGCGCATATCATGGGCGTCGTAGTAGCCCTCATCGGGAAGGCTCCGGGACTCTGGCACGGTGGCCACGGTACAAAGGCAAGCAGCAAGGACGCATTTTTCCCTAGACCAAGACCACATAGTCCGGAGAGGCCGCGGTGGAGGTTTGGACCCGAGGTGCCATGCAGACGACAGTGGTCGAACTCCCTCATGTATCTGGCGAACTGATTGAGGCCTGGAAGGATTTGGCATGCCGGGCGGCTGAGCCAAACGCCTTCTTTGAGGCAGAGTTCGTCCTGGCAGCCGCACGGCATCTGAAATCGTCAAGCGTCTACCTCGCAGTCTTCGTTGAGGACGGAATCCTAAAAGCTGCGCTCCCGGTGTACTCGAACCGATTATGGCGGGGGAGAGGGCCCCGTGTGGTTCGCAGCTGGGTCCATCGCTATTGCTACTTGGGCACTCCCATGCTGGACGCAGATCAACCGCTGGGTGCTCTCGAGGGGCTGCTGGACGAGTTGAACCACTGGTCCGGCCGGCAGAGGATCCTTGCATTCGCCCTACTAGGTACCGGAGGCCCCGTGGAATCGGCCCTCAACCAAGCCACGAGCACGCTCCGCCACGAGCCGGTGATTGGGCACTCATTTGAGCGGGCGGTCCTCTATCAAGACGAGAACGGCTCCGCACTCGGCGGCCGCGTTCGCCGGGAAGTCTCCCGGCTTGGTCGTCGCCTCGAAAGGGAGATGGGGGCTCCTGCCGTCATCGTCGAACGCAGCGGAGAACCTGCGGCGATAGATGACTTCTTGGAGCTGGAAGCGAGTGGATGGAAAGGGGCGAATGGAACGGCAATGGCGTCCACGCCAGAACACGCACAGTTCTTCAGGGACGTGTGCGCAGACTTCGCCCGCAAGGGTTGCCTCCAGCTGCGAAGCCTCGAGGTCTCAGGCAGGCCCGTGGCCACCAAGTGCAACCTCATCTCAGGGAACGCCGTGTTCTGCTTCAAGAGTGCCTACGACGAGCGGTACGCCTCCAGCTCCCCCGGTTTCCAGCTAGAGGTTCACGACATGGAGTGCTTTGCAGTTGAGGGGCGCTTGTGGGAGGACTCCTGCACCGATCCCTACAACTCGATGATCAACCGTCTCTGGCCAGGCCGCCGAACTCTCGCCAACGTGCTGGTGCCCCCTTCTCGAAGCACCAAGGCAGTCCTTCGGCCTATTCTGGCGCTGCGAAAATGGTCTAAAGAGCCAAGAACCGCATCGGAGGTGGCCGATGAGTTCACTACTCGACATTGACCCACAGGAGTTCCTGTCCGGGTTGGGTCGTCGTCCGCTTTGGGTCAGTCACCACCTCGTGGGCCATCCTCTTCTCAGCCTCAAGGCGCTCGGGGGGCTGGCCGACAGCATGCGGCCCGAGCGTATCGAACGCCAGAGGACCGACCTGGACCTGGTCCTTCCCGGTGGAGGGAACTCCAGAGGGGGAGTGGAGTCGCCCGGCGACCTCGTGCGCGGCATTGAGACCAGCAATAGCTGGGTCGTGCTCTGGAACGTCGAGAACGATCCCCGGTACAAGGCACTGCTGGACGAGATCCTGGATCCAATCGCCGCCTTGCTGGGTGATCGCGAAGGCGGAATGTGTCGCAGGGAGGCCTTCATCTTCGTCTCCTCCGCAGCGTCGATCACACCGGTTCACTTCGATCCTGAACACAACTTTCTGCTCCAGATCGATGGCGTCAAACAGATGCACATAGGTCAGTTCGCCACCGCGACGAAAGGCCAGCGAGAACTCGAGCGCTACTACAGCGGAGGCCATCGGAACATTGAGCACATGCCCGAAGAGGCTGATGTGTTCGGCCTGGAACCCGGCAGGGGAGTCTACGTTCCATCACATGCGCCGCACTGGGTCACCAATGAAGGTCTCGCTTGCGTTTCGCTCTCGATAACATTCCACACCAGGGAAATTCTTCGTCGAGGGAATCTACATATAATCAACTACCACTTGCGCCGACTCGGCCTTTCACCATCCCCGCCCGACAGATCGAAAGTCGTTGACGCAGTCAAACTGGCGATCCACCGTGTGGCGAGGACAGCACGGAACCTGCGCAAGAGGATCGCTGAAAGTCGCCGACCCTGATCGCCCGCCCCGTGTGTCTAGTCGAACGGGAGAGCCTGGGTGCCCTTGCGCCAGCCTGGGACGAGCTGGTCGCAGTCGCCCCCCTACCTTCGCCCTTTCTCCGGTCTTGGTGGCTGGAGAACACCGCTAGTCCAGGTTCGACGTTCCTGTTGGTCCTCTCGGGCGAACAGCTTCTAGGTGGCCTCGCAGTGGACCGGGACGTTAGACTCGGCGTGGAGCGCGTCCGGCCGATGGGCGAAGACCTGGGCCCGGACCATCTCGATCTCGTCGCGGCCCCAGGGTCCGAAGCCGTGGTTGAGGCCGCTCTGTCGGAATGGTTCGCACGTCCAGGTGGTCGCATCATCGAGTTCGAAGGCATCGTCGAGGGTGCGCGTTTGGAGGCCGTGGTGGCCCCCATGCGTGGTCGGCGGTGGGTCGGCTCGAGTACCGCGCCATGGGTGGAGCTCAAAGGTGACTTCGAGCAGTACCGGTCATCGTTACCCTCGCGTCTGCGCAACAGCGTGGCCCGGACCTCCTCCCGTCTGAAGCGCCTGGGGGTCAGGTACCACGTGGCCGAACCGGAAGAGTCCGAAGAAGCGATCGAGTGGCTGCACCGCCTGCATACAGCGTCCCGGGGACCGCATTCAACCTTCCTTCCCTGCTTTCCTCGCTTTGCGGTGGCGGCAAGCATTGGCATTGCACGGGGAGAGTTGATGATTCATCAGCTGGTCGCCGGTGACGAGGTGATCGCCACGCAGGCATGGTTCGAGGTCGGGGATCGAGCCAGCTTCTACCAGTGTGGACGTAACTCGACCGATCCTCAATGGCGGGGGGCGGGAAACGTCCTCCACGCCTTCGTGGCCGAGCGAGCCTTCGAACTCGGTTTCAAGGAACTCGACTTCCTCCGGGGGAACGAACGGTACAAATTGGAGTGGGCAGACCGATCCCGTACCCAGGTCACATACCTGGTGGCCAAGGGGGCCAGCGCTCGGACGGTCGCCAAGGCCCGTGAGGCCAGAACCCATCTCGCAGGATCCATTTCATCGCATCATCCGTCCTGGGCCCCCCTAACTCGATGACGCTCCCGTCAACGTTGCGCCGATCCCGACTGTGCGGCCAAGACGTGGACCGAGGCCCCGACCCAGCAGGAGTTCACCCTGACGGTGGACCAACCGCCGGCCATCACCAGCGCCAGCACTGCCAGCGCCACGGTGGGCGATCCCCTCACTTTCCAAGTGACCGCCACCGGCTACCCGACCCCCGCCTTTTCCGAGAGCGGAGGTTTGCCCAAGGGGGTGACCCTGTCCTCGGCGCCGGGTTGCTCTCGGGCACCCCGCCACCGGCACCGCCGGGACGGTGCACCCTCGGCGTCCGTCAAGGTGATCGACCTCAGGCCGCGGTGAGGTCGCAGCGCTCATTTCTTCCGCGTCGACTGCAGGCACAATCGCCAGCTTGGAGCTTGGAACCATGCTAAAGAGCAGTGATTGTACGCCGCAGACCCAGGTGGGATAGGCCGTCGCAAGGTCGGCCAGGGCCGATTCGAGGGGAGCTACCCCGGAAGCACTGGTGACGAGCCTGATCCCGAAGAGCTTGATCCCGACCCCGACGATCCGGACGAACCCGATCCGGCCGAGTAGCTAAGAACCGAGAGGAGGGTCCCGACCCATTGAGCCACCAGTGTCTTGGTGACATCTGAAATGGGGGCAAACTCGTAGACGATGGCGCTATTCGAAGTGCTGGTGTTGACCAGCCCGAATGCAAGGCCCTCCGATTGCTGTGAGCCCGTGCTCGAGACAAGGGTATAGCTGAACTGGTCCTGGGCTATGTCCTGGAACCCAGGGGCGTCATTGATGGTCGTGTCTGCGTCTGGCGTCACACTCTGATTGGTGGAGCCCTGCAGGAAAGCCTGCAAGAAATAGCTGAGAAGCTCGTCTGCCGTCCCGCCTGGTTTGAGTGTTCCTGGGGCTTCGACCAGGACCGTCGTCGAACTCGTCCCCCAAATGTCCACGTAGGCGGCTGTCGTTCCCGACTGGGGTGCCGAAGCATGGACTGTCCACCCTTGCTGCAGCCGCACTGCGACGCCGCTACCCACGGTCACGACGGACCCGGTTGGTTCGATGACGCTTGGGGTGCTGGGCGGGCACGTTGTCTTCTTCTTACCGTTCTTCGATTTTGTCGTGGTGCACTTGGTCGTGGATTTCTCAACGATCTCGGTCCGCAATATGGAAGTCAGGTGCGTAGGCGCCGTCGCGCCCGCTATCCCCGCTGCGCTCGCCGGAAGCTTCGGTGACGGCACATTCGGCGAGGTGTTCGCCGGCTGCACAAAGGCAAAGTAAATGATCAGGGAACCGGCCACGACCACCGCGGTGATCGCCAGGGCGATCGACAGTGGCGAGAGCTTGAAATGTTGCTGTCCCGGTGCTGCCGGGGACGAGGACCCTGACGGCGTCATGAGCCGACCTCCTGCGCGGTGGACCGTCGTGAGCGTTCTCGCCTGAGCAGCTGTTTCGCCATCGTTGCCACGGCCGATCCGCACACCAGGCAAAACGCGGCGTCCGGCTCCAACGCCACGCCGCAGTGAGAGCACGTCGAACCCGGGTGGGCCACCTTGGCGGGCGATTCGGACGCGTGAACCGCCGCCAATGCCTCAGAGAGCAGCGCGTCGTGCAGCGCGACTCGTACCCGCAACAACCCGGCGGCTGCGAGCACGAACGCGATGAGCGCGGTGAGCACGATGCCCCGGCTCTCGTAGGGGGAGAGCAGCAGTGCGAGGAGGCCGTAGGCGAGCACGAGGACCAGACCCTCAAGGACCCCCACAAGCCGCCGCGCGGGCGAATGGAATCGGCGCCACTGCAAGCCCGGGAGAATCGCTGCGCAGGCATAGATGGTTGGCTTGGCGAATCCGAGGGTCATCGCCACCAGGGCGTCTCGCGAGGGGTCCCCCGAGTGGATGGCCAGGGAGAACGCATTGTGCTGCACGGCCATGCTCTCGCCCAGCGCTACGGCCGTTCCTACGAGGGCGCCGAAGTTGATGGTCTCCACTGCGTGCGAGTAGCCGGCGCGAGAGGTAAGAGCCGAAGTGAGCAGCCACAGGATGGCCAGCACGATGACGGGGATGAGAATGCCGACCTCGAGGATCGTGCTCGCACCCGGAAGCTGCTCCAGACCGCTCACCAGGTTGCGGGAGTCATTGAGGGAATTACCCAGCGCGCCGACTCCCACACCGGCACCGGCTGCGACAACAACACCGATACCGATGACCGTCCAGGGCTGATCCTCCCAGACCTCGTGGTCGTATTGGTACAGGAATAGAACCGTCGGGAGAGCGATGGCGGCGCAGAACAGGGCGACCGGAACCGCGCCGAATGCCCCTGCCACGAAGGTGGCGACGAACGCGATGGCGAGGGCGGTCCGGTAGCTGTGGTTTCGGTGACCTGAGAGGTGCGGCATCAGGGTGCTCACCAGAGCGAGCGCCCGAACCGGTTCGTTGGGGTTCGCCGCGTAGTGCTGGTGACGGCTCCTTGTGGGATCGAGAGACTCCCCGCACCGATGGCAAAAGCGTGCTGCCACTGGTACTTCGGAGTTGCATCGCGGGCAGTTCATGGGTGCTCTCCTTAGGGAATGCCGTCCGCCGCCGCCCTCGCCCTCGCCCAAGGGCGACCGTGGATGAGTGTACGACCGTGTCGCGCCCGAAGCAAGACTTCCTCACTGACTCGTATCTGGTCCGTGACTTCTGCGAGCGGGCCGCAACTCACCGGCCTTCCTTCGTCGCACCCGGCCCGAGACCTCGGTGTAAAAGCGCGGCACCATGTGTGAACTTATGTCCGGCCCCAGCAGTAAGGAGATCTGCCCGGACCTTCGTCTGACAGCGCGCTCAGGAGCCAGCGCCGAAGAGCGACAAACCGAGCCATGTGATGCTGTTGACGATCGGGTCAGCGGCGAGGGCGGCGAAATGGTCGGCCGGTGACGGGTGGTCGTCAAGGTTCGAAATCGTCTGGTTCGACGCCGAGAACTGGACGTAGGGACCCGAGTCGATGACCACGATCGCCAAGTCCTGCCGGACCGCAGCCAGAATGATGATGCGGCCGACTTGGCCACGACCGACCCCGGTACTTGGGCGTTGGTGGGGGCAACGATCGAGCTCGCGGTCGTGACGGTTACTACGTCTGGCAGACTCATCAGACCCTCTCCGAGATGCGCGCGGCGCGCTGGATGTCGGTTCTGCCGAAGCTGTCAATCAATGTTGATTGGATCTCGCAATGTTGATTGGATCTCGACGTTCTCGTTCGTTGAACTTCGAATGCTGGACCTGATCCGGCGTAGGACGTAGATGTTGTGCTGACCTTCGTCTCAATGAGCGAAGTCCCGAGTAGCGGTCGATCGTGGCGGACCAACTTGATTGCTGCAGGTGATGCACACCGCTTTCTTCCTCCTGATCACAACGGTCGCACTCGCCTACAAATGATGATGAGGATTGGTCAGGGTTCTCGCTCTGACCGTTCGTCGACCCTGTGGACCACGTTCTCGATGTCAGCCGCCAACTGACCCGTTTACATTTGGCTCGGAAGTAATGATGCGTTGTGCGTGGCTAGGTTCGTCGGCAGGGGAATACCGGATAACGACAGACGTAGTGATCGTCGTCATGTCTACGCGGAGCGTCGACTGTCATCCATTAGCCTTCTCCTCCAGGCCGCGTCCAGGCCGCGAGAGGCCAAGAAACGACCAGAAACGGTCGGTAGCGACCAGCGTTCCGGTTCGCCTACTCTGGGTCGTCAGGCTGAGTTGCCGCCGGTCGAGGGCGTGGCTCCATCGCGCTCCGTTCAGCACTGATAATGCTGAGGTCGCAAGTTCGATTCTTGCTAGCCCCACCGCATATCCCAGTTCACAAGGGTGACATAGTGCTCAACACTTGAACGCGTTGGTGGGGTCGCACCCAGCGGCACCATCTCAGGGGGACGGATCCGGAATCGAGAGCCGCTCGGCGAGGTATGCCAGTGCCAGAGGGTAACGCCAGTCGATACCGGCGTGACCCGCATCGAACAGCTCGAATCGCACGTCGACCACACCGATGTCGGTCAACGCGTCCCTAAAGGCAATCGCTCCGAGGTCGAGATACCACTCATCGCGCGTGCCAGCATCGATCCAGACGGCCCGGAGGCCGCGCAGTGCTTCCGCGTGGTCCTTGACCATGCGGACCGGATCCCAGTCCAGCCACCGCTGCCAAACTTCACCGCGAAGGACACCGCTTTGCGGATCAAAGGGAAGTACGGGGGTGCCGTCGGGCTCGGCTGAGAAACAGGCTGAGATGCCCAACATCATCAACAAGAGGTCGTCGTCTTTCCTAGTAAACGCCACTCGGCCCCGGAAGTCTTCCCACCACGACGCAATGGACCCATCCCACTCGCGTAGGGCTCTTGTCGCTTTGGCAAACTCCCCGATGTAACAGAACTCGTAGAGTGAGTCTCCCGCATGGGTGGCCAAACCGCCGAAGAGATCAGGTCGCAGCATCGGGGTAATCATGGCCCCGAAGCCTCCACTCGATTTGCCCTGTATTCCCCGGTGCTCCGGCGCTGCAAGTGTCCTGTAGTGGGCGTCGACGAAGGAAACCACCTCATCGCACAAATAGGTGTGGTAGCGGCCGGTTCCAGGAGAGTCTACGAACTGCGATCCGCCATACGCTGTCCATGCATCGACCCAGACAACAATGCAGGGTGGAACGGCACCGCTCGCGAAGAGGTGGTCCGCCGTCTCGGGAAATGGCTGCCGGTAGGCCGACCGGTTATTCCACATGGCCAGGTGACCGGTGTAGCCCTGAATGACGTAGATCGAAGGCAAGCCTTCATCCCCGTCGGGATCGTAACCGGGGGGGACATAGACCCATAAAGGGCGTTCCGTCGGATCTCCGAGAGGATTGCCCTCAAGAGCCCTCGACGCCACTACATGCTCATGCATCTGACCGGCCAGTGGTCCGCTCCAGGGCAGTGTCACCGTGCGCCTCCTTGCGCGTCTTCTATCGGACAGGGCGATTCCAACTGCCTTCAGACCGTCGCTAGAGACGACGATCAGAAGCGTCCAGTAAACCAGTTGCAGACGTGCGTCCCTGACAGTGCGCTGATGGGACTATTACCGAAAGGTCCTGTTCATCCCACTGCCGGCACGATTGGTTTCGCTCACCAAGCAAACGCAGCGTCCAAAGACTCGTTCGTCCCCCATCGCCCGACGACTCCCTGGTACCTACCTCAAGGTCGTGGGCCACCGGTTGTGGAAAGTAGAGCTGGCCCCTTGACCCGTATCGGCGACTCTCCTGTCCCAGCTCCGTCCCAACAATTGGGTTCCAGCGTGTCACTACCGATCCCGCCCAGTTTCGCGTCCATGATCCAGCGGTGTTCTGACTAGGACCGACAGGAACATGCTGGCACTCACAGGGACCCCATCGGATTCGCTCAGTCTCCCTGATTAGGCTGAGGTCGCAAGTTCGATTCTTGCTAGCCCCACTTCCAGGCGTGTCTTTCCAGTTCAGCAGATTGATCAGCGACGCCTTGCTCCGAGGCCTAGGGCGCGCACGAAGTGATTAATCTGGCGGTTGCCCTCGCGATAGATGACGCGTCTGGCTTGCCGCTGAGCCGCACCGCCCGCCGCTCCCGAGAGTCCACCTCGCTTGTACCCGTGCTCGACGGCCTCAACGTTGCCGAGGTCCCTGGCCAATCGGTAAAGCTGCGACCTGGTCGTGCTCACGATGGCACCTCTTCTTTGGCCGATCGGTCCGTCAGGATGATCCGCTCGACGATGGCCAGAAGATCATCAGGGTCTTCTGTCTCCTCCATTAATTTCAGGTCAGTTGCAGCGACCCCAACGCAGCCCATGCCACCATCTTCGTGCTCGGACCGCCACGCCAGCCACGCCTCCCCTTCGGGATCTTGGTCGTCCTCCTCGACGGCATTGATGAGGGCGACGAGTTCGATCTCGCCCGCAGGGTTCACGTCGTACTCGATGAAGAGCATGAGCGCTCCTTTACTGGCTGTGCTCGCGTTCCACGCTACGACGGCGCCTCAGCGTTTGCCAGAACTATTCAGGCGTCAGGCGGCGCTGGGTAGGCGCGGGCGTCCGTTCGACTGCTCCGGCAGGCCCGGCTAGGTTTTGGCGGGTAGCGAGTTGTCCCCCGTTGGGTCCTCACAGCACTGATTAATGCTGAGGTCGCAAGTTCGATTCTTGCTCGCCCCACCGAGCGGACGCCGTGAACGGAGTGGTCGGGTCCTCATTGTGACCATGCGACAGATTGGAGGCCGAAGATGCAAGAACGACAGATCGGTGACCGGACGGTGAGCGCCATCGGCTTCGGCGAAATGCCCCTGTCCATCGAAGGGCGACCCGATAGGGCACAGGCGATCAAGACCATTCACGCCTCGCTCGATGCCGGGGTCACCATCATCGATACCGCCGATGCCTACGCGCTCAGCACAGACGAGCACGGTCACGGCGAGCGTCTTGTGGCCGAGGCCCTCGCCACCTACGGGGGCTCCACCGACGACGTCCTGGTCGCCACCAAAGGGGGCCACCGGCGCCCCGGGGACGGAAGCTGGACCGTGCACGGAGACCCGAACTATGTGCAGCAGGCCTGCGAAGCCTCGCTGAAGGCGCTGGGCGTCGATTCGATCGGCCTCTACCAGTACCACCGACCCGATCCGACTGTGCCCTACGCCGAGTCGGTGGGTGCGCTGGCCGAACTCCTCGACGCCGGGAAGATCCAGATGGCCGGGATCTCCAACGCCACGGTGGCGCAGATCGACGAAGCGCAGGGAATCCTGGGTGGCCGCCTGGTCAGCGTGCAGAACGAGTTCTCGCCGCGCTTCCGCTCCTCGGAGGGTGAGCTCGAGCACTGCGAGAAGATCGGCGTCGCCTTCATTCCGTGGAGCCCGCTCGGGGGTATCCGCCAGGCGGACCGCATCGCCCGTGAGTTCCCGGCCTTCGCCGAAGTGGCCAAGGAGGTCGGGGCGACCCCCGAGCAGGTCACCCTGGCCTGGATGCTGGCCAAGGGGGCGCGGGTGATCCCGATCCCCGGGAGCAGCCGTCCGGCCACCGCCGTCGCCTCGGCGGCGGCGGCGGACATCGCGTTGCGCCCGGAGCAGGTGGCGCGCCTCGACGCCACTTAGGCCGGGAGGGGCAGCCGGGCCCGGAACAGACGGGCCTCATCCGTTGTTGAATGGGGAGTTGCCTCAACAAACGCATCAAGAGACGGAGCACCCTATGCCTGCTGTAACGGTTCCAGACAATTTGGCCCTTCCCCGCATTGCCCCGGCCGCGCCGGGGTCCGAAGTGCGGCCAGTGAAGAGCATCACCGATGCGCCTTCGGGATTGGAGGGAGAGGGGTTCCCGGTGCGCCGGGCCTTCGCCGGCGTCGGCACGGCCGATCTCGACCCGTTCATCCACATGGATCAGATGGGAGAAGTCGAGTACGCGCCGGGCGAGCCCAAGGGGACGCCGTGGCACCCGCACCGCGGTTTCGAGACCGTGACGTACATGATCGACGGGACCTTCCAGCATCAGGACTCCATAGGGGGCGGGGGCCTCATCACCAACGGCTCGACCCAGTGGATGACGGCGGGTTCGGGGATTCTGCACATCGAGCGCCCCACCGAGCAGCTCATCGCCACCGGTGGCCTCTTCCACGGCGTACAGCTGTGGGTGAACCTCCCGGCGGCAGAGAAATGGGTCGACCCCCGCTACCAGAACCTCGAAGCTGAAGGCGTGGTGCTCCTCAGCTCGCCCGACGGAGGCGCGCTCCTGCGCGTGATCGCCGGCAATGTCGCCGGCACGCGTGGTCCCGGTTCCACCCACACGCCCATCTCGCTGGTACACGCCACTCTGCAACCCGGCGCCGAGCTGGTGCTGCCGTGGCCACGGCCGTTCAATGCCTTGGTCTACGTCTTGGCCGGGCACGGCACGGTCGGGCCCGACGCCCAGCCGTTCCACACCGGACAGCTGGTGGTGCACGGCCCAGGGGACACCATCGTGATGCGGGCTGACGAGGTGCAGGAATCGCGCTACTCGGGGCTCGACGTGTTGATCCTCGGCGGCCAGCCGATACGGGAGCCCGTCGCGGCGCACGGGCCATTCGTCATGAACACCAGGGAGGAACTGGTGCAGGCGTTCGAGGACTACCAGGCCGGCCGACTGGGCACGGTCCCGGCCGACCACATCGGCAACGCCTAGGTGGGCCGCACCACGACGGCCTGGAACCCCGGCGAAATGGGGGACCAGACCGGGAAGGTCGCACTGGTCACGGGGGCCAACAGCGGGATCGGGTTAGGGACCGCCCGGGCATTGGCCGACCACGGCGCGCACGTCATCATGGCCTGCCGTGACCTTCAAAAAGCCAGGCGGGCGGCGGACGTGCTGGAGAACGAGCTCGAGCGCTCCTCCATCGAACTGCTGGAACTGGACCTGGCGGACCTCGTGTCGGTACGCCGCGCCGCCGCACAGCTCCTCTCCGCGCACGCCCGGCTCGATGTGCTCATCAACAACGCGGGGGTCATGGGCACCCCGTACCGCCAGACCTCTGACGGTTTCGAGCTCCAAATGGCCACCAACCATCTGGGCCACTTCGCGTTCACCGGCCTGGTACTCGAGCGTCTCCTGACCTCGGGCCGCTCCCGGGTGGTCACCGTCAGCTCGAACATGCACCGGATCGGCCACATCGATTTCGACGACGTCGGCGGCGACAAGATCGGGAACACTTGGCTGCACTACGGATCGTCCAAGTTGGCCAATCTCCTCTTCACGACCGAGCTCAGCCGGCGCCTGCGGGCCGACGGCGCCACGACCATCGCGGTGGCTTCCCACCCGGGGTGGACGCGGAGCAACCTGGCGGGCTCGGGCGCAGCGCTCGGCGACGGAAAGACCCGAGCTCGGGTGGCCGGGACGTTCGGGCACCTCTTCGGCCAGTCGACGGCCGTTGGCGCCTGGCCCTCCCTGTACGCCGCCACGGCACCGGAGGTGACGCCAGGGCAGTACATCGGGCCCAGCCACGCGTTCCAGATGTTCGGTCCACCGACCGTTGTCCGGCCGAGCAGGCGGGCGACCGATGCGGCCGCAGCCGCCCGGCTCTGGGAGATCTCCGAGAAGTTGACCGGCGTGCGCTACCCGGTGCCTGCCCCGGCCTGAGACAGCAGCAGGCAGCGCGGGCCGTGGCCGCTCTGGGCGGGCTGCGCGGCCAGGAAGGCGGCATGGCCGTCCAGCCGGTCAGGCCGCAGCACGCGTCCCGCCGGCACGATCACCACCGCACGTGCACCAGCGAGACGGAGGGCAGCCGCCGCGCTCTGCGCCCGGGCGCCACTGACGTAGGTGTCGTCGACAAGGAGCACCCGGGCGCCGCGGACCGCGGAACGCGCACGGCAGGGCACGGCAAAGGCCCGGGCGTTGGGCCGCATGTGCCCGATCTGCCCGGCTGCACGTTCCAGCGCCGTGGGTAGCCAGCGCACCCCGGTGCCGAGCGCCGTCACGACACGCTCGGCGAGTCCCTCCACCCGGCCGAGGGGCGCACCGCCGGGCCGTGAGGAAGACGGGACCGGCAGCACGAGATCGAGCGGTCCATCGCTCACTGCGGCCAGGCAGGCCCGATGCTCGAGCAGCGCTCGGCACAACAGTTCACGCAGGCATCGGCCGAAGCGGCAGCGCGCCTCAGTCACCGGCGACTCCTTGTAGCCCAGCAAGATGGCATAGAGCGGACCCGGCACCGGGCACAGACAGATGGGCAGGACCGGGACCAGGGGCAGATGCAGCCTCCGGGCGACCGTCCGACAGGCGAAGCAGTGGCCGAAGGGACCCGAGACCGGTCCACAGCAGATCAGGCAGGTCAGAGGAGCAGGAGCAGGGCCCGGCTCAGTTGCGGGGGGTTGACTCGTCTCGATGTAACAGAAAGGTCCCGGTGGCACGGCTCACCATTGCCCCGTCCTCGTCACGCACGGTTGCCTCGCCGTACGCCACCTGTTTGGCCATGCGGACCACGTCACCGCGCAGCCCGTACGACGTGCCCTGGACGGCCGGCCGCATCGTCTCGGTCTTCATCTCCAGCGTCCCCCGGGTCCGATCACGACCGGGAAGGGCGGCGTTGATGGCGAAGTTCATGGCGGCGTCGAGGAGGAGGGAGTGGACCCCGGCCTGGGTGACCCCATGGGGATTGCAGGCCAGTGCCTCCGGCGTAAAGGTGCCGGCCACCCACCCGAGGTCTTCCCCATCGACTCCATAGGCGGTGAAGGCGCCACCGACCAGTCCGATGATCGGCATGCCGCCGTCTCCCAGCCAGCGGTCCATGTCCTTGCGGCCCATATCCAGACCCTACCGGTGGCGTCCGCCGCCCGATGGTCCGGCGGATCATGGCGACTACAATGCCGTCGTTCTGCAACCGGTCGGGACTGCCCGCCCGGGATTGGGAGGAGACACGCCATGACCACCGCTGTCATCGTTGACGCCGTCCGCACCGCAGGCGGCAAGCGCAACGGCAAGCTCCGCAACTGGCACGCCGTTGACCTGGCTTCCGAGGTGCTCAAGGCTCTGCA
The DNA here is from genome assembly GCA_003133545.1 of Acidimicrobiaceae bacterium. GTDB lineage: Bacteria > Actinomycetota > Acidimicrobiia > Acidimicrobiales > RAAP-2 > Bog-473. The sequence goes on along the minus strand of PKYA01000186.1, from coordinate 11,161 downwards.
GCAGCGGAACAACCTCGACCCGGCGATCGTCGACGACGTGATCTGCGGTTGCGTGATGCAGGTGTCCGAGCAGTCGCTCAACATCGGGCGCAATGCCGTCCTCGCGGCCGGCTGGCCCGAATCGGTGCCCGGCACCACCATCGACCGCCAGTGCGGCTCGTCCCAGCAGGCGATCCACTTCGCTGCCCAGGGAGTAATGGCCGGCGCCTACGACGTGGTGGTCGCCGCGGGGGTGGAGAGCATGACGCGCACCCCGATGGGGTCCTCCGTCGTCCGTGAGCTCGGCTACCCCTTCGGGCCGCGCATGATGGCCCGCTACGCCGAGAAGGGCGGCCTCGTCGGTCAGGGCATCGGAGCCGAGATGATCGCCGACCAGTGGGGCATCTCGCGGGAGGAGCTCGACGCCTTCTCGGCCCGGAGCCATCAGCGCGCCGCCCAGGCCACCGCCGAGGGCCGGTTCGAGAACGAGATCATCCCGGTGGCCATCCGCGACGACGAGGGCAAGGACACCGACGACCAGTTGACCGCCGACGAGGGCATCCGCCCGGACAGCTCGGTGGAGACGTTGGCCAACCTCAAGCCCGCGTTCAAGCCCGAGGGGGGCAAGATCACGGCGGGCAACTCGTCGCAGATCACCGACGGGGCGTCCGCCGTCCTCATCATGAGCGAGGAGAAGGCCAGCGCCCTCGGGCTGCGTCCCCGGGCCCGCTTCCATGCCTTCGCGCTGGCCGGGGTCGACCCCATCACCATGCTGACCGGCCCCATCCCGGCCACGGCCACCGTGCTGGAGCGGGCGAAGATGTCGTTGGACGACATCGACTCGGTCGAGATCAACGAGGCTTTCGCGTCCGTGGTGCTGGCGTGGGAGAAGGAGCACCACCCCAACATGGAGATCGTCAACCCCAACGGCGGTGCCATCGCGCTCGGGCACCCACTCGGCGCCTCGGGGGGCAAGCTGATGGCGACCTTGCTCAACGAGCTGGAGCGGACGAACGGGCGCTACGGCCTCCTCACCATGTGCGAGGGCGGGGGCTTGGCTAACGCCACCATCATTGAGCGGCTGGGCTGATCCCAGCCGCTCCGCCGGCTCCCGCGCGGGGCAGGCCTCGCGGTAGGGCCCTAGCGATACCGCGTGGCGAGCAAGAAGCCGGCAAAGATCATCACCAAGCCGACCACCAGGCCCCAGCTCGAGCCATGGGCCACGAAGGGGAGGTGGGCCAGGTAGTTCACCACGATGACGGCGACACCCACGATCAGGAGTCCGAGCACCAGCGCCCCGTACCACGGTGGGCTCCGGCGGACGCTCTTGGGGATGGGGCGGGTGTAGCGCCCGCTCTCCTCGGCGGTCGAGGGACGACCCACCTTCGACGTGCTTCCCTTCGATGTGCTCCTGCCCCCGGCGGACTTCCCCTTACGCGAGGCGCCACCGGGCCCGGACTTGGTCTTGGTTGCCACGAGACCTGAGGATACTCAGCTCGGGGAGGTCGAGCGGTGCGGCTCGGGTACGATCGCTGCTCCATGGGCGCGCGGATCCTGGTCCTCGACAACTACGACTCCTTCGTCTACAACCTCGTCCAGGAGCTCGGCGAGCTGGGGGCCGAGCCTGTCGTCTACCGCAACGACGCCATCGACGTGGCGGGCATCCGGGCCCAGCGGCCCGACGCCATCTTGATCTCACCGGGTCCCGGCCGTCCCGAGGACGGGGGAGTGTCCCTTGCCGCCATACGCGAGCTGGGAGGTGAGATACCCCTGCTCGGCGTCTGCCTCGGCCACCAGTGCATCGGGCAGGCCTTCGGCGGATCCATCGTCCCTGCTCCCCGCCTCATGCATGGCAAGACCTCCGAGATCCACCACGACGGGACCGGGATCTTCGCCGGCCTGCCCAACCCCTTCGTGGCCACCCGCTACCACTCGCTGGTCGTCCACCCCGACGCTGTCCCCAAGGAGCTGGAGGTGACGGCCACCTCGACCGACGGCGTGATCATGGGCCTGCGCCACCGCGAACTGCCCATCGAGGGCGTCCAGTTCCACCCCGAGTCGGTGCTGACAGTCTCGGGTCCGGCCCTCTTGGGCAACTTCCTGACTCAACTGGCGGGAGCGACGACCGCTTCCTAAGGGGCGTCGCTGTGTTACGGCTTCGTCGTCGTGGTGGTGGTCGTGCTGGTCCCCCCGCTCGTCCCCGTCGTGCTGGTGGTCGTGGGGGGCGTCGCGCTGCACACGCTCAGGGTGACCGTCTGGGGGAACGGCGGGTTCAGAACGGTCCCGGGTTGGGGGGTCTGACTTTCCACGGTCCCGGCCTGACCGGTCCCACAGTCCACCTGGACGACGGTGGGCGTGAGGCCTGGTGTCGCGGAGATCGCCGATTGGGCCGCTCCTTGCATCTCGCCGACCACGTTGGGCACGGTGGCCGAGCACGGACCGGACGACACGACCAGGTTGACCGGCGTCTGCGGCGGAACCTGCGTGCCCGCTTGGGGCGACTGTTGCGCCACGTTCCCTGTGGACACCTGCTGGGAGCAGGCGGTTGTCTGCGACCCCACCGTGAGATTGTCGCCGGCGAGTGTTCCCCCGGCCGAGGTCTGCGTGAAACCGACGACGTTGGGCACGCTGACCGAGGTCTGCGTGCTCGACACCGTCAAGTTGATCACGGTGGTCGACTTGACGGACCTCCCCCCGGCCGGGCTCTCCGCCAGCACTGTCCCCGAAGGCTTGGGGCTCGAGACGTACTTGGGCTTGTACGCAAGGCCGACGTTGCTGAGCGCCTCGGTGGCCTGGGTGAACTGCTGCCCCACCGCCCCGGGAGGCACCGTCACGAAGGTCACCGTGGGGCCGTTGCTCACCACCAGGGTGACCTGACTGTTCTTCGACACCTTGGCGCCGGAACTCGGGACGGTCGCGATGACCTCCCCCTTGGGCGTGTTGCTCGTCCGCGACGAGGTGCTCCCGACCACGAGATTCTGGGCCTGCAGGCTCTGGGTGGCCTTCTGCACCGTCTGGCCCACAACATTGGGCACGGTCACCTGTCCCCCATCGAGCGCGCGCACCAGGAAGAACGCGATCACGCCCAGAGCCACCAGCAATATGAGCAGCACCACGACCAGTCGCCGGGTGCGCATCTGGCGGTCCCTCTCGGCGCGGCTCACGTCATCCCCGGCCACCGGTAGCGCCTGCGTCCGGCCCGTCGCCCCCTGCCGGGACGCCAAGGCCTGGGTGGCAGGGATGGCAGCCATCGCGCTGGTGGTGCCGGGATCGCCGGCTTCGACCGGCCGGCCTTCGGCGAAGCGGAGGAGATCGGCCCTGAACTCTTCGGCGCTGGCGTAGCGATGGTCGGGGGACTTCGCCATCGCTTTCATGATGATCGCCTCGAGCGCGAGCGGCACCGCCGGGTTCACGCCGCGGGGGAGCTCGGGTTGATCGCGCACGTGCTTGGAGGCGACCGCCACCGGCGAGTCCCCGCTGAAGGGCGGCCGGCCCGTGGACATCTCGTAGAGCACGACCCCGAGGGAGTAGATGTCGCTCCGGGCGTCGACCGCATGGCCCTCGGCCTGCTCCGGCGAGAAGTAAGCGGCAGTGCCCATGACGGCCCCGGTCTGGGTGAGGCTCTCCTCGGTGTTCATCGCCCGGGCGATCCCGAAGTCGGTCACCTTGACGCCACCGTCGGCTGTGATGAGCACGTTCCCGGGCTTCACGTCACGGTGGACGACCCCGTGCCGATGGGCGAACGCCAGTGCGGCAGCAACGTTGGCGCCGATGGTGGCCGTCTGCTGCGGCGTAAGAGGTCCCGACTCGCGCAGGACGGCCGAGAGAGGGCGGCCGTCGACGAACTCCATCACGATGAAATAGGCGCCACTGTCCTCGCCCCAGTCGAAGACGGGCACGATGTTGGGGTGGGACAGGTTGGCGGCGGCCTGGGCCTCCCGGCGGAACCGCTCCACGAAGGCCCGGTCGACTGACAGCTCGGGGAAGAGCACCTTGAGGGCAACCGGTCGGTCCAGTTGCCGGTCGCGGGCGCGGTACACCTGCGCCATGCCTCCCCGGGCGATGAGGTGGGTCAGCTCATAGCGGTTGGAGAAGACCCTCGGTGTGTCGACCGGTTCCATGGCGCCCTGAGCCTACGCTGCGCGCCCGGAGCAAAAACGAGCATGCAGCACGCTCATCCCTGTCCTCCGGTCTCGTTGAGATACGCCTGGAATACCTGCTTGACGATGGGGCCGGCGACGATGGCACCGGTGACCGAGAAGCTCTGTTGGGGCACGACGACGGCAATGGCGATCTTGGGGGTTCCGATGGCGGGCATGAAGCCGATCATCCAGTCGTCGGTCTCTTCCACACCGGACGGGGTTGGAGCCTGTGCCGTACCCGTCTTCACGGCGACGTGCCACGACACGGGGAAGATGTTGTTGGCCGTGGCATCGGGCACGGTGTCGTTGGCCACCGTCTGCATCAGTTTGTTGACCGAGGCGGCGGCGGCCGGGGTCGCCGCCGTGAGCATGGGCGTCGGCTGGTAGGTCTCGATCACGGCGCCCTGGCCGTTGGTGATCTGCTGCATCAGGTGTGGCGTCATGATCACACCGCCGTTGGCGATCCCGGCCGCCACCAGCGCATTCTCCAGCGGAGTGGCGGCGTCATTCAGCTGCCCGATGGCGCTGTAGGCCAAGTCGGCCTGCGCGTTCGGCTGCAGGTTCGTGAATGTGGATGCCGCGACACTGGGGAGATCGAGCTTGGGGATGTACTGGGTCTTGGCGCCGTAGATGGAGTACCCGAAGTCCTCTGCCTGCCGGGTGAGGGTCGGCACGCCGAGTTGGATCCCCAGCTCGCCGTAGCCGGGGTCACACGACTGCGGCAACATCAGCGCCATGGTGCCGCCGCACGCTGTGTCACCGTCATTCTTCAAGGTCAGGTCCGAGTCGGTGAACTTGATGGATACGGCCGACGGGAAGTTGTAGTTGATGAGCTTGGGATCGAGGTTGTAAACGGCGGTGCTCGTCACCACCTTGAAGGTGGAGCCGGGGGCGAAACGCTGCTGGGTGGCGAGGGGGACCACGCCGGTGAACCCTTCCTTGTCCTTCAAGTTCTCGCCGAAGTTGTACGACTCCTCGGCCGGGACGCTGGGGTTGGCGAATTGGTTGGGGTCATAGGTGGGGCTCGACACCATGGCCAGCACTGCTCCGGTCGTCGGGTCCAGGACGACCACAGCGCCGTCTTTGTTGGCGGCCGGGGTGGAGGCGAAAGCCTGGGTGGCGGCCTCCTGGAGGACCGGATCGACCGTGAGCTGGACGTTGTCCGGCTCCGACGGCGGCTTGTTGAAGAGGAGCTGGCTGAAGTTCTGCGGGCTCTGGGTGTGAGTCCGCAGATACTGGTCGTACTCGAACTCGATGCCCGACGTTCCATAGAACAAAGAGTCATAGCCGGTGATTCCGGCGTACAGCGGGCCTTGCGGGTACACCCGCGTGTAGTGGTAGGGGTCCCCGCTCGCCGTGGTCCTGACCGACTTGGCCAGCACGGTGCCATCCGCCGCGGTGATGGCGCCCCGCAGGTTGTCGTACCTCTCCTGCGCGACCCGGGGATTGTTCGGCGAGTTGGTCAAGGCATTCGCCTGGCGGAACTGAATGTTGACCAATTGGACGACGACCAGAGCGAAGCAGATGAGCATCATCACTCCGAGCCATCGGATACGGCGCCCCACTAGCGTGCTCCCTTCACGGCCCGGTGGAGCTCGTCGTGGCCGTCGCGGCGGCCATGGTCGGTGTGGTCGAGGACAGCGTGGTCGAGGACAGCGTGGTCGAGGACACGACCGCCGGGGTGACCCCCGGGGTCGTCGCTGGTGCGGCCCCCGCGTTCGTCCCCGTCGGTACAGCCGCGGTCGTCTGTGCAACGGAGGTCGGCGTCACACTCGTCGGCACCGAAGACGGCGTGGTGGTTCCCGGGATGGTCGGGGTCGTACCGTTCGAACTGCCGCCCTTGACCTGCTTCTCCTGCTGCGCGATCTCGTACTGCTTCTGCAGGTTGGTGATGTAGCTCTTCGCATCACGCAGCGACGGCTCCTGCACCCCTCCGCGGATCTCGGACACACCGTTGGGGAGCACCTCAGACGTCGTGACACCGGTGCGGTCCACGACCCTGGGCTCGAACCAGAGGACCCCGCCCGGGTGCCCTTGCTGGACGACGATCTCGTGGTTCTGGATGGATAGGAACCAATTGTCATAGGCATACCAACGGATGGCGTAAAACGCCCCGACCGGGATCGCCGCCACGAGGAGGACGAACAGCACCACGCGTAAAGTGATCCGCCTCGGGATCCCGAGTCGCCGTCGCCTCGCCCGACGACTCTCCTTCGGAGGCGTGGCCTCCACGGTCGGCACCGACGCCGTGCCGCGGACCGTGGTACGAGCCACCGGCACCGCCTGAGTCTGGTCCGGGAAGAACTCACCCGTGCGAGTGGTGTCCCCTCCCAAGGTCGCGACATGTCCGGTGAATCCCAGCTGGGAGCCTTCCACCAGCGTGCCCGCCGCACCGACAAGGGGAACGGGGCCGAGTCCGGATGGGTCGGGGCCCGATCCGGGCGCCACAATCAGTGGGACGCCGGCACCGCGCCCCAGGGGCGTGATCACCGAACCCGCCGCGGAGTTCTCCTCACCCACCAGCACATCGATCACGACGACGGTGATGTTGTCGGAGCCTCCGTGCTCGTTGGCGATCTCTACGAGCTGGCGGGACGCCTCGCCCGGATCGGCGACGGTCGACAGCACCTCCGCCATCTCCTCGGGCGTGATCTCATTGGAAAGGCCGTCGCTACACAGCACGAGCCGGTCACCGGCGCGGAGCTGCAACTCCCACATGTCGGCTTCCACTTCGGCGGAAACGCCGAGGGCGCGTGTGAGGATGTGCCGCTGCGGGTGCACGGCCGCTTCCTCTTCGGTCAGCTCACCGTGCCGAGCCCGCTCTTCAGCCAGGCTGTGGTCGGCGGTCACCTGCACGACCAGACCTTCTGAGAACAAGTACGCCCTGGAGTCCCCCACGTTGGCCAGCGCGAGGGTGTCGTGCCCATCGTCGCCACCGACGAGGGCGGCGGCGGTCAGCGTGGTCCCCATCCCACGCAGCTCACTGTGATTCTGGCTCTCCTGCCACACCGCTTCGTTGGCTTTGGTGAAGGCATCCTGCAGACCGACCTTGGTCGGTTCGCGGGTGAACCCCTGGAGCAACGCGTCCACGGCGACCTGTGCCGCCACCTCGCCGCCTACATGTCCGCCCATACCGTCCGCAACCGCAAAGAGGTTGTCGGCCTCAAGAGGGAGATCCTGGTTGACCCTGCGCACTTTTCCGACGTCGGTGGCCGACCCGGAGCGCAGCACCGTCAACGCGTCACCTCGAAGACGGTGGAACCCGCCTGCAGCACATCGCCCTTCCCAAGGCGCTGCGCTTGCGAGATTCTCTCGGAATTGACGTAGGTGCCGTTCGTCGAACCGAGGTCCTCCACCCAGAGTTGATCCTTCTGGCGGTACAGGCGGGCGTGCAGGGTCGATGCATAGATGTCATCGGGGGTCGGCACACCGCAGCCGGGAGACCGTCCGATGGTGAGCTCGTCATCGAGATCGAAGGTCTGCCCCTCATGCGCACTGGGTTCTACGATCCGCAGGTAGAGCTGCTTTTTCTTTGGTTCCGGACGCGGTGGGCGGGCGGCCACCTTCTCCCTCCGGCGTTCGCCCCGTGTCTTGCGGATGGCGGCCGGACTCACCTCCACCCACACAGCCCGGATGACGCGCAGGAAGAAGAGGAAGATGAGGGCGATCACCCCCCATTGCAGCACACGGAGTACCGCCGTCAGATTCTGCGTGGCGAAGAAGAACGCCCCCGCATGCAGAGCATTCACGTCATCTCGAAGATGAGCCTCGTGGACCCAACGCTTACCTCATCCCCACTGGCAAGGACCCGCTCCCGGATGGGAGCGCCATTGACCCTGGTCCCATTGGTCGAACCGAGATCGGTCAGCACCACGCTGTCCCCGTTCCGGCGTAGCTCGGCATGCCGGCGGCTCACGTTCGAATCCGCCAGCACGACACCGCATTCGGGGAGGCGGCCGATCACCAGAGGCTCGGCGCCGATCTGCACTCGCCGGCCGTCGGTGAGGATGAGCTCGGCCAGGAAACCGCCGTCGGCGTCCTCTCGCACCTCGGCCTCGACGGTGAAGCGGCCGGCCTTGAGGGAGGGGCCTTCGAAGATCTCCACCTCGACGGGGCCCACGAACGAGTACCCCTCAATACGGGCATGCTCGCGGGCGGCATCTGAGAGCTCCCGGGACAGGGCGTCGATGAACTGCGAGAACCGGTCCACGTCGGCGGGGGCCAGCGTCACCACGAAGGCATTGGGCGCGATGAGGCCACGGACGCCCACGCGCCGATGGAGGTCCATCTCGCGGGTGAGCCTCCGCCCGATCTCTACTGGCTGGAGGTTGCTTCGGAACGGCTTCGCCAACGTGCCCTCCACCAGACGCTCGAGGCGCTCCTCGAACTGCTGGAGTCCCATGGTCCTTCACAGACTAATGGCCCGCCGCCCCCAATACGGGTCCATTGCCAGCCTGACCTGGTCATCGAGCCGATTGGGACCACCCCGGCCAGGGACTACTCTTGTCCGGTTGCTCGGGCGAGTGGCGGAATAGGCAGACGCGCAGGATTCAGGTTCCTGTGTCCGCAAGGACGTGGGGGTTCAAGTCCCCCTTCGCCCACGCAACGCAACGACTTCTTCAACACCGAGCTTCGGCCCCGGCTCGTGTGATCCGGTGATAGCGCTCACGGCCCGTCCACCTCGGGCGCCACCGGCATCTCCGGCAGCTGGCGGTTCATGAAGTCGCCGAACAGCGGGACTGTGAAGTCGATCTCACCCCAGGCGGGCGAATAGCAGACGGCTCGCTTGATCAGTTGTTCCCGGGTGGTCGCGAACGCACTCGATCGCTTGCCGAGGAGCGCTGCAACATGGGCCGTCCGCACGGGCCCTGGTCCGAGCTCGGCCATCGCGCGCAGATAGATGCGCTCGCCGGCGCTTGTCCGCCCCGTCCGAACCCGAAAGAAACCGTCGTCCAGCTCCGCCACCGCCACCGGCAACGAGCGCTCGACGTCGTCGAGCGTGATCCTGTCGGGACCGTCACTCACGTCCCACGCCGCCTTGGCGAACTCCTGCAGGAAGTAGGGGTAGCACTGTGTCACGGCGAGCACCCTGTGGAGGGCCTCGTCCGACCAGGCCACTCCTTCATCGACAGCCGGCGTCGCCAAGGCCTCTGCCGCCAGGTCAGACCGAAGCGAGCCAATCTGAGGGAACGTGAACAGCCGCTCGGCATAGGTCTTCGCCTCGCCGGTCACTATCGCGAGCGAGGGCAGGCCGGCGCCGGCGATCGTGATCGGCAGCCGGAGTTGCGTGGCGCGGTGCAGGCCGGCAACCAACGCAGTGAGTGTCGGGAGGTCGACGTAGTGGAGCTCGTCGATAGTGAGAAACACTCCGGCAGCATGATCCCGAGCCACTTCTCCCAAGCAAAAACTAACCCTTTATAGGTGACTTCCTATTCTCGGGTATAAATAACTATTAATTACTGACACCGAAGAGAAGTGCCAGGTAGTGGCGCAGGCTCGCGGCGCTGAGCGCGCCGATGTTCTCGCCCACCACCTTGCCGCCTGCGGAGACGAACACGGTGACGGGCAGCCCCGGCACGCCGTAGCCGGTTGCCACGATGCCATTGGGGTCGTAGAGCTGGCGGTACGTCACGCTGTACTTGTGGGCGAACGCCAGGCCGGCGTGCAGCGACGTGTCGAGCGTGTCGATACCGAGGAACGTCACTTGCCCGCCCAAGGCTCGGGCGACGGTCTCGAATGCCGGCGTCTCGGTCATGCACACGGTGCAGGTGCTTGCCCAGAGGTTGAGCACGAGGGGTTTCCCGAGCACTTCCGAGAGGCTTGTCCGCTGGCCCTTCCCCGTCGAGGTGAGCGGCCCCAATGAGAAGGGAACAGGCGTCGTGGACTTCGGCACGAAGAAGCTTTGGGACGTCACCGTCGACTCCGACCCTGCCGAGGAGTAGTGCAGCGTCTCGACGATGCCCAACACGGTGAACCCGGTGACGAGGACGGCGACGATCACAAGGAGGCGAAGGCGCCAGCCAAAACGCTGGCGACTCACGGGCTCGGTGACCTCCTGCATCGTCTCAGCGACGCTACCGGCTTTGAACCTCCCGACCCGAACAGGCAAGATGGACCTCGCATGCCCGCCAGCCAAGCCATCGGTATCGGCTATCTCGCCGCCTTCGGTGGTGGACTGCTGTCGATCGCCTCCCCGTGCGTGCTGCCGATCCTGCCAGTTGTGCTGTCCGTGGTAACCGGGACAGACATCACCAGCGTGACCGAAACCCAAGGCCGGCTCGGCAAGGTGGCACGGGACACGTTGCTGTTCGTGGCGGGTTTCTCGGTGGTGTTCGTGCTCATCGGGCTGTCGGCCACCATCGTGGGCCAGACGCTGACCCATGACAAGCAGTTGCTCACCCGGATCTCAGGGATCGTCCTCCTCGTCATGGCTGCCGTGCTGGCCGCAAGTGTGCTGCTCAAGGTGCCGATCATGGGGCGCGAAGCACGCTTTCACCCAGACCTGTCGCGCCTAGGCCCGTTCGCGGCACCCCTCGCCGGTGCAGCGTTCGGCTTCGGCTGGACCCCGTGTGCCACGCCCGTGCTCGCATCCGTTCTCACCGTGGCGGCGGCAGGTTCCGACATCGGGCGTGCCGCCGGCTTGCTCGTGGCCTACTCGCTCGGGCTCGGGCTGCCGTGCCTGGCAGTGAGCCTGGCGTTCGGGAGGCTGGCTGGAGCGCTCTCCTTCGCCCGGCGCCACGCCGTTGCCATGACGAGCGTGGCCACCACGGCCATGGCGGGGTACGGCGTCCTGCTCGTGCTCGACAGGCTCAGCTGGGTGACGACCAATCTCCAGTCGATCTCGCCGCGCTGAGAGTCTCCATCTTGTTGCCATCGATGATGGTCGGTAGGTTGGCGGGCGGTGTCGGGGACCTCCCACGATGTTCAACGGAGAAACGAAGAGGGGATAGATGAAAGAGATTGTTCGCTTCGCTGGTTGCGTGGCCGTGTGTGCACTTGTCCAGGCTGGTGCAGTCGTCGCGAGCTCCGCCCAAGCGGTT
>PKYA01000167.1 GCA_003133545.1 Acidimicrobiaceae bacterium | reverse complement strand
TCGGACGAATGATCAAGGCTAAGGGTCGCGTTTTCGATGCCGAGGACATTTACCTTCGTCTATGTGATGGCTCGGGCTGTTCTGCCCGAGTTCCTCGACCACTAGCGGAGGTACGCAGACGTGAGAAGGTCCCCCCAATCGGAGCCCCAGGCGAGCCGGCGAAAGCTGCGATTCTTCGGAGTGAGCGCCGTGGCAATGAGCACTGCGCTGCTTGCGTTCGCCTCGCCCTCACTGGCGGCGAAGAAGCCCAAGGCCCCCGTCGACCCCTACGTCAAGGCCGATGCCCACGCTTCGGGTGGTGCGCTCACTGGTGCCGGTTCCACCTTCGATCAGCCTCTCTTCACCAAGGCCTTCTTCGAGTACAACAAGGCGGACTCCGGCGTAACGATCAACTACGCCTCCATCGGGAGTGGGGGAGGCATCGCCCAGTTCCAGGCCACCACCGTCAACTTCGGGGCCTCCGATGTTCCCATGTCGCCCGCTGACATCTCACTGGCCAAAGGTGGCCAGGTCCTCCAAGTGCCCATTGCCCTCGGTGGCGAAGCGATCTCCTACAACCTGCCTGGAGTCAAGACCGGGTTGAAGCTCACTCCGAGCGTGCTGGCCGACATCTTCTTGGGCACCGTCAAGACCTGGAACAATTCGAAGATCAAGAAGCTGAACCCCAAGGTGAAGCTGCCCAGCAATCCCATCACGACGGTGCACCGAGCTGATGGCAGTGGGACCACCTACATCTTCACCAACTACCTGAGCACAGTGTCTCCGGCGTGGACGGCGGGGCCCGGCACGGGCAAGTCGGTGAGCTGGCCAGGCGGAGTGGCCGGGCAAGGTAACGAAGGAGTTGCTGGCCTGATCTCGCAGACTCCATATTCCATCGGTTATGTGGAACTGGCTTACGCCCTGCAGAACAAGTTCACCTATGCCACTATTCAGAATGCCGCCGGTGACTACGTGCTGCCGTCCAAGGCCAGCGTGGCTGCGGACGCGGCCCAGAAGCCCAACGTCACCACGGTGGACTTCTCGATCGTCGACCAGCCTGGTGCAGCCAGCTACCCGATTTCCGGTTACAGCTGGGCCTTGATCTACCAGCTGCAGAAGAATCAAGCCACCGGCACGGAGCTCGTCAAAGTCCTCGACTGGCTATCGCATGCGCCAGGACAGGCGATTGCTTCCTCGCTCGACTACGTGCCATTGCCGGCCAACATTCAGGCCTTGGCACGGAGCACCTTGCTCCAGGTCACTGGTCCCGACGGCACCACCGTCCTGTTGACCAAGTAATCAGCAGCGGAGCATGGCTGACAACGCAGTGCTCGAGAAGGATCCCTTGCAACAACCCCCCGGGGTCGAGGGCACCNNCCGACGGCCTCTATCGGGCGATTCTGGCGACGGTGGCTGGAGTCTTCTGCCTGGTGATGGTCGCCCTCGTGGTGACCTTGGTGATCAAGGCTCGACCAGCGTTCGCCCACTTTGGTTTCGGATTCCTCACCGGCACGACCTGGGATCCCGTTCACGCCAAATATGGAGCCCTGCCCTTCATCATTGGCACCCTCGAGACGACGGCCATCGCCATGGTGCTGGCCATTCCCGTCGGGCTTGGTACAGCGCTGTTCCTGGTACATGCCGTGCACCCTCGCCTCCGAGCTCCACTTTCAACTGCCGTCGAGCTGCTGGCCGCCGTCCCCAGCGTGGTCTACGGACTTTGGGCTCTCCTCGTGGTCGCTCCATGGGCGCGCACCATCATCGAGCCGGCTCTGGCCTCGATCACCGGTAGTAAGGGTCCCTTCAGCGGGCCCCAGTTGGGCATCGGACTGCTCTTGGCCGGCCTGGTTCTCTTTGTCATGGTCCTCCCCACCATGGTGGCCATCTCTCGTGACGTCATCGCTTCGGTGCCCGGGGAGGAAGTCGAAGGCGCCTATGCCCTGGGGGCCACCCGTTGGCAGGTTCTCTGGCGCGTCGTCCTCCCGAGTGCGCGGGTCGGACTACTGGGCGCCGTGACGTTGTCGATGGGAAGAGCGCTTGGCGAGACGATCGCGGTCACCATGGTCATAGGCAACTCGACGGCCATTGCGCATTCCCTGTTCGCTCCAGCGGCGACGCTCTCATCGGTCATCGCCAATCAGTTCACCGAAGCCACCGAGCCGTTCCATCTCTCCTCCCTGATCGCACTGGGTGTCGTACTCCTGGCTGTCTCGGTCGTTGTGAATGCTGCCGCCCGTCTGCTCGTTCATTCCGTCGGACGACAGAGCTCGGCCTCGGTAGCGCTCGTATGACCCTGATCGAGGGCCAAGACCGCAATCTCGTTCGCCGAGACGAGATCCAGAAATTGGCCACCGCTTCTGAGGGACGCCGAAAGATCTATTCCAAAGTGGGACTGACGATCTGCGGACTGTTTCTCATAATCGCGCTGATCCCACTCATCTCGGTGCTGGCCTACACCGTTCAGCGCGGCGTGCACGCCTGGTCGGTTGACTTCTTCTCCAAGCTGCCGACGCCGGCCGGCATTCCAGGCGGAGGGATCTGGAATGCCATTGTGGGATCGCTCATCATCGACGGTATCGCTGCCGCAGTGGCCATACCGTTCGGTATCGCGTGCGGTCTGTTCTTGGCCGAATCAGACGGCCCAATTGTCGGAACAGTGCGGTTCGCCACCGATGTGCTTTCAGGCGTCCCGTCCATCATCCTCGGCATTTTCGCCTACATCGTCTTGGTCATCAGCCTGGGCCACTTTTCCGCCATCGCCGGCAGTTTCGCAATCGGGGTTCTGATGTTGCCCATCATCATCCGGGCCAGTGAGACCGCCATCCGATCGGTGCCCAGCACCTTGCGAGAAGCCGGTTTATCGCTTGGGTCTCGCCACAGCACGGTGTCGCGGCGGGTCATCCTCCCCGCCGCCCTCCCCGGACTGATCACGGGCGTGCTCCTCGCCGTGGCTCGCGGAGTGGGTGAGACGGCCCCGCTGCTCTTCACCGTCATCGGCAGTGAATACTTCGCTACCAATCCGACGCAACCAATGGCGGCGCTGCCCCTCGTCGTATACGGAGATGGCATCCAGGCCTATCCTGACCTTCAGCTGAGGGCCTGGGGAACGGCTCTGTTTTTGATTTGTGTGGTGTTAGTTCTCAGCGTGGGCAGCCGTCTGATCGCGGCGCGCCTCGGAAGGGTAAAGCGATGACGGAGCCAATGACAGAACCCCTGACGGAAAAGCAGCTCGGATTGGCGACAGAGAAGGCGTTGACGCCACCTCCCCTGGGTGACGCCGTCATGCGTCTGCACAATGTGGGCGTGGCCTTCGGCGGACGTATGGCCGTGCGGGACGTCTCCTTGGACTTTCCAGAGAACCAGGTGACCGCCCTGATCGGACCTTCGGGGTCCGGTAAGACCACGCTCTTGCGCTCGCTCAATCGCATGCACGATCTGACTCGGTCGGCGAAGGTCACGGGTCAAGTCATGCTCGGCAGCACCGATGTCTACGGCGGATCCATGAGCCCGACATTGCTGCGTTCCCAGGTCGGCATGGTCTTCCAAAGGCCCAATCCGTTTCCGACCATGAGCATCTACGACAACGTCGTGTCCGGATTGAAGTTCAACGGGGCACGTCGCAAGGCTCTCCTCGATGAGGCAGCGGAGTCTTCGCTCATTGCGGCCGCCCTGTGGGACAGCGTCAAGAACCG
>PKYA01000051.1:11485-28618 GCA_003133545.1 Acidimicrobiaceae bacterium | reverse complement strand
GCCGCCTACTTCTTCACCAGCTCCACCAGCTTCGCCAATCCGGCGATCACGTTCGGGCGCATGTTCTCCAACACCTTCGCCGGCATCGCTCCCTCGTCTGCGCCCGTTTTCATCGCGGCCCAGCTGGTCGGCGGGGGNNGCGACGGACGTGGCGGTCCCGCAGTGAGCGACGACCGGCCGACCGTGCTCTTCGTGTGTACCCACAACGCGGGCCGTAGTGTCGCCGCCCGCGTCCTGCTGGAGCACTACGCCCGGGGTCGTATCGACGTCCGTTCGGCCGGGTCCGAGCCGGGCGACGCGCTCAACGCGTCCGTCGTGGCCATCTTGCGCGAGCGGGGTCTCGATCCAAGCCGGGAGTTCCCCAAGCCTCTCGACCACGACACGGCGTGGACGGCCGACGTCATCGTCACTATGGGGTGCGGGGACACCTGTCCGGTCTACCCAGGAAAGCGCTATCTCGACTGGGAGCTCGAGGATCCGGCCGGGAAGCCCGTGGCCGCGGTGCGCCCCATCGTCGAGGAGATCGACCGGCGCGTCCGCGCACTCCTGGCCGAGCTCGTCGGCTGAGCGGCGCGGCGCAGGGACCGCCCTCGTCCACTCAGGCGAAGAGCGCGCTCCACCCGGGCGACAGCGCGTCGAAGAGCGACGACCGGCCGCGCCGGGGTCGCCGACCGAGGGCCAGCGCGCCCGCCCGGCGCGGACGGGCCACTTCGGCAGCGGGCAGTGCCAGCTCGAACCACACGGTCTTGCCGACGCGCCGGCGTGAGTGCCGTACGCCCCAGCGGGCCGCGAGGGATTCGACGAGAAGGAGCCCGCGGCCGTGGAGTGCCGAGGGGGGAGGATTGAGCGGGGTGGGCCGGGAGCGTTCGTCGTCCGCCACCTCTACGCGCACGGTCCCGGTGCGGGTCGGATAGGTGACGGTCACCTCGAAGGCGCTCGTGGCGTGGAGGACGGCATTGGTGGCCAGCTCGGAGACCAGGAGCGCCGCCGTGGCCTGCACGTCCGCCGGGAGCGTCGACAGGGTCTCGGCGACGAAGCGCCGGGCACCAGTGACCGAAGGGGCAGTTTCGACGAAGCAGCGGGACCACTTCATGGGGGAGGCGCCTCTCCGTCGAGGAGCAGTATCTTCGAGAGCCCGGTCGCCTCTATGACCCGGCGGACCATGGTGCTCGCACCGAAGACCCGCAAAGGGCCGAAGCGGTCGGCCAGGCGCAGGAGCACGGCGAGGCCCGAGCTGTCCATGAAGTCGAGGCCCGACACATCGAGGTCTACGCGCTGCGCCGGGCGGGCGAGCAGGTCGTCGATCGGGCCGCGGAAGCCCTCGACGCTCACGATGTCGAGCTCTCCCGAGATCTTCGCCGTCCAGTGCCCGGCGTCGCGCTCGGTCACCTCGATGGTGGCATGGGGGGCGCCGCCGTTCATGCCCGCCATTGCTCCCCTGTTGCCCCTCCAGCAACCCCCCGCATTGCCGCATGTCTATCCCATGCTCTCGGCCGTGCGCCACGTACCGGAGTTGATCAATCCTCGTCGCGGGCCAAGGAGGGCAGCGGGAGCAGGCCGAGCGCGTCTGCCGCCTTGGCGTAGGTGGGCGCCGCCACTTCATGGGCCGCGGCGGCACCCTCGGCCAGGACGGTGTCCACGTAGGGCAGATCGTCCTCGAGCGCCATCCGGCGCTCTCGCACGGGGCGGAGCAGCTCGCTGAGCGCCTCGGCCACGTCGTGCTTGAGGTCGCCGTAGCGCGTGTAACCCTTGGCCACCTCTTGCGGCGTGCGGTCCGTCGCCCCGGCCAAGAGGTCGAGGAGGTTGGCCAACCCCGGCTTGGCCGCCCTGTCATAGCGGACCTCGCCATCGGTGTCGGTGACCGCTTTGCGCACCTTGCGGGTGATCGCCTCCGCCGGGTCGAGCAGGCCGATGGTGCCCAACGGCGACTCGACCGACTTGGACATCTTGCGCTCCGGGTGCTGGAGGTCCATGACCCGCGCGGCAGCTCCCGGCACAGCGGCCTCGGGCACGGTGAAGGTCTCCCCGTAGCGGTTGTTGAAGCGCAGAGCCAGCTCCCGGGCCAGCTCGAGGTGCTGGCGCTGGTCCTCGCCCACCGGCACCGCGTCGGCGCGGTAGAGCAGGATGTCCGCGGCCATGAGGACGGGATAGGTGAACAGACCGGCCCGCACCGTCTCCTGCCCGTGGCTCTTCTCCTTGAATTGGGTCATGCGGCGCAGCTCACCCATGGTGGCCGTGCACTCGAGGAGCCAGGTCAGCCGGGTGTGCTCGGGGACGTGGCTCTGTACGAAGATGGTGCAGCGCCGGGGGTCGAGCCCGACGGCGAGCAGGTTCAGGGCGGCGTCGAGCGAGTTCCGGCGCAGCACCACCGGGTCGATGTCGGTGGTCAGCGCGTGGAGGTCCACCACGCAGTAAAAGGCGTCGTGATCCTCTTGGAACGACACCCAGTGCCGCAGCGCCCCCAGGTAGTTGCCGAGGGTGAAGTCGCCCGAGGGGGTGATGCCGGAGAGGACCCGTTTCATGAGTCGCCATGGTAGGTCGGGATGCCTGGCGGTCCCGACGCCGTGGGCTGCACGTTCGGGGGGGGTGCGCGGCCGAGGGGAGGAGGTTCGATATCGTCGGGGCGTGTCCTACGCGGTCTCCACCCCCACGTTCGAGGGTCCGATCGAACTCCTGTTGCACCTGGTGTCGTCACACGAGGTCGATGTGCTCGACATCCCGCTGCTCCCGATCGTCGACGGGTTCGTCCGCGTCCTGACCGAGCAGCGCGAGCAGATCGACTTCAACCAGCTCTCGGAGTTCTTGCTGGTGGCCGCCATCTTGATCGAGCTCAAGTCCCAGAAACTGCTCCCCGGTCGTGAGAGCGCCGACGACGATGACGAGCTGATCGGGTGGGACGAGCGGGACCTCCTGCTGGCCCGGCTCCTCGAATGCCGGGCCTACGCCGCCGCGGCGGACGTCTTCGTGGCCCTGGCCGAGCAGGCGGCGCGCTCGGTGCCCCGGGAGGTCGGGCTCGACGACGGCTTCGCCGTCCACGCGCCGGACCTGCTGGCCGGGGTGACGCCGGACGACCTGGCCCAGGCCTACTTGCGCGGATCCGCCGAACGCCCGGTGCCCCGGGTCGATCTCTCCCACGTCACGGTGGACACCGTCTCGGTGGCGGAGGCCGTCTCCGCGCTGATCGAGGTGCCCCGGGAGGAGCGGGCCACGTCGTTCCGCTCCTTGGTGGCGTCCTGCACGACGCGCATCGAGGTCATCGTGCGCTTCCTCGCCCTCCTCGAACTGTGCAAGATGGGGAGGGTCGCCCTGGGGCAGGGCCACACGTTCGGCGACCTGCGGATCGACTGGCTCGACGCCGAGCCCGTGTTCGCCCATGGCACCGGGGGGCAGGGCCTGGGCGAGATGGCCGGCTACGAGATCGACGACTACCAGGGATGACCACACCGATGAAGAGTGATCGATGAAGACCAGATCGAAGACGAACCAGGGGCCGCGCCATGGAGAATGACGAGCTGGCACGCGCCATAGAGGCCGTCCTGCTGGTCGCCGTCGAGCCAGTGCTCCCGGGCCTGCTGGCCGAATTGCTCGAGGAGCCGGCGGAGCGGGTGGAGGACACCCTGACGGTGCTGGCCAACCAGTACCTCGACGAGCGCCGCGGCTTCGTGCTGGCCCGCATCGCCGGGGGCGCCCGCCTGCAAACCCATCCGGACCTGGCGCCCTACGTGGAGCGCTTCGCCAACCGGGACGTGTCGCACCGCCTTTCGACGGCCGCACTCGAGACGCTGGCCATCGTGGCCTACCGCCAACCGGTGTCGCGGGGCCAGATCTCCTCACTGCGGGGCGTCAACGTCGACGGGGTGACCCGACTGCTCGAGCAGAGGGGCTACATCGAGGTGGTGGGCCGGGCCGACGGCCCGGGCCAACCAGCCCTCTACGGCACCACCGACCTCTTTCTCGAGCGTCTGGGCCTGAACTCCTTGGAACAGCTGCCGCCGGTCGAGGACTTCCTTCCGGGCCCCGAGGTGGCCGGCGAACTCGAGATGGACCTGCAGGCGGCGCTGGGCGTGGACGGCCCGGCAGGCTCCGACGACGTCTGAGGCGACGTGACCCCGGCGCCGATGCCGGCGTCAGCCGACGGTGAGCGGCTCCAGAAGGTGCTGGCCCGGTCGGGACAGGGTTCGCGCCGGGCCTGCGAGGAGCTGATCGCCGCCGGACGGGTCACCGTGGACGGTGAGGTCGCCGTGTTGGGCAAGCGGGTGGACGTGACGACGGCGCGCGTCGAGGTCGACGGCATCTTGCTCCCCGTGGCCCCCGATCTCGTCTATTACCTCTTGAACAAACCCCCGGGGGTCATCACCACGGCGTCCGATCCGCAGGGCCGCCCGGCCGTGGTGGACCTGGTGCCCGCCGAGCCACGGGTGTTCCCCGTGGGACGCCTGGACCAGGCCACCGAGGGGCTGTTGCTCCTGACCAATGACGGCGCGCTGAGCCAGCTCCTGGCCCACCCCTCGCACGGGGTGGACAAGGAGTACGTGGCCGAGGTCGAGGGCGGCACGCCGGCGGCCGGCGCCCTGCGGCGGCTGCGCCAGGGAGTGGAGCTCGAGGACGGCCGCACCGCGCCCGCCGTGGTCGGCGTGCTGGCGCCCGGCGTCCTGCGCCTGGTCATTCACGAAGGGCGGAACCGGCAGGTGCGCCGGATGTGCGAGGCGGTCGGGCACCCGGTCCTTCGCCTGGTGCGCACCCGCATCGGCCCCGTGCGCGACACCGGCCTGGCCCCCGGGCAGTGGCGGCCGCTACGTGGCGCGGAAGTGCGCGCCCTGGCCCAGGCGGCCGGCCGGCCGGGCCGGCCTGACACCCGTCGCGCTTAGGAGACGGCCAGGTCCTTGGGCACGCAGAACGGCTTGCCCCCACTCAGCTCCACGAACTTGTGATGCGTGATGCCCATCTCGTAGAAGCACGGGTTGGAGGCGGTCTTGCCCTTGAAGAAGAAGAGCGGAGGCGCCGGCGCACGCGGTGGGCCCCCAAGTCCCGGCAGTAGAGTGATCCGCCATGTCTGCACCTCTCGTGGTCCGGGGCCTGCGCGGGGCCACCACCGTGGACGCCGACACCGTCACACAAGTGACCGAGCGCTCCCAGGAGCTCATGTTGCGCATCATGGAGCGCAACGACCTGGTGGAGGACGACATCGTCAGCGTCCTGTTCACGGCCACCGCCGACGTCACCAGCATCTTCCCGGCCACCGCCATCCGGGAGATCGGCTTCGGGGCGGTCCCGCTTCTCTGTGCAGCCGAGATCGCCGTGCCGGGTGCCATGCCGCTGTGCATCCGCGTCCTCCTTCACGTCTACACGCCCAGGACGAAGGACGAGATCCACCACGTCTATCTCCACGGCGCCCAAGGGCTCCGCGATGACCTCCCGGACTGAGGCAGAGGCGCGCCGACGGGCGCTCGTCGTCGGGACCGGCCTCATCGGCGGATCCATCGCCCTCGGGCTGCGCCGGCGGGGCTGGCACGTCTCGGGCCGCGATGCCGACGCGGCGCGCCTGGCGGAGGCGCTCGAGACGGGCGTCATCGACGTGGCCGGGGACGATCCCGCGGCCGAGGTCGTCTTCGTCGCCATACCGGCCGCTGCCGTCGCCGCCGAGGTGGCCGCCCTCCTGGCCACACCCGGGCGCCGCCCCGATGCCGTGGTGACCGACGTCAGCGGCGTGAAGACCGCCGTCGTCGAGGCGGCGGACCATCCCCGGTTCATCGGCGGCCACCCCATGGCCGGGTCGGAGCAGATCGGCCTGGGGGGCGCCGACCCTGACCTCTTCGAGGGAGCGGTGTGGGTGCTCACGCCCACCAGCGCGACCGACCTCGGGGCGTTCACCCGACTGCAGGGCGTGGTGGGCGCGCTGGGCGCCGATGCGCTGGTCCTCTCACCGCAGGACCACGACCGCCTCGTGGCCGTGGTCTCCCACGTGCCGCATCTGGTGGCCGCCACGCTCATGAACGCCGCCGCCAGCGGAGCCGAGGAGAACGGGGCGCTCCTGCGCCTGGCGGCCGGGGGTTTCCGCGACATGACCCGCGTGGCCGCCGGGCACCCCGGTATCTGGCCCGACATCTGCGCGGAGAACGCCGGCCCCATCTCCGAGGCGCTCGGCACCTTGGTGGCCGAGCTGACCACCATGCGCGCGCGCGTGGCCGCGCACGATCGTGCGTCCATTCTCGGCGTCCTCCAGCGCGCCAGCCTGGCCCGGCGCAATCTGCCGGCACGCCTGGTGCGCCCGGACAACTTGTCGGAGCTGCGCATCCCGGTTCCCGACCGGCACGGCGTCCTGGCCGAGATCACGTCGCTGGCGGCCGATGGCGGCATCAGCATCTACGACATCGAGATCGCCCACTCGGCCGAGGGGCCCCGGGGCGTGCTCATCCTGGTCGTCGAGACCAGCGAGGCCGGGCGCCTGCGTGAAGCCATTGAAGCGCGCGGGTATCACTGCCGGGCCGGGACGCTGGCATGACGGCGCCGAGGATCTTGGTGGTGGAGGGCGGGGTGCCCTGCCGCGGCACGGTCCGCACGCCGGGGGAGAAGTCGATCTCGCACCGCGCCGTGCTCTTCGGCGCGCTGGCCGAAGGCACCTCGGTCGTCTACGGCCTTTCCGACGGTGCAGACGTGGCCGCCTCCGTGGCCGCGGTCGTGGCGATGGGCGTCGAGGTGGAGCGGCGCGACGACGGCGGCTTGGTGCTCCACGGGGGACGGAGCCTCCTGCACCAACCATCAGGGCCGCTCGAGTGCGCCAACTCCGGCACGTCGATGCGGCTGCTGGCCGGGCTGGTGGCCGGCTTCGAGTGGCAGACCGAACTGACCGGCGACGCGTCACTCTCGGCCCGGCCCATGGACCGGGTGGCCGAACCACTCGAGCGCATGGGCGCCATCGTGCGCGGCCAGGGTGCGGACTGCCGCCCTCCACTCGTCGTCCAGGGTGGCCGCCTGCGCGGCATCGAGTGGACGACGAAGGTGGCCAGCGCGCAGGTGAAGTCGGCCATCCTGCTCGCCGGTCTCACGGCCGACGGGCCGACCGTCGTGCGCGAGGCAGTGACGACGCGCGCGCACACCGAGGAGATGTTGGGCGAGGCCGGCGCCGACCTGACGGTCGAGCCATGGGGTGACGGCCGCGTCGTCACCATCCGCCCGTCCTCCCTGCGCCCGGTCACCCCGCGCACCGTGCCCGGCGACCCCTCCGCCTCGGCGTTCTTCGTGGTGGCGGGTTGCGTCGTGCCCGGCAGCGCGGTCGAGGTGCAGGGTGTCTACCAGGGGCCGGCGCGGCTGGGCTACGTGACGGTGCTCCAGCGCATGGGCGCCCGAGTGGTACTCACCCCCGAGCCGGGTGGCACCGTGACGATTGGGGCGACGAACCTGGGCCCCGACGCACCGCTGCGCGCCATCACGGTGGCCGCCGCCGAGATCCCCTCGCTCGACGAGATCCCCGCCCTGGCCGTGGCCGCCGCCGTGGCGGAAGGGACAACCGTCTTCTCCGACGTCGGTGAGCTGCGGATCAAAGAGGTCGATCGCCTCGCTGCGGTGGCCGACATGGTGCGCGCCTTCGGCGCCAGTGCCACCGTGGAGGGGGACACCCTCTCCATCACCGGCGTCGGGCGCTCCGGCCACGCCGGCCGTCTGCGGCCCGCCCGTTTCGAAAGCCAGGGGGATCACCGCATGGCCATGGCCGCCGCCATCGCCGCCCTGGCTGCCGACCCCGACGCCGACCACCATCACCGCAGCCTCATTTCCGGCTTCAGCGCGGTCGAGACCAGCTATCCGGCCTTCGCCGACGACCTGGCCCGGCTGGCCGGCACCGAGCCGCCGGCGCCGCGCCCGCTCATCATTGCCATCGACGGGCCGGCTGGGGCGGGCAAATCGACCGTTTCGCGGGCGGTCGCCGCCCGGTTGGGTCTCGACCGGCTCGATACGGGGGCGATGTACCGCTCCGTCGCCGCCCTTGCCCTGTCCCGCCGCATCGCTCCCGACGACCAGGCCGCCGTGGCCGCTCTGGCCGACGACGCCGAGCTGGAGGTCGGGCGCCGGGTGCTGATCAACGGGATCGACGTGACCGACGTCATCCGATCGCCGGCCGTGGGGGTCGCGGTGTCCGTGGTGGCGGCCAACCCGGAGGTCCGCGCCCACCTGGTCCGCCGCCAGAGGGCGTGGGCGGCCGCCCACGGCGGGGGGGTGGTCGAGGGCCGGGACATCGGGAGTGTCGTCTTCCCTAAAGCTGAGGTAAAGGTTTACCTGACGGCGACGATGGAGGAGCGGGCCCGGCGCCGTCAAGACGAGTCGCCCGACGGGGTGGCACGCCGGGATCGCATCGACTCCACCCGTGCCGCCTCGCCCCTGGCCCGTGCGCCCGACGCACACCTCCTCGATACGACCGGGCGCACGGTGCAGGATGTGGTCGAGGAGGTGCTGTCGTGGCTTTGAACATGCCCGAGTCCCACCCGCGATCTGGCCCGGCGCCGGGGCGGCATCAGGAATTCGCCATCGAGACCACCGATAGGTTGCCCTATCGCGCCATGCGCGGCATCTTCACCACCGCCCTGCGCCTCTGGTTCCGGCCGCGAGTGGTGGGCCGCGCGCACATTCCCGCCACCGGGCCGGTGATCCTCGCCCCGGTGCATCGCTCTTTCGCCGACTTCGGGTTCACCGCGCTGTGCACCCGTCGCAAGCTCTTCTTCATGACCAAGGACTCGATGTGGAAGAACAAGTGGCTCGGCCGCTGGCTCCTCTACGTGGGGGCCTTCCCGGTGCACCGTGAATCGGCCGACCGCGAGGCGTTGGCGCGGGCCGAAGAGGTCCTCCAGCGCGGCGAGTGCCTGGTGCTGTTCCCCGAAGGCACCCGCCGCGAAGGCCCGGCCATAGAGAACCTCATGGAGGGCGCCGCCTTCCTCTCGGCGCGCACCGGGGCTCCGATCGTGCCCATCGGTATCGGAGGTTCGGATCTGTCCATGCCCAAGGGGAGGGTCATCCCCAAGCCGTACACCATTCAGGTGGTGATCGGCCCCGCCCTCCCCGCGCCGGCGCGGACCGGCGGTGGACGGGTCTCGCGTTCCGCCGTGCACGCGGCCACCGAGGAGCTGGCCGGCAAGCTGACGGCCGCCTACGACGAGGCCAAGGCCAAGACCGGGCGCTACCGGCAGTAGCGGGACGGGGGTTCTAAGCTCGCCAAGAGAGCGAGGAGGACGCGAATGCCCGAGGTGCTGGTGGTCGGCGGCGGCGTCGTGGGCTTGGGGCTGGGCATGTTGCTGGCACGCGACGGGCACGCCGTCACCACTCTCGAGCGCGACGCGCACGCGGTCCCCGGCGGGCCCGCGGAGGCGTGGGAGCACTGGGAGCGCAAGGGGGTCAACCAGTTCCGCCTACCCCACCTCTTCCTCGCCCGCTACCGCCAGATCCTCGAAGCCGAGTTGCCCGAGGTGGCCACGGCCATGGCGCGTGACGGCGCCCTACGCCTCAACCCGATCGACGACATTCCCGACACCATGCGCGGCGGGCGGCGCGAGGGTGACGAGCGTTTCGAAATGCTGTCCGGCCGGCGGTCGGTGATCGAGCGTGCCGTGGCCTCGGTGGCGGAGAAGACGCCCGGCCTCTCTGTGCGAAGGGGGACGGCGGTGGCGGGCCTGACCGTCGGTCCTCCCGCCCGGCACGACATTCCCCACGTGACGGGCGTCCGCACGACGGTGGGGGACGAACTGCGCGCCGACCTGGTCGTCGACTGCAGCGGCCGACGCTCGCCCCTGCCCGAGTGGCTCGACGCGGTCGGCGCCCGCCGCCCCACCGAACAGCGCGACGACAGCGGGTTCGTCTACCTGGGCCGCCACTTCGAGTCCCGCGACGGCTCACTGCCCGCCGCCTTTGGTCCTCCGCTCCAGGACTTCGGCTCCATCTCCGTGCTCACGCTGCCCGCCGACAACCAAACCTGGTCGGTCACCCTGGTGGCCCGCGCCGGGGACAAGGCCCTGCGCGGGCTCAAGGACCCGGAGCGGTGGGAGAGCGTTGTCCGGGCGCTGCCCACCGTGGCGCACTGGCTCGACGGCGACCCGGTCGAGGACCACATCGTCGTCATGGCCAAGATCGAGGACCGCCACCGCGACCTCACGGTGGACGGCACGCCGGTGGCCACCGGCGTCGTCGCGGTGGCCGACGCGTGGGGCTGCACGAACCCTTCCGTCGGGCGTGGTGCATCAATCGGGATGCTCCACGCGCAGGCACTGCGCTACACGCTGCGCGCCACGGGGCCCGACCGTCCGGCCGAGCTGTCCGAAGCCTTCGCCGCGGCCACAGCGGCCACCGTCGAGCCGTGGTACCAGTCCACCCTCTCCTTCGATCGGCACCGCCTGGGGGAAATGGCAGCCGAGGCCGAGGGCACGGAGTACAACCCGGGCGATCCTGCCTATGAAATGTCGAAGGCGCTCGCCGCCGCCAGCTCGCGTGATCCCGACGTGCTCCGGGCGTTCTTGGACGTCGTCGGCGTGCTGCACACGCCGGAGGACGTGTTCGCCCGGCCCGGCTTGTTCGAGAAGGTCGTCGAGCTCGGGGGCGACTGGCGCGGGGCGGAGCCCCTGGGGCCCGATCGCGCCGCGCTGGTCAAGATGGCCAACGCCTGACGCGCGGCGCTGCCGCGGTCACGCACGGATTGCACTGGGAACGAACGGAGGCTGGAACATGCGCGCGGACAACAGCGGGGTGGGCATCGAGTACGAGGTGACCGGCGAGGGCCGGCCGGTGGTGTTGCTGCACGGCTTCCCCGACTCGGGTCGCCTCTGGCGGCACCAGGTCGGGGCCTTGGCCGACGCCGGGTTCAAGGTCATCGTCCCCGACATGCGGGGCTACGGAGCGTCCGACAAGCCGGGCGACGTCGAGTCGTACAACATCTTGTTCTTGCTGGCCGACGTCGGCGCCGTGCTCGATCATGCCGGCGTCGAGAGAGCGCACGTGGTCGGCCACGACTGGGGCGCCGCCGTGGCCTGGGCGCTGGCCGCCGTCGCGCCCGAGCGCGTGGACCATCTGGCCACCTTGGCCGTGGGGCACCCCTCCACGTTCCGGGCCAGAGGCTATGAGCAGCACGAGAAGTCCTGGTACATGCTCCTCTTCCAATTCGCTGGCATTGCCGAGCAATGGCTCTCGGCCGACGGTTGGGCCAATTTCCGGACGTGGGGACGCCATCCCGACGCCGAGGGCGTCATCGCCGACCTCGAGGCCACCGGAGCACTGACCCCCGGCCTCAATTGGTATCGGGCCAACGTCCCCCCGGAGTCCTATGTGGCGCCACCTCTCACGCTGCCGGCCGTGCAGGCCCCCACCATGGGGGTGTGGAGCAGTGGTGACTTCGCGCTCACCGAGGGGCAGATGACACGCTCGGCCGAACAGGTGGCAGGGCCCTGGCGCTACGAGAGGCTGGAGGGGCCAGGCCACTGGATGCAGCTCGAGGCCCCCGCAGAGGTGAACCGGCTGCTCCTCGACTTCCTGCCCACCTGAGCCACGGTGACTCGTCCTTGGCCCGGTGGTTCCCCGGACCTGGATTGGGTACATAACAAGAAGCACCACATCGAGCGGGAGGCGAATGATGAAGAAAATGATGTTGTTCTTGGGATTGGCGGTGGGCTTCGTGGCGGGTTCCAAGGCGGGGCGCGAGCCCTATGAACGCCTCGAGTCCACGTTCCGTCAGATCTCGGGGCGCCCTGAGGTCCAGGAAGCGGTGCAGGCAGCCTCCGATACCGTCGATGCCGTCACCGACCTGGCCGTCTCCGCGGCCCGCGACACAGTGACCGCCGCCAGCAACAAGGTGACCGACGTCACAGAGAAGGTCGAGAGCAAGGTGAAGTCCGTTCCGTCGAAGGCGGGATAGTACCTGCGGTCACATTCCCGCGCCGCTGACGGGGCGCGCTCAGCCGGGGAGGAAACCCTCCTCTGGGCCTTCTGCGCGCACGTCGAGGAGCTCGGTGAGCCCTGAGATCTCGAACACCTTGCGCGCGTGCGCCCGCGCCGAGTGAATGGCGAGGTGTCCTCCCCGCGCCTGGAGTCCTTGCTGCGCCGCGATAAGCACGGAGATGCCGGAACTGTCGATGAAGGAGAGTCCGGCGAAGTCCAGGACCACTGCAGCGTGTCCCTTTGCCACCAGGGATTCGAGCACTTGATCCAACTGAGGAGCGGCACGCATGTCGAGCTCGCCCTGCACGACCACGACAATGCTGCCGTGGCGGTCTTGGACCGTGGCAGAGAAAGCGGCGCTCTCCATCAGTGCCTACCTCCGGCGGTGTGATCCAGCGAGAGCATCGAGACCCTCCAGTTTCCCTTCACGTGCGTTGCGCCCCCGCTGCTGAGCCCCGGCGGAATGCTAGCGGAGCGGCTCCTCCGGCCGGCGCCTTGCCGCGGCTGCTTGCCGAGGCAGGCCCCGCACGCCATCCTGCCGCGTTGCGCCGCGCACCGGGGGGTAGCGACGTGGGGCACGACAGCGAAAGGGGATGCAGGGGACTCGCACAGCTCGATGACCTTGAACGAAACGAGCAACGCGCGCCACGCCGAGTCATCAGCATCCGCACACACTCAGCTCTGGCAGACAACGTCGTGTCTCGGGGGTGACCAGCTTGGTCGATCGGTTGCTGCGATGTCGCGCCGGTGCAGTGCCTCGTTGCCGTTTCGTTTCCGCGCCCCATGTATGGGTAGACCCCTTGTAGACCCGACGAGGGTGATCGAGAGGAGAACAGTTGTGCTCATCCTATTGTTGCTGTTGCTGGTCTTGATTCTGGCGGGGGCAGGCTTTGCCGTGCATCTGCTGTGGATCATCGCCGTCGTGTTCGCCTTGTTTTGGATCATCGGTGTCGCGCTCGGACGTGGGGAGAGCGCGGGAAGTCGCCGCTTCTACCGCTGGTAGGGATGTCGTGGGCGCAGCGACCGCAGGACATCTGGGCCACGTCCATGGCGCTCGCTCACCGTCCCCTGTTGGGACAACGAAAGTTGTGACGGCACGGACGGCGCGGACGGCGCGGCGCGGCGGCCTTGAGCGACAGCTCTAGCAGCGAGCGAATCCTGTGGCAGCGAGGAGCACAGGTTCCATCAATTGGCAATGAGTGAAATGTTGTGCTCCATTGAAACGTTGGATGGCAACAGGGAGTAGCGAAGCTGCCGGCAACGTTTCTGCCTTCTGACCAGGCGGAGGCTCCTGTTGCGAGTGTGTGACACCTCTTGACCGGGTGGAGGTTGGTCCCTACGCTGGTGCAATCACGCTTGCGAAATTGTCGGTTTAGAAAATCAACGGGTTAGAAATGCAGCCCGAGACTGTGATGTTCCGTTCCTGCGGTCTCCTCGCTGTTTCTCCCACTGGAGAGAACACGATGGCGCTTCAGGTTTCTCGCACAGACCTGCTGACTACAGAGATCCGGAAATCGGGGCAGCAGCACGCTCTGGTGATGCTCGATGGAGAGCTCGACATCTCGACGGTAGCGCCGCTCTACGAGAAGTTCGCCGAGCTGGCGCGCGAAGGGATCAATCACGTGGCCTTGAACCTGGCCGAACTCGAATTCATGGACTCCACCGGGCTCTCGGTGATCATCGCAGAGCACAAGAGGACAACCTCCATGGACGGCGAGTTGATCATCTTCTCGCCGAGTGCGCGGGTCCGGAAGCTCTTCGAGGTCGCCGGCATGGACCGGTATCTCAACATACGGCCTCTGCGGGAAGAGGCCTCCTGAGCCCATTGCATCTGCCGCGTCGCACCCGGCGCGGCACGCCCCTGCCCGCCTGGCACGTGGCAGCCGTCCCATAGGCTCGCCGCCATGCCCCGGCTCAACCTGACACCCCTTCTGCGCTCCACGCTGAGCCAGAAGCCCGAGTCGGTACCGGCCGCGCTGGAGAGCATCGGCCGTGATCTGGGTGTCGCCGACGTGATCGTCTACCTCGTCGACTTCGGCCAGAAGTATCTCGAGCCGCTCGGCGACTACTCGACGCACGGCGAGCTGCCGCACAGCGAGGAGGTCGCCACGACCATGGCCGGGCGCGCCTTCATCAGCCAGGAGCCCGTTACGGCCGAGCGACCAACCGGTGTGCGTCTGTGGGTGCCCATCTGCGAAGGCTCCGATCGGACCGGGGTGCTCGCGCTCACCCTCCCCGACGGTGATCCTGACGCCACCGCGGCCTGCGCCGAACTCGGGATCCTGGCCGGCTACATCATCGCGACCAACGCCCGGGTGAGTGACATCTTCAACCTCCATCGGCGGCGCAAGTCGATGACCCTGGCGGCCAGCATGCAGTGGGACCTCCTCCCGCCGCTCGATTTCGCCTCACCGCAGGTCTCGACGGCGGGACTCCTCGAGCCGGCCTACGAGGTGGGCGGCGACTGCTTCGACTACGCCATGAACTGGCCCGTGTTCAACGTGGCGATCATGGACTCCATGGGACACGGACTCAATTCAGCCGTGATGTCCGGCCTGGCGCTGGGGTGCTACCGCCACGAGCGCCGCCACGGTCGCGCCCTGGGGGGCATGCACGAAGAGCTCGATGCGGTGATCGAGAGCCGCTATGGCGGGAGGGGCTTCGTCACCGGCCAGTTGGCCCAGCTCAACGTCGAGACCGGTCACCTGCAGTGGACGAACGCCGGTCATCCCCTCCCGCTGCACATTCGCGGCGGGCAGGTCATCGGCGACCTCGCCTGCCGGCCGACAGTTCCCTGGGGGATCGGCCGGAAGACTGTCGAGCCCACGGTGGCCGATGTCGCGCTCGAGCCGGGCGACGGTGTCCTCTTCTACACCGACGGCGTGACCGACGGCCGGGCCCGGACGGGCACTCCCTTCGGGCTCGACCGCCTCATCGATCTGGTCGGGCAGATGGCCTCGGACCAACTCGGCCCGCAGGAGATCGTCCGCCTCATCGTTCGTAGGGTGCTCGAACACCACAGCGAGCGGCTCAGCGACGACGCCACACTGTTCCTGGTGAAGTGGACCGGCTCGGAGTGAGCGCTCGGAGGGTGCCCGTTTCTTCGAGCCCCTTGTTTCGATGCGCGAGACTCCGGGTAGTCCGGATGCCATGCCCATGACCGATCCCGCCGAGCCAACCCCTCTTGAGCCCGAGGCCACTTCGCGTCCCGACCCCCTGATCGATGCGGAGATCGACGCCGAGGACGAGGCATCCTTCCCCTCGAGTGATCCCCCCTCGAGCTGGGCCGGCCCCGGTGACGATGCCCCGGCAACGACCGATAGCGACGACCGATAGTGACGACGGAGAGGCGGCGTTCAGCCCCCGGATGGCAGCGGGGGGTGACCGCTCGCCTTGCGCTCGCGCCACCACGTGGAGAGGACCACCCGGCCGTAGCGCAAGCCGAAGAGGTAGTTCTTGCCCTTCTTGGTCGTGCCCGATGAGCGTGGGAGCCACACCGTGGGTCGCTCGGCAATCCTCCAGCCCCGCTTCATGCACACGATCAGGAGCTCGGCCGTCTGGTACTGCGACTGGGTGAGGCGGTGGACGACGTCGTCGAGCATGAGCACCCGCAGGGCGCGGTAGCCGTTGGAGGTATCGGTCAGCTTCGTCCCACCCATGGCGCTCATGACCCACGAGAAGACCACCACGCCCGCCTTGCGGAAGCGGTCCGTCGTCGTGTCGCGCCCCAACCGGCGCGAGGCCACGACGAAGTCGGCCTCGTCGTCGATCAACGGTTGGAGCATGGTGGGGATCTCGGCCGGGTCGTTCTGGCCGTCGGCGTCGAGGGTGACCACATATTGCGCCCCCAGCTCGATGCACAGGGCATAGCCCACCCGCAGCGCGTAGCCGTGGCCGAGGTTCTCACTCAACACGAAGGTGATGGCGCCGGCGTCGAGCGAGACCTGGTCGGTGTGGTCGGAGCCGCCGTCCACAATCACCAAGGTCGACACCGCGAGACCACAGGCCTCGGTCGGCATGGCGGCCAGGACGGCTCCGATGTTGGCCTCCTCTTCGTAGGCACAGATGAGGCCCACCACCGGGGAGAGCTTGAAGTCGGGATAGCGCTCGCCGAAGGCCAGCCGCGACGCGGTGATGACGCGGCGCGCCGTGGCGGGGTCGGTCGGGGTTCTGGCGCTGGGTGCCGTGGCGGAATTTCGAGGGTGGCGCGGCGCCCCCGTGCTGCCCCCCGTGCTGCCGCCCGGTTGGCTCAAAAGCCGCGCAGCGAGCCGAAGACCTCGCGCACCATCGGCTCGAAATGCGAGAGGGGCTTGGTGGGGTAGCCGGGATCGAAGCTCGTCTGGTCCCAGTCGTCCGCAAACTGCTCGGCCAGGGCGAACCAGGGTTCTCCGATGTACTTCTCGCGGGCGTTGGGATCCTGCCCGATCACCTCGTAGTAGTGCCGCCCCTGGAAGTCCTGGTGGGCCAAAATCATGTGGTAGGTGTCGTCGCTCACGTACTGCCGCAGGATCTCGGCCGCCACGCGGGGGTGGTTCATCACCGAGATTGTCTTGCCGATGTCATGGCACAAGGAGGCGACCACGACCTCGG
The DNA here is from genome assembly GCA_003133545.1 of Acidimicrobiaceae bacterium. GTDB lineage: Bacteria > Actinomycetota > Acidimicrobiia > Acidimicrobiales > RAAP-2 > Bog-473. Next base: position 12,121 of record PKYA01000051.1, on the reverse strand, counting down.
TCGAGGCACCCGCCTCCTCGGCGCGGGTAGCCGTTTGCAGCGAGTGCACCAGCTGATTCACGGCGAACCCCACCGTGATGTCCTCCAGGGCGCGCAGCATCTCGAGCACCCGATCGGGCATGCCCTGCTCGTAGTCGATCGTCTCGACGACGATCTGCTGCCACTGGTCGGTGGTCGACTCGTCCATCCGGGTAAAGGTCACAGCGTCATTATCGCGCCGAAGGGCATTAGGAGGCCAGCAGATCGAGGACGTCGGCCGCCGACGTGGCCCGGTCGTCGGCCACCGGGTCGGCTCCGAGCGCGTCGGGGCGGCCGGCCAGGAAGCCCAGGGTGTTGCCGACGGCCCGCAGCAGCTCGCGCAGCTCGGGTGGGGGAGGGAAGTACTCGTCCTCGGTGGTCACGGTGACCTCGGTCACGCCCAGGCGGGGGTTCAGGGTGGCGATAACCGCCTCCACCAGGGCTTCCGGCGCCGACGCGCCCGCCGTGACCCCGACGACGCCAGCCAGGTCGTCGGGCAGATCGCCGGCCTCGTTGATCCGCAGGACGCGGGGGCACCCCGACGCCCGGGCCACCCCCTCGAGGGCGACGGTGTTCGACGAGTTGGCCGAACCGATGACCACGATGGCGTCGGCCCGG
>PKYA01000051.1:0-11464 GCA_003133545.1 Acidimicrobiaceae bacterium | reverse complement strand
AGGGCGTCGAGGTCCTCCTGGTGCTCGACCAGGTGCACCGATTCGGGCGCCACCGCCATGGTCCCGACCGCCTCCTCGTGCCCGGCGTGGCCGACGTACAGGACGGTGTAGCCCTTGGCGGCGCGCACCTTGAGCTCGTGGTGGACCTTGGTCACCAGGGGGCATACGGCGTCGATGACCACCCCACCCCGGTCCCGGGCCGCCCGCACGACGTCGGGGGCCGACCCGTGGGCGCTGAGCATCAGGGGGGAACCGGGGGGAACCTCGTCGATGTCGTCGACGAAGACCACCCCCTGGTTGCGGAAGCGGTCCACCACGATGCGGTTGTGCACGATCTGGTGGTAGCAGTAGATGGGCGGCTCGAAGACCCGGACCATCCAGGCCAGGGCCTTGACGGCCTTCTCCACGCCGGCACAGAAACCCCGTGGCTCGGCCAAGAGGACTCGTTCCACGTCGGACACCCACCCGAGGCTACCGGGCGCCGTCCGGGCGGCCGCCTACCCCCGCCGGGAGCGGGGGCACGGCGCCGGACGCGCACCCCTGGGGCGGGCCCACCCGCCACGGGCGGTAGCCTGGTGTTATGTCCGCTCCCACGGTGACTTCGGTCACCGCGGCGTCGCCGGCAGCCCGCGCCGGCTTGGCCGTGGGCGATGAGCTGCTCTCCCTCAACGGGCACGAGCCGCGCGACGTCATCGATTTCCAGCAACTGACCGCCGCTGACGACCTCAGCGTCATGGTCAAGCGCGCCGGACAACCCCTGCCCCGGCTGGTCCGCATCGACAAGACGCCGGGCGAGCCCTTCGGGGTCGAGGTGTCCTCGGCGGTCTTCGACCGCATCCGGACCTGCGACAACCACTGCGCGTTCTGCTTCATCTACCAGTTGCCCAAGGGCATGCGCCGCAGCCTCTACCTCAAGGACGACGACTACCGGCTCTCCTTCTTGTACGGGAACTTCACCACGCTGACCAGGTTCACCGAGCTCGATGCCGAGCGCATCCTCACCGAGCGCCTGGGGCCCCTGTTCGTCTCGATCCACAGCACCGATCCCGAGCTGCGGGCGAGCCTGCTGCGCAACCCCAAGGGGGCCACCAGCCTGCGCTGGCTGCGCGTCCTGCTCGACGGCGGCATAGAGGTCCACGGCCAGATCGTCGTCTGCCCCGGCGTCAACGACGGCGCCGCGCTCGAGGACACCTTGGCGGGCATCCTCGACCTGTACCCGGCCCTCGCCACCGTCGGGGTCGTCCCCCTCGGCATCAGCCAGTTCTCCCATGAGGCCGAGATGCGCGCCCACACGACGGCGGAGGCGGCCCACGTCGTCGACACCGTGACCGAGTGGCAGTCCATCTACAAGAAGACCCTCGGGCGCCGCCTGGCCTACGCCGCCGACGAGTACTACCTGCTGGCCGGGCGGCCCTTCCCCGCCCGCCCGGCCTATGACGAGTTCCCCCAGCACGAGAACGGGATCGGCATGGCCCGGGCCTTCATCGACGGCTTCAGCCACCCCGCCGCGGCGGGTCCCGGTGGCGTGCGCCACGGCTTCTTCGCCGCCGTCGACGCCGCACCGGCCCAGGGCTACCGCGCGCCGCACCTGGCGCCCGGCACGACCGCGGCGCACCCGGGCCGAGAGCCCGACGCCCGGCCGGTCACCGTCGTCACCGGGACCTATGGCGCCCGCATCCTGCGCCCATTGCTCGAAGAGCACCCCCGGGACGATGTCGCCGTGCAGGAGGTGGCCAACGACTTCTTCGGGGGCAACATCGGTGTGGCCGGGCTGCTGACCGGCGAGGACCTCGCCCGGGCCCTGGACGCCGCGCCGTCGGGCACCCGCTACCTCTTGCCCGACGCCTGCCTCAACGAGGGCCGGTTCCTCGACGGACTGACCCTGGCCGACCTGCCCCGGGACGTCGAGGTGGTACCGGCGGACGGCCGCTCGCTGCGCACCGCGCTCGATGGCGCCTCGTTCCGCTCGGCGTGCGCACCATGACCAGCACCGCTCCCCGCACCGAGGACGCCCTGGCCGGCCGCCTCCCCATGGTGGTCGTCGCCGGGCGGCCCAACGTCGGCAAATCGTCCCTGGTGAACCGGATCGTGGGGGAGCGCGCCGCCGTGGTCGAAGAGGAGCCGGGGGTGACGCGCGACCGCAAGGTGCTCACCGCGGAATGGGTGGGCGTGCCCTTCTCCATCATGGACACCGGGGGCTGGCTGGCCGGCGGCGACACGCTCAGCGCGAAGGTGAGCGAGCAGGCCGAACGGGCCCTGGCCGAGGCCCACCTGGTGCTGCTCGTCGTCGACGTGACCACCGGCGTGACCGCGGAGGACCTGGCCGCCGCCAAGGTGATCCGCCGGGCCGGACCACCGGTGCGCCTCGTGGTGAACAAGGTGGACGACGCCAACCGGGAGGCGGCCGCGTGGGAGTTCGTCGCCCTGGGGGTCGGTGACCCCTTCCCGGTGAGTGCCCTGCACGGCCGGGGGACCGGCGACCTCCTCGACGCCGTGGTGGAGTTGTTACCCCCGCCCCTGCCGACCCAGGAGCAGGAGGAAGCCGCGGCGGCTGCCGCCCGCACCGGACCGGGGGGCACGCCGCGGGTCGCCATCATCGGCCGCCCGAACGTCGGCAAGTCGACCCTCTTCAACAAGCTGCTGGGGGAGGAGCGCTCCGTCGTGCACGACATGCCGGGGACGACGCGCGACGCCATCGACACGGTGGTGGAGACGCCAGACGGGCCGGTGTGCTTCATCGACACCGCCGGGCTGCGCCGCCCGTCGCGCACCGAGAGCGGTACCGAGCACCACTCCGTGTTGCGGGCCCTGCGCGCGCTCGAGCGTGCCGACATCGCCATGCTGGTGATCGACGCGACCGTGGGCGCGTCCCACCAGGACCAGCGGCTGGCGGAGCGCATCGGGGTCTCGGGCTGCCCGGCCATCGTCGTGCTCAACAAGTGGGACCTGGTCGAGACGGTCGACCGCGACGACGTGCTCGCCGGCGTGGGGGACCGCCTGGCCTTCCTCGGCTCGGCCCCCGTGCTCAAGCTGTCGGCCAAATCGGGCAAGGGCGTGCATCGGATCCTGCCGGCGCTGCGCGACTCCGTGGAGGCGTATCACCAGCGCGTGCCCACGGGATCGCTCAACCGGGCCCTCCAGGAGATCCAGCTGCGCCAGGCGGCCCCCCGGGCCCGCATCCGCTACATCGTCCAAGGGGCCATCGACCCGCCGACCTTCACCCTCTTCACCAACGGGCGCCTGCCCCAGACCTACATCCGCTACATCGAGCGGGGACTGCGCGAGAAGTTCGATTTCGGCGCCACCCCGATGAAGCTGCGGGTACGCATCGGCGGCAAGTAATGGCGTGGTGCGAGGAGTGCGACACGCTCGTGGAGGACGAGGACCTCGGCGAGGAGGGGGAATGCCCGACCTGTGGCACCATCCTGGCCGAGCAGGAGCGCGGGCCCCTCCCGTGGTACTTCAAGTACTTGGTGCTGGCCACGGTCGTCTACCTCGGCTACCGCACCTTCCAGGGAGTGACGTGGGTCATCCACCACGTGTGAGCGGCGGCGCCGACTAGGTTCCACCAATGGCGATCTACCAGCTCGAGGGCGCCGCCCCCCGCATCGACCCGACGGCCTATGTCCATCCCGACGCGGTGGTCATCGGCGACGTCACCATCGGGGCCGAGTCGACGATCTGGCCCGGCGCGGTCCTCCGGGGCGATTACGGCACCATCACCGTGGGTGCCCGGACCTCGGTGCAAGACGGCACGGTGATCCACGCCACCGCGGAGTGCTCCACCACCATCGGGGACGGGTGCGTCATCGGGCACCTGGCCCACCTGGAGGGCTGTCTGCTCGAGCACGACTCGCTGGTCGGCTCGGGGTCGGTCGTCCTGCACCGGGCCGTGGTCAGTGTCGGAGCCACGGTGGCCGCCAACGCCGTGGTGACCAACGACATGATCGTGCCGCCCGGTGCGCTCGCCGTCGGCATCCCCGCCGTCATCAAGGAGGGCAGATCCAACCTGTTGTTCATCCACGGGGCGGCGGCGCTGTACGTGGCCAACGGCAAGCGGTACGCGGCAGGCCTCGTGCGCCTCGACCCTCCGGGGTGACCCCGCGGGAGCCCTGCCCGGGCTGACGGACCCGACGGTGCGCCCGCCGACGGGCCGCTTAAGGTGGCGCCCAGGCCTTCTACGGCAGGACGGGAGTCATGGGTGACGTCGAGGAGCCCCCGAGCATGAAGCCGCCAGGCCGCCGCCGGCGAGTGCCCCTTGCTGCCGTAACACTCGCCACCGCCGCCGCCCTGGGTGCGGGCGCCCTGGTCGCCACGCTCATCCCGTCCGCCTCGGCGACCCCGGCGTCGACGGCCGTCGCCCGCGCCGCGGCGGACGACGCGGTACAGCGGGGGGTCTACGTCGGGCCGGCCGATCCCGCCGGGGTGGCGGCCTTCAACGCAGCCACCGGCACGCATGCCACCATCGCCACCGACTTCTTACCCGAGAGCAGCGGCTGGTCCGGGATGGACGGCGCCGGCGGCAGCCTGTCGTGGTTGTTCCCTGGCCATTGGAGCGGGAGCGGGTACACCTTGTCGTTGGGCGTGCCGATGATTCCCGAGCAGGAGAACGCGCAGGGACAGTATCCAGCCCTCGGCACCCTGGCACAGGGCGCGACGGGTGCCTACAACGGCTACTTCGTGACCCTGGCCCAGACGCTGGTCGCGGCGGGGGAGGCCAATGCCTACCTGCGCCTCGGTTGGGAATTCGACGGCGGGAACTACGCCTGGAGCGCCACCGACCCGGCGGACGAGGCCTCTTATGCCACCTACTTCCAACAGATCGTGAACGCCATGCGGTCGGTGCCCGGTGAGCGGTTCAAGTTCGTCTGGGACCCCGATGCCTCGGCGTTCAACGACGGCCCCTACAACGTCGCGCTGGCCTACCCCGGCAATGCGTACGTCACCGACATCGGAGTGGACGCCTACGACCAGAGTTGGACCACGCCCCTGACGCCGGGCAACGCGTGGAGCGAGACCCTCCTGCCCGACTTGAACGCGGCCGAACAGTTCGCGGCAGCGCAGGGAAAGCCTCTCGCTGTCCCCGAGTGGGGGGTGACCATCCGCACCGACGGCCACGGTCTGGGTGACGACACCCTCTACGTGAACAACATCACCGCCTGGATGATGACCCCCGCCAACAACGTGGCCTTCGAGAGCTACTTCGACTACAACGCCGGTGGCATCGATTCGGCCATCACGAACGGGAGCTTCCCCAACAGCCTGCAGGCCTTCTCGTTCGACCTGAACCCTCTGCGCGGACTGATCCTGTTGCCCTCCGTGCGCTAGGGGCTGCGTCTCGCCACGCCCGGCCCCTCACCGATGGGCGCGGGCCTTGCGCGCCGCCGCGCTGTTGAACACGTCGGAGCCAAAGGGAGCCAGCCCCTTTTCAGCGGCGAATCCCAGATGGCCTTCACCGTCGGCCCCTCCCGTGGTCAGCCCCAGCAGATCCTCGTAGCTCCGCAGGGCGGCGTAATGGTTGTACGAACCGGTGGAGTCGACCGACCCGGGCGTCACGTACTTCGGATTGAGCAGCAGGGCCCCGATCTGGCCGCCACCCGGGGCGGTGTCGCTGGCCAGACCGGCGTTCCCCGGTGCGTGCGTGTTGGGTCCGGTTTGCTCACTGCAGCACGCGTCCGCATAGTCCGGGTCCGACGTGTCCACGTCGGCCTCGTCGAAGGTGATCATGACGAGGGTGTCGCCGTGCTTGTAGGCCGGGGAACCGAGGATGAGAGGCATCCACGCCTGCAGGAATTGGTCAGCCCCGGTCAACCCTCCGACATGGCCCCCGGTGCTGTTCGTACCGGCGCACGTCCCGTCGTGGCCGTCGCTGCACAGATTGGGCGTGATGAAGGCGAAGCGGGGGGTGGTCTTCTCGCTCCGCAGGTCCCGGGCCAGGTGCCCCGAGGGCGACGGCTGCCCGTTCGGTCCCAGCGTCCCCAGCGGCACGACATTGGCGTCGCACTCCGCCGTGTTGTCGATGACGGAGTGGAACCACACGAAGGGGTTGTGCCGGCTCGTGTACTGGTCGGCCGGAGTGGCAACCTCAGCAGTGTCGGTCGCGCCGATGGCCGGGTGCGCGCAATCCGTCCCTCCGGTCGGATCCACCACACCGCCGTCGCGTGACGGGGTGTTGCCCATGTCCTGGTCGTAGGCCCGCCACGCCGCCACGTGGGTCTTGGTGTTCGGGGGATATTTGGCATCGAGCTGCCCGGCGATGCTCTGGACCGAGGACGGGTAGACGCAGCCTTCCCCGTCGACCTGCCCCGGATTGAGGGACTGGTCGGGGTCGGGTGTGCCCGGCGTGACATTGGCAAAGGCGAAGCCGTTGTCGGCGCAATCGGCCTGGGTGTCCTCGGTCGGCGCCTGCCCGGAGACCTGGGCGATGTAGTTGTCAAGGCTGTTGTGGCCGATCGCGAAGTAATTCTCCACGAGCTCGCCCTTCTTGCGGAGGGTGCCATTGAGGTACGTGGCCACCGAGCCGGGCCCGAAGGTCGTCTGGTAGCCCTCGTTCTCGAACTCGATCACGATGATGTGGTTGATCTTCCCAACCGGAAGGGCGGCTCGGACCACGGACCCATGCGTGTCCGCTGCCGCCGACCCCGCGAAGAGGGCGGTGATGACAGTCCCCGCTGCGATCCCATACCCCAGCGCACGTCGATGCGCTCCACGCGCCATAGATCATTCCTTTCGGGCCATCGGCACGACGTCGTGCACAGGATCGGAACCCTAGCCAACCGACCCGACCGTCCCTCTGCCCCGCCCTGGCTATCCTCGGATGGGACCCGACAGCATTCAGGCCACCCCCGGGTGTCCCGCACGACAAAGGAGACAGCGCCATGCCCACACCCAACCCCATGCAGCTCGGCATGGTCGGGCTCGGACGGATGGGCGCCAACATTGTGCGCCGCCTGATGCACGACGGCCACAGCTGCGTGGTCTTCGACGTGAACCCCGACGCGGTCAAGGCGCTCGAGGCCGAGGGCGCGACCGGCGCGAGCTCCATGGCGGACTTCGTGGAGAAGTTGCACCAGCCTCGTGCCGCGTGGGTCATGGTGCCGGCCGGCGACATCACCGGCACCACCATTGAGGAGCTGTCCTCGCACATGGAGCCCGACGATGTCATCATCGACGGCGGCAATTCGTACTATCGCGACGACATTCGGCGGGCGGCCCAGCTTTCTGCACGCGGACTGCACCATGTCGACTGTGGGACGAGCGGCGGGGTCTGGGGCGTCGACCGGGGCTACTGCCTGATGATCGGAGGCGAGGCCGACGTCGTCAACCGTCTGCGCCCGCTCTTCGCCACCATCGCGCCGGGCATGGGCACCGTGCCGCGGACCCCCGGCCGCACCGGGGATCCCCAGGATGCCGAGCTGGGTTTCCTGCACTGCGGGCCCAACGGCGCCGGCCATTTCGTGAAGATGGTCCATAACGGGATCGAGTACGGGATGATGGCCTCGTTCGCCGAAGGGCTCAACATCCTGCACAATGCCAACGCCGGTAAGAAGAGCACGACGGCCGACGCCGAGACGGCCCCGCTGGAGGAGCCCGAGTTCTACCAGTTCGACATCGACACGACGGCGGTCTCCGAAGTGTGGCGCCGGGGCAGCGTGGTCGGGTCCTGGCTCTTGGACCTGACGGCCGCCGCCCTTTACGAGTCCCCGCAGCTCTCCGAATTTGCCGGCCGGGTGTCGGACTCGGGCGAGGGCAGGTGGACCTCCATCGCCGCCATCGACGAAGGAGTTCCCGCACCTGTTCTCACGGCGTCGCTCTACTCCCGCTTCTCCTCACGCGGACTCGACGACTTTGCCAACAAGGTGCTCTCCGCCATGCGCAAGGGCTTCGGCGGCCACGATGAGAAGAAGGACTGACAGGCCCGGTCCGTGACGTGAACCATCCCCGGAAACGCGCGATGGTCACCGGAGCCACGCGCGGGATCGGCAAAGCCACGGCCGTGGCGCTCGCAGCCGCCGGTTGGGACGTCGCCGTCACGGGCCGAACCCTGCAGGCAGGGGAGGGGCGCGCCGATTCCGACACCGGAGGGGGCCGCCCGCTGCCGGGCAGTCTCGAAGAGACGGCCGCGCTGATCCGAGAAGAGGGAGGCGACGCCCTCACGCTGGTCGCCGATCTCCACGACCACGCCGCGTTGCGCGCTGCGGTCAGCCACCTCGTCGCAGAATGGGGTGGAATCGACCTGCTGGTGAACAATGCCGTGGACACCGGGCCGGGGAGCATGGTCTCCATCATGGAGCTGACGGTCGGCCAGCTCGAGGCGAAATTGGCGGCCAACGTGGTCGCCCAATTCGTGTTGGTCCAGGCCGTCCTCCCCGGCATGCTCGAGCGGGGCGGCGGCACCATCATCGATGTGACGTCCCACACGGCGACGGCCGACCCGACCGCGCCGGTCGGCCAAGGGGGTTGGGGCCTGGCCTATGCCGCGTCGAAGGCCGCCTTCCACCGCTTTTCCCCCCTCCTGGCCGTGGAAATGGGTGGGCAAGGGATCCGCTCCTTCAACGTGGACCCCGGCTACGTCGAGACGGAGCGCCAGCAACTCAATGCCGGCGCCCTGGGACTCTCGGGACGCTATACAGGTGCGCCACCCTCGGTCCCGGCGGCGGCCATCGCCTGGCTGGCCGAACATCCGGACGAGTTCGCGAACGGTGCCACCGTCCGAGCGCAGAAGCTGGCCCTGACCCACGGACTGCACCCGGATTGGCGCACTCCACCCTGACGCAATTGTGACCACCGCGTGAATGGAAACCATCAAAATCAGGCGGGTGCCGCATCACCCCACGTACTATCGCCGATGCCTCCATCCAGGGTGGCCAGGCTCTTCGGGTGATCGAACTTCACCCGGCCTGTCGAGTTCCAGATCATCTTTGGCCCAACGGGCGATCGCCTCGTCGTCACGTTCGACCGCTCGTCGGGCCAGCCGTTGGCGGCACATCTCTCGCAGAACACGCCACAGATGGCCGGGGTGATAGCGCACCCCCGTCTCGTCCTCGATCACCTCGGCCACACGCCCGAGAGTCCACATGTCGGTGGCGTATCCGTTGGACAGTGGCCCCTCCGCAGTTCCTTTTGATCGAGCAGGCGAGGACGCCCTGGGCTACCGACCCGGCGCAGCGCGTTGGCTCCTCCGGCCTGCCATTCGGCGTGCCACCGGCTTACGCTTTGACGAGAGACCTCAAGCTCACGCACGACGTCGGCTTGGGACTTTCCTTGACGAAAGAGTTGAGCGGCGCGAGTGCGCATGTCGTGATGACTATCAGGACCGGTACATGGTGGACACCGATCCGAGGTGGGTACCTTTGTCGAGCAATTCGGCGTAGACGCTCGCCGGTGCCTCGTCGACAAAACTCGTCGGACTCGAAGGTTTATAGGTTGCTCATGAGCCATCCAGCGGGTGGATTATTTCGGACTGCTGCAATCGGTCGCAACGCCTGCCAGTTCTTATCATGTGGCAGGATTTGTCCAGGGGAGGGGTACAGTATGAGAGGGTTAGGCGGAAATCGGTGAGTGATCTTTCACGGGGTCCAGGCTGGTGGCAGGCCTCTGACGACAAGTGGTACCCGCCTGAGTTACGCCCCGACTTTCCACGCCCACCACCGCCATCACCACCATTAAGACCAACAGCTCCGCCCACTTCGGGGACGGCGCCCGCGCGTACCCCCGATATACCTAGGATTCCAGCAGCGCCCCGGCAACAGAGGGGGGAGCCAACTGCCGCCTACCTCCCCGAATCCCGAGGACAGCAAAGCGCACCCAGCCCTGCTCCTGCCTTCGCCGATAGCCCGGCGACGAGTCCGATACCCGGGCTGCTACCAGCAAAACCACGACACGCTCGTCATGCCGCACCAAAGCCACCTATCTACAAAAGAGGGTGGGCATGGGGGATCGCTCCGGTTGTGCTAATCGTCATCATCGCCGTAGCAGCGGGCGGCTCTAAGAACAACCCGAACACTTTGGCAACCACCACGACGAGTGCCGCGAGGGCCCCTACTGCGGCAACTGCGACCACCGCACTCGCTCAGCACGCAACACAATCCGCACCCCCAACTACGGCTGCGATACCCAGTCAGCAAGTCAGGGCAACACTAGTCACGTTGGGTGCCGGCACGTTCACCGGAGGCAAGGACGTGGTGGCGGGTTTGTACAACGTGAAGCCCGGTGCTGGGCAGAGCGGGAACTTTATTGTGACTGGATCTGACTCCTACAACGAAGTCCTCGGTACGAATGGTGGCATAGGTGTGGTGCCCATGGTGCGGGTCAAGATTTCCAACGGCGACAAGATCCAGATATCGGGTTTGAGGGCTGTGACATTTGCCCCGGTTTCCACACCGTCAATTACTTCACACGCAACGACGGATCTATATGCAGGCACTTGGACCGTCGGTCAGGACATAGGCGCTGGTAGGTATTTGGCGACTCCTGGCGCAGGCCAAAGCGGAANNCTCCAGGGGCGAGATGCCATCGGTGACGGTCAGCCTCTCAAACGGTGACGTCATCCAAATCTCAGGCTTGAGCAAAGTTGTGATGACCGCTCAGTAGAAACAATGGGATTCGGGTCGCCACCTGGGAAGAAGCCACCCCCCCGGCTCTGGACCCGATGGCCGTCATCGACTCCGTCATGTCGGAGCAGTAGCCGGAGTTCTATTACTCGTCGGGAAGGACCTCACGCCAGTGGCGCGTGACGAAGGGCAACGCGTCGGGGGCAACCTCCCCATCGGACACCGGGTCCGCGAACACGATCTCCTCTGCTCCACCGGGAAACGGTCGCATGGTGACGTTCTGGCTCCTGGGCGACCACCCTTGGGAATGGTCGGGTAGGCGTTCCGGCGTAGGTGGGCGGTGACGGTGGATCCTGCGGCGGTGCTCTCCGGTCACCATGGAAGTGCTCCGGGGTCAGGCGACATCTTTTTTCCTCACCACAGTCAACCTGACGTGCCGGCTCTCGTCCGGGTTGCTGACGGCGGCCTCACCATGGAGGAGGGCGGCAGCGCACTCATCGTACAAACGGCCATTGGCATTGCCCGACTGGATGCAGCGGCTATCACGGCGGCGCACCTTGCCGACGTATCCCCTCCAGCCGCAACGGTGGCACACACCGGTCCGCCGCTTGCGAAGGTTGCTTCTGGCGTCTTGCACATTTCCCCTTCGGCCCCACGTTCAGGAACCGCTGGGAGAAATAGCTATGCGCAGATTGCTATTTTCGGCGGCCCGGCGAACTCGGAGAGTCCCGTGGCTTTGCGTCCCACTCTTGCGAGAGGTTTGCCTTTTCGACTGCTATCTGGGCCAACAATGACCGTTTGACCTGCGCAAGTCAAGCCATCTGTGCCGCCGGACGGCTTTCCAACCAACTTGCAACCGAGGTGCTACCCAAATGGGCGTTTCGGTTGTGCTTAGCTTGGGATTAAACCCC
>PKYA01000044.1 GCA_003133545.1 Acidimicrobiaceae bacterium | reverse complement strand
CACGAATGATCGAGGCTAGTGCATCGGACGTGGCGCGTGGTACTCGGCGCCATTCACGTTGACCCGCTCGGCAGTTGTCCCACGGTGAACTGGCTCGACGCCAGGAGCGTTAACCGATGGATGCGACCAGTCGAAGGGATCGGTGCTTCGGGCCAGGAACTTTCGGGTGCCGCCGTGCCGGTTCCGCCGGGGTAAAAGTCATCGGTCATCTCCCACGCCCTCTCGAGGAACCAGCGACCCCACAAGAGGATGATCCTCATACGGACCGGCATTGCGGGCCCTGGGAGTGCCACCAAATACCGACGGGCACGATCGACATCGGCCGGCACAACCTCGGACGCAGCCACAAGCTCCACAACGTCCAGCGCGACGGTCAGGTCACGTTGGTCGTCGATGACTCGTCGATCGACCCTTGGGCACCCCGTGGCATCGAGATTCGAGGCGAGGCAGAAGCCTTGACTGATGCGGAACCTCCCCGTCCCGGCTTTTCGAGCGAGCTCATCAGGATCCATCCCAACCGAGTGCTCGCCTGGGGACTCGACAGCGATGCCCTTGCCCCGCCCCTCGCGAGAAATGTCGAGCACGGCTGAGCCAGGGGTATGGCAGTAGTGCCGGTAGGTTTCACTTCGAGGGGTCTGACTGACGACTTGCGGAGAACATCTGGTTTCTTTCACCTGCAAGGGTCAGGACGCAACCCGAACCACATCGGCGGAAGTCTGCTGCCAGAGCACCGAAGACCGGTCGTCGCGCACGACGCGGAGCTGCTGATATTTGTCAAAGGCAGAGAACCCCGGGATCTCGTCGGCGTACACCGCGCCATCAGGTCCGAAGGCGAAGAAGGTGAGCCAGAAATACGAGCGTCCCGTCTGGGGGAAGGAGTAGCCAGGGATCGCCCGGTTGCCCTGCACCTTTAGGAACGTTGCCCCCGACTCGCCATAGACCGCCCCGTCGGGGGCACGCTCGAGGACCGACGTGTTGCCACCACTGCGCCGGGCGTTCGGCGAGCCGACCTCCGTGGCAACTCCGTTGGGCGCGACCTGCCAGATAGCCCAGCCGTTGCCACCCGAGACGATGACGTTGCCCTGCGCATCGACCGCGATCTGCCCCAGACTGTTGAGCGGCGCGCCGTCATAGGGGGGACCGATCGCTCTGGTGGTGATGACGTCGAGCGCACCGGCGTCAAGGCGGAGGAGCTGTTGCCCGGTCGAGATGTACAGCACGCCCTGTTCGCTCAGGGCGATCGCCGCCGAGTTGAGTTGGCCGATCGACACCGAGCGGGCCGGCGTGCCGTTCGCTATCGGTGGCGGAAGGGTGATGGGGCGGTCGCAACATGGCGGCAGAGTGGGCATGCCGGGGATGCCGGCCACGGTCGAGATCGTTCCGTTCGGGCTGATGACCCGGACCCGGTCTCCGTCGACGACGTAGAGGCTCCCGTCGGGCCCGACCGCCATGTCGACGATGTCCAAGAACTCCGCGTCAATGGCGGGCCCGCCGTCACCCGCGACACCCTTCTTCCCGTCGCCGGCGACGACGCGAAAACGGCCGTCCGGGAGGCGGACCAGCACCCGCTCGCGGTTGACGTCGGCGACGTAGAGGGCGCCGCTCGGCGCGACGGCGAGCGGACCGGCCACCGTGAGGTTGGCGTAGGGACCTTCGGGCAGCCCGGGTCTGAAGTCGTGACTGATGAGGAGATGCCGATGCACCCGCGTCGCCGGGGTGGACGGTCCGTGCGAAGCCGCAGCGAGGGCCCAGCCGAGGCCTGCTCCGACCACGGCAGCAACCACGAGACCGACGGTCCAGCGCCGCCTTCGGAGGCGGCGCGCCTCTCTGATGAGCACCTCGGCGTCCCTTGTGCCCACGTGACGCGGCTCGGTCCTCGGCTGCAGCAGGGTCACGACACCGCCTCGATCATGGCGATGACCTCAGCGGGCTGGTAACCCTGTTGGCGGGCAAAGGCGACGAGATCCTTCACCCGCGCCATGACGACGCCGCGCTCGGGAGTGCCGGCGACGGTGATGCCTCGGCCACGTCGGAACTCGAGCATTCCCTCATCGCGTAGTTCGCGCAGCGCGCGCAGCACAGTGTTGGTGTTCACACCGAGCACGGTGGCCAGGTCCTTGGCCAGCGGCATGCGCTCACCGGGCCGCACTTCGCCCTCGGCGATAGCTCGACGGATTTCGGCAGCGACCTGCTGATAGAGGGGCGTGTCCTCGGCGAAGTCGACCTTCACGCGCTCCATAGTGCTACTTGTTTTAGTTCCATTATTCGTGGCGGTCAAGCGCCCGACCCGGCGTGCAGGCCGAACGAAGGCTCAGGCGCCCTCGTAGTCGAAGCCCAGGTCCGGCGCCGTGAGGATGGCCCGGAACTCGAGGCCCTCGGCCGCCGCCATGGCCGCGGCGGTGCCACCGCGATCGACCACCGCCACCAACAGGACGACCTCGCCCCCCGCCTCCTGCACGGCGTGGGCCGCCTCGAGCAGCGACGTGCCGCGCGTCACCGTGTCCTCGGTCACCACCACCTTGTCGCCCGGATCGAGCGCGCCGGCGATGCGCCCACCGCCGCCGTGGTCCTTCACTTCCTTGCGGACGCTGAACGCCTTGAGCGAACGCCCCCGGGTCGCCGCCACCCCGGCGGTCACGAAGGCCACCGGATCGGCCCCCATGGTCAGGCCCCCGATGGCCGTGGCCTCGGGTGGAACCACCGACAGGACGGCATCGGCCACGAGCACCATGGCCTCGGGACGGCACACCGTTTGCTTGGAGTCGATGAACCAGCTGCTGCGGCGCCCGGACTTGAGCACGAAGTCACCCCGGCGCACTGAATGCGCCAAGAGGTGGGCGCGCAGCGCGGGGAACGCGCCGTCCCCGCTCACCGGATCGTCACCGCCGGTGCCCCTTCGACCACGGCGCCGATCACACTCGAGGGCAGCCCCGCCCCGGCCAGGGCGTCCAGCGCTCGCGCCACCGCTGCCTCCGCGACGACCAGCGCCATCCCGACGCCGCGGTTGAAGACCCGGTCCATCTCGGCCTCGTCGACCGCGCCCAGCCGGCGGATCTCCTCGAAGATCGGCGGCTCCACCCACGACGCGCGGTTGAGCACCGCGCCCATCCCCTCGGGGAGAGCCCGGGGCAGGTTGCCCACGATGCCGCCCCCGGTGATGTGGGCGCAGGCATGCAGACCGCCACCGTCGCCACCGTCGCCCGCGTCGACCAACGCCGCCCGTACGGCGAGCACCGCCGGGGTGTAGATGACCGAGGGCCGCAACAGCTCGTCGGCCAGCGTGTGGGCCGCCCCCGCCCAGGCGGGGTCGCCCAGGGCGCGCCCGGCCCGCGCCAACAGGACGTGGCGGGCCAGGGTGTAGCCGTTGGAGCGCAGACCGGGCGAGGGGATGCCGATGATGGCGTCGCCGGGGTGTACCCGCTCGGGGCCCAGCTCCTCGCCGGCCTCGACGGCGCCGACGGCGAAGCCGGCCAGGTCGAGGTCGTCGGGCGCCATGGCGCCGGGATGCTC
This sequence comes from Acidimicrobiaceae bacterium, assembly GCA_003133545.1. GTDB lineage: Bacteria > Actinomycetota > Acidimicrobiia > Acidimicrobiales > RAAP-2 > Bog-473. Next base: position 19 of record PKYA01000044.1, on the reverse strand, counting down.
GGCCGTCTCCCCGCCGATC
>PKYA01000048.1:79219-80271 GCA_003133545.1 Acidimicrobiaceae bacterium | reverse complement strand
GCGCGAGGCAGCACGCGGAGCCCGGCTGGTCCACCCGAGCGTGGTCGGCCCAGTGCGCCACGCCGAGGCGGCAGCCCGCCGAGGGGCCAATCCGTGGAGCGCCCCGCGTCGCGGAGCAGAGACGACCGGGCCGATCGGCCCTCCTGGGGCGGCGTCGCACGTCGGGGGGCTCGCCAGCTCAACGTCACAGGTCAGGGCACCTTCGAGGACCACCGTTCGATCCGCCCACCTGCCGCGCCCGACGAGTGGGTNNGACGCGGCCGCGCGCAGAGCTGCCGGGCGACGTCGCCGCGGGCATCCGCAACGCGGCGTTCGGGCTCACGACGAGGGCGAGAGAGCGCCTTGTCACGAACACGGCCGAAGCGGTCGAGGCCTACAACCGTGGGCGCTACGAGGAGGCCGCGAGGCTGCTCGCCCCCGTGGCCGAGATCGCGCCCAACGTCGCGAGCGTCCGTGAGGTCGCAGGGCTCGCGAACTATCGAGCGCGCCGCTGGCGCGCCNNCCAGACCGGCGACGTCACGCACCTGCCCTCGGTCATGGACTCCGAGCGCGCGCTGGGCCACCAGCGTGCCGTCGCCGTGCTGTTCGAGGAGGTCCGCACAGCGTCGCCGGCGACCGAGGTGCTCACCGAGGCGCGAATCGTGATGGCCGCGTCGCTCGCGGACAAAGGACGCCTCGACGAGTCGATCGAGCTCCTGGTCGCGTCGGGCGCACTGCGGCGGGTCCGCAACCCCTCGGCGCGCCACATCCGGCAGTGGTACGCGCTGGGCGACCTCTACGAGCGCAGCGGCGACGCGCCGCGAGCGCGCNNGACGAGCTCGGTGCTCGCCCGCGAGGCACCCGCAGCCGAGCGCGGTAGGCAGCGCTCGCACGTCGATCAGGGTTGACACAGCCCTTGGGCCATAAGGGGACCGGGACTAGCCTCGACACATGGACCTGCACTATCTCTTGGGCGACGAGGCCGAGTCGCTCCTCAGCCACAGCTGCACGGCGTTCCCGGAGGCGCTACTGACGCTGCCCGGGCCCAGCTTCATCGACGACGTGGTCGCCCA
>PKYA01000048.1:1193-79183 GCA_003133545.1 Acidimicrobiaceae bacterium | reverse complement strand
CCGCGGCGGCGTCCTTCTCGAAGAACCCCATCTACTTCGATCCCGCGAGGCTCTGCGACCTCGCGCTCGCCGCGGACTGCAGCGCGATCGCCACGACGCTCGGGACGCTCGGCGCGGTTGCGAGGCGCTACGTGCACCGGATCCCCTTCATCGTCNNGCGCGACGATCTACTTCGGCTCGCCCGAGGCGGACCGCCAGCTGCACGAGGTGGGCGCTGCGTTTGCAGAGGCGCACCGAAACGGCCTGTTCACGGTGCTCTGGACGTACCTTCGCAACCCGGCGTTCGTGAAGGACGGCGTGGACTACCACCTGTCCGCGGACCTCACCGGGCAGGCAAACCACATGGGGGTGACGATCGAGGCCGACCTCATCAAGCAGAAGCAGGCGGAGAACAACGGCGGCTACACCGNNACATCATCAAGCAGAAGCAGCCCGAGAACAACGGTGGCTACAACGCCCTCAAGTTCGGGAAGACCGACCCGTTGGTCTATGACCAGCTGACCACCGACCACCCGATCGACCTCACCCGCTGGCAGGTCGTCAACTGCTACGCGGGCCGCGTCGGGATGATCAACTCGGGTGGGGAGTCCAAGGGCGACTCGGACCTCGCCCAGGCCGTTCGCACGGCGGTCATCAACAAGCGCGCGGGGGGACAGGGCCTCATCGTCGGGCGCAAGGCGTTCCAGCGCCCGATCGACGACGGCGCGGCGCTGGTCAACGCCGTCCAGGACGTCTTCTTGGACGGTTCGGTCACGATTGCCTGACCTCGCCCCATGGCGGGGCGAGTCGCCCCGGTAATGTGGACTGCGACGAGACGAGGGCCATGACCGACACGGTTGCGCATCGAAGCGTCGTCAAGGGGGTCGTCCTGCGGTTCGCGGGGGACTCCGGCGACGGCATGCAGCTCGCGGGGGAGCGCTTCACCTCGGTGTCGGCCGCCTTCGGCAACGACCTCGCGACGCTGCCCGACTTCCCCGCCGAGATCCGCGCGCCCGCCGGCACGCTCGCGGGCGTGTCGAGCTTCCAGGTCCAGATCTCGGACCACTCGATCACGACGCCGGGCGACACCCCGAACGTCCTCGTCGCGATGAACCCCGCGGGGCTCAAGGCGAACCTCTCGGTGCTCGAGCCCGGCGCGACGGTGATCGTCAACGCCGACGCCTTCGACGAGCGCGCGCTCGCCAAGGCCGGCTACGCCTCGGACCCCCTCTCAGACGGCACGCTCGGCAGCTTCACGCTCTACGAGGTCCCGATGACGTCGATCACCCAGGAGGTCTGCAAGGAGGCCGGGGTCAAGCCCCGAGACGCCGAGCGCTCCAAGAACTTCTTCGCCCTGGGCCTGGTGAGCTGGCTCTACACGCGCCCCATTGAGCCCACCCTCGAATGGATCACCGAGCGGTTCGGGTCCCGCCCCCAGGTGGCCGAGGCCAACACCAGGGCGTTCCGGGCCGGCTTCGACTTCGGCGAGACGGCCGAACTCTTCGAGTCCAACTACGAGGTGCGCCCGGCCGCGTTCGAGCCCGGCGAGTACGTCCAGGTGACGGGCAACTCGGCCCTGGCCTGGGGACTCATCACGGCGGCCCGCCTGGCCGGCCTCCCGCTCTTCTTGGGCAGCTACCCGATCACGCCGGCCTCCGACATCTTGCACGAGCTCAGCCGGCGCAAGGAGTTCGGCATCCGCACGTTCCAGGCCGAGGACGAGATCGCGGGCGTGGGCGCCGCGCTGGGCGCCGCCTTCGGTGGGTCGCTCGGGGTGACCACCACCAGCGGCCCCGGGCTCGACCTCAAGTCCGAGACCATCGGCCTGGCCATCAACCTCGAATTGCCGCTCGTCGTCGTCGACGTGCAGCGGGGTGGCCCCTCCACCGGCCTGCCGACCAAAACGGAGCAGGCGGACCTGCTCCACGCCATGTACGGGCGTCACGGCGAGGCCCCGCTCCCGATCATCGCCCCGTCCACCCCGAGCGACTGCTTCGCCACGGCGATCGAAGCGGTGCGCCTGGCTGTCAAGTACCGCACCCCGGTCATCGTGCTGTCGGACGGGTACCTGGCCAACGGGGCCGAACCGTGGAAGCTGCCCGACATCGGGGCCATCCCGCCGATCGAGCCGGACTTCGCCTCGGCGCCCAACCACGTCGATGAGGATGGGACCGAGACGTTCTGGCCTTACATCCGCGATGCGGAGACCCTCGCCCGCCCCTGGGCCCCCCCGGGCCTGCCCGGCCTCGAGCACCGCATCGGTGGCCTCGAGAAAGCCGACGGCAGCGGCAACGTCTCCTACGAGGGGGTCAACCACGAGCGCATGGTGCACCTGCGCCAGAACAAGATCGCCGGCATCACGGCTGACATCCCGCCGCTCGAGGTCAACGACCCGACGGGCGACGCGCAGCTGCTGTTGGTGAGTTGGGGCTCGACGTATGCCGCCGTGGCGGCCGGTGTGAAGAGGGTGCGGGCCCGTGGCATGAAGGCAGCCCATGCCCATCTGCGCCACCTGAACCCCTTCCCGTCCAATCTGGGCGACGTCCTCGGCCACTACAGCCAGGTGCTCGTGCCCGAGATGAACCTGGGCCAGCTCAGCAAGATCTTGCGGGCCGAGTTCCTCGTCGACGCCCAGTCGCTCAGCAAGATGCAAGGCGTGCCATTCCGCGTGATGGAGATCGAGGCGGCCATCACCGCGATCCTCGGAGGGAAAGCATGACGACCACGGCCGTACCGGTGACGACGCGCAAGGACTGGAGCAGCGACCAGGAGGTGCGCTGGTGCCCGGGATGCGGCGACTACTCCATCTTGGCCGCCGTGCAGATGCTCATGCCCGACCTCGGGGTGCGGCGGGAGAACACCGTGTTCCTCTCCGGCATCGGCTGTGCGGCGCGCTTCCCGTATTACATGAACACCTACGGGATGCACTCCATCCACGGCCGTGCCCCCGCCATCGCCACCGGCCTGGCCACCAGCCGGCCCGATCTCGACGTATGGGTCATCACCGGCGACGGCGACTCGCTCTCCATCGGGGGCAACCATCTGATCCACGCCCTGCGGCGCAACGTGCGGGTCAACATCTTGATGTTCAACAACCAGATCTACGGGCTGACCAAGGGGCAATACTCGCCCACCTCCGAGGTGGCCAAGGTGACGAAGTCGACGCCGTTCGGGTCGCTCGACACCCCCTTCAACCCGGTCAGCCTGGCGCTGGGCGCTGAGGCCACGTTCGTGGCCCGCACCCATGACATGGACCGGGCGCACATGCAGGAGACCTTCCGGCGGGCCCACGAGCACAACGGCGCCGCCTTCGTCGAAGTCCTGCAGAACTGCAACGTGTTCAACGACGGTGCCTTCGAGAAGATCACGGGCAAAGAAGTGCGGTCGAACATGCTGATCCCGCTCGTCCACGGCGAACCGATCGTGTTCGGCGCCGAGGGCGAGGAGCGCGGCGTGGCCCAGCGGGCCGACGGCGGCCTCGAGATCGTCTCCGTCGGGGAGGCCGGCACGGCCGGCCTGCTGGTGCACGACGAGAAGCGTGACGACCCCGGCCTGGCCTTCGCCCTCTCCCGCCTCGCCCGAGGGCCGTACGAGCCGACGCCCATCGGGGTGTTCCGCGCCGTCGAGCGTCCCGAGTACGGCGCTCTCATGTCCGAGCAGATCGTCCAGACCCAGGAAAAGCGCGGCATCGGTGACATCGAGGCCCTCCTGCGGTCGGGCTCGAGCTGGACGGTCGAGTAGGGGCCGCGCTGCGGGCGCCGGGCTGCGGGCTGCGCCCGCCGCCCCCGCCCTCGCCCTGTCGCCCCCGCCCGTTGGGGCCTGATTACTGTGGGAAGGTGACTGCATCTCCTTCGCTACGGCGTCTGGGCAACTCCGGCCTGGCCGTCTCGGTGGTCGGCCTCGGGACGAACAACTTCGGGATGAAGCTCGATCTCGAACAGAGCCGGGCCGTGGTCCATGCCGCCCTCGACAACGGCATCAATCTGTTCGACACCTCGGACTCCTACGGGGACTCCGAGGAGCGTCTCGGCGTGGTCCTCGAGGGCCGGCGCGACGACGTCCTCATCGCCACCAAGTTCGGGAGCGACGTCCGCCGTCTCGGTCAGGACAACGGTCTCGACTGGGGAGCGCGCGGGTCGCGCCGCTACATCCGGCGTGCCGTCGAGAACTCGCTGCGACGCCTGCGCACCGACTGGATCGACCTGTATCAGATGCACCGGCCCGATCCGGAGACGCCCATTGAAGAAACCCTGTCCGCCCTGGACGACCTCGTGCACGAGGGCAAGGTTCGCTACCTGGGCCACTCGAACTTCAGCGGCTGGCAGGCGGCCGACGCCGAGTGGGTGGCGCGGTCGGGCCATCTCGAGCGTTTCATCAGCGCACAGAACGAGTACAGCCTCTTGAAGCGGGGGATCGAGACCGACCTGGTCCCCGGCCTGGTGCACTATGGGATCGGGCTTCTGCCGTACTTCCCCCTGGCCAGCGGCCTGCTCACCGGCAAGTACCAGCGAGGCGTGGCCGCGCCCGAAGGCAGCCGGGTTCGGGCGTGGAAGATGGAGTCGCAGCTCAACGACCGGACCTTCGACATGTTGGAAGGACTGGAGGCCTTCGCCGCCGAGCGTTCCGTCAGCCTGCTCGACGTCGCCATCGGCGGGCTTGCCGCGCAGCCGGCCGTCTCCTCGGTGATCGCAGGGGCGACGTCGCCCGAGCAGGTGGCGGCCAACGTCAAGGCGGGCGAGTGGCAGCCCAGCGCAGAGGACCTGGCCGAAATCAGAAGGATTACCGCACGCGAGGGAGCGCGGTGAAGGCACGCTGACGCAGCCACGCTGACGCAGCGCCGAGGGGTCCGGCGTCACGGATCGAAGGGTTAACCTGCCGCCATGACGATCGAGACCCGCCCGCTGGGCCGCACCGGTGAGAAGGTGACCGTTCTCGGGTACGGCGCCATGGAGCTGCGGGGGGCGTCCCGCGGGCCGGCGATCGAGGACGAGGAGGCCGGCCGGCTGCTCAACGCCGTGCTCGATGCGGGCATCAACCTGATCGACACCTCCATCGACTACGGCCGGAGTGAGGAACTGATCGGACGGTACGTGGGCCACCGGCGTGACGAGTACTTCCTGGCGTCGAAGTGCGGTTGCCTCCTGGGCCCGCCGCCGGCTGATGCCCGGCCGCCGTACCCGCACGACTACAGCGCGGACAACGTCAGGGCGGGCGTGGAGCAGAGCCTGCGCCGGCTTGGCACCGACCGCCTCGACCTGGTCCAGGTGCACATGTCGCCGAGCCGGGCCCAGATGGAGGCCGACGGCACGGTGGAGGCACTGTCGGCCCTGCGCGACGAGGGGAAGATCCGCTTCATCGGGATGTCGGGCATCTTGCCCCATCTGCCCGACCACATCGCCATGGGCGTCCTCGACGTCTTCCAGATCCCCTACTCGGCGCTCCAGCGCGAGCACGAGAATCTCATCACCGCCGCGGTCGACGCGGGCGCCGGCACGCTCATCCGGGGAGGGGCGGCCCGCGGCGCACCGGCAGAGGACAAGGATTGGCGCCAGGGTCCGCTGGGGCTGGCCGAGGGCGAGGGCCAGCGCCGCTGGGAGTCTTCCGGGGTGGAGGACCTGCTCGGGGAGATGGGTCGTCTCGAGTTCGTGCTGCGCTTCACGCTCAGCCATCCGGGCCTATCGAGCACCATCGTCGGCACCTCCAAGCTGGAGCACCTGCAGGCGAACGTGACCTTCGCCGAGAAAGGGCCGCTCCCCGCCGAGCTCTACGAAGAGGCCAAGGGGCGCCTCGCCGCCCCGGCCAGCTAGGCGCGCCCGCTACAGATCAAGCGAGCGGAACACCATCCCTGTGCGGGGCTTCGGGCTGAAGTAGGTCGTCTTGGGGGGCATCTGCTTGCGTTCCACGGCCCACGCTTCGATCTGTCCCGCCGTGACCGGTCGCAGCAAGAAGGCGGCTTGCGCCCCACCCGGGGCCGCGCCGACACCGACTCCGCTGCCGATACCGCCAACCCCGGCGACCTCGCCCTCCATCCCTCCGAGCGCGGCGACCGCCTCGGCCACGCTGTGCTGGTGCATCGACTCGTGCGGCGGCAGATGTGAGAAGAGCACGGCGATGAGGCTCGCATCGAGGTCGTTGCCTGCCGCGGCGTAGGTCGCCTCCAGAGGGAGGAGCAGGTAGGCGCTGCCTCCGGCGATGAGGCTGAGTGAGCGCGCGTCGGCCAGCGCGCCGAGCGTGCGCTCGTCGGCGGGCCCCGCCCGCACCACGTCGAACCAATCGGCGCAGGCGGCAACCAGGTCGAAGTCCGGCGGCAGCCCCGAGATGGTGCGATGGATGGCGCCCACGGTGAGCTGTTCCTCCGCCAGCTCCACAATGAGCGCCAGGACCTGGTCGTGCGGACCCGCCACGTTCCCGTTCCGGGCCCGGCATTCGGCCTGGTAGGTCTGGGCGGTGGCGTAGCGGTGATGCCCGTCGGCGATCACGACAGGATTGGTCGCCACGGCCGCTCTGATCGCCTCAATGGCATCGCGGTCGTCGAGCACCCACAGTTGATGGCGCACGCCGTCATCGTCGTAGGCGTCGGCACTGGGCTCGTCGTCGGTGGGGTCGAAGGTGGCCGTGAGGCCGTGGGTCATGGAGAGGCCCCAGATCGGGGAGAGGTTGGCCCTGGTGGCCCGCAGGAGGTCCAGGCGGTCGCTCTTGGGCTTGGGCAGGGTCTGCTCATGGGGCAGGATGTCGCTCTGGGTACCCGGCTCTGGTAGGCCGAGCGCGCCGAGCACGCCGGTCGTCGAGCGTCCCGAAGCGTCGGTCATCCGGTAGGGGTAGAGGCACGGCGTCGGGTCGGGGCGGATGATCCCCTCGGACTGCCAGCGCATGAAGAGGTCGACCGCGACCCGGTAACGGTCGCGGCCTTCTCGGAGATCGGGTTCGGGCAGCTCGACCAGCACGGCGTTGGCCGGATGGCGGGAGGCCAGGTGGACCCGCTCGGCCGAGCTGATGACGTCGTACGGCGGCGCCATGACTTGGCCGATCGGCGCGACACCCGGCACATAACGAAGGCCTCGGAAGGGCTCGAATCGCGGCACCCGGCCACTCTGGCACATGGCACACCGGGCACTGCGGCCAGATCGGCGCGCGCGTGCCCGCAGCCAGGGAAGGCGCCTCCCGTAGACTCGCCGGGTGGACGAAGAAGAGGGTCTGGGGAGGGTACTGACCGCTCCCAACGTCATAACCATGGCGCGGCTCTTGTGCATCCCGCTCTTCTTGTGGTTGCTCTTCGGGCTGGGACGCCAGACACTAGCCGCCCTGCTCCTGGCTGTTCTCGGCGCGACGGACTGGGTCGACGGCTATGTGGCCCGCCGCTATCACCAGGTCTCCACGCTCGGTAAGGTCCTCGACCCGACGGCCGACCGGATTCTGGTCGCCACGGCGGTCATCGCCGTCATAGTGCACGGCGCCGTCCCGCTGTGGTTCGGGGTGGCCACCCTGGCCCGCGAAGCCCTGGTCTCGCTCATGGTGGTGCTCCTGGCCGCCCTCGGTGCCGCCCGCATAAATGTGTTGTGGGTGGGTAAAGCGGGCACATTCGCACTCATGACGTCGTATCCCGGCTTCTTGATCTCCCACGGGACGGCGGCCTGGCAGGGCCCGTTCCACGTGGCGGCGTGGGTCATCGGCGTCATCGGCCTGACCCTGGCCTGGGTGGCGGCGGCGAGTTACGTGGCGCCGGCGCGCGCCGCGCTGCACGACGGGCGATCGGCTCGGCGGACGGCCCGGGCCGCCGGGCGGAGTGCCGCGTGAAGGCAGTGATCATGGCCGGTGGCGAGGGGACTCGCCTGCGCCCCCAGACTTCCAACCTGCCCAAGCCCATGCTGCCGTTGGTCGGGCGCCCGATGATGGAGCACATCGTGTCGCTGCTGCGGCGGCACGGCATCTCCGACATCGTGGTGACGGTGGCCTTCATGCCGAACGCCATCCGCAGTTACTTCGGTGACGGCTCGGAGCTCGGCGTGCGCATGGTGTACGCCACCGAGGAGACGCCCCTGGGCACCGCCGGTTCGGTGCGCAACGCCCGCGACGAGCTCACCGAGCGTTTCTTGGTGATCTCCGGCGACGTGCTCACCGACATCGACCTCACCACGGTGATGGAGTTCCACGAGAAGAACGGCGCCTTGGCCACGCTGGCGCTCTGCGCGGTGGAGAACCCGCTCGAGTTCGGCATCGTNNTTCAGCGACACCATCAACACGGGCATCTACGTTCTCGAGCCCGAGATCTTCGACGTGATCCCGGCCGGCCGCGCCGTGGACTTCTCCGGGGAGGTGTTCCCCGCCGTGCTCGACGCCGACGCCCCCATCTTCGGCTACGTGGCCAACGGCTACTGGGAGGACGTGGGCACCACGGCGGCGTACCTCAAGGCGCACCAGGACATCCTCGACGGCAAGGTCGAAGTCGACATATCGGGCTTCGAAGTGCAGCCGGGGGTCTGGCTGGGCAAGGGATCGTCGATCGATCCCTCGGCCCGTATCGGGGGACCGTCCTTCATCGGGGAGAACTGCACCATCGACGAAGACGCCGTCATCGGCGCGTACACCACCATCGGGGCCAACACCCGCATTGCCGCGCGTGCGGAGGTACACCATTCGGTGATCGGGGAGAACTCCTACGTGGGGATGGCGTCCCGGATTGAGGGGTCGGTCCTCGGGCGGTCCTGCGACCTGCGCCGGGGTGCCCGCTGCGAGCCGGGCTCGGTGGTGGGCGAGGGCTGCCTGATCGGGGCCCACGCCGAGCTGCGGGGTGGGGTGAAGGTCTATCCCTACAAGGTCGTCGAGGCGGGGGCACAGGTCCACTCCTCCATCATCTGGGAGTCGGGCGGGACCCGCACGCTGTTCGGCCGGGACGGCGTACGGGGCATCGTGAACGTGGATCTCAGCCCCGAGCTGGCGGTACGCCTGGCCAAGGCCTGGGCTTCCTCGCTCGAGAAGGGATCGGTCATCACCACGTCACGGGACACCAGCCGGGCCGCCCGTGTCCTCAAGCGGGCCCTCATGGTCGGCTGCAACTCGGTGGGCGTTGACGTGACCGATCTCGAGGTGGCGACCATTCCCGTGACCCGTCACGAGATCCGCACCCGCGGGACGCAGGGCGGCCTGACGGTGCGCCTGAGCCCCGACGATCCACAATCGGTGGCCATCCGCTTCTTCGACTCCCAGGGCCTGGATCTCTCGGAGACCGAGCAGCGCCGCATCGAGCGGCTCTATTACCGCGAGGAGTTCCGCCGGGTCACGGCCGGCGACGTGGGCGACATCGATTTCTCCCCCCGGGCGCTGGAGCTCTACACGGCCGACGTGGTCGAGGCATTCGACCTGGCGAACGTTCCCCGCCGCGACCTGAGGCTGGTGCTCGATCTCTCTTACGGAGCCACGAGCTACGTCATGCCGAACCTCCTCGCGAAGGTCAAGGCGGACGTCTTGAGCATCAACCCCTACGCGCAGACGCCGGGCATGATCTCGCTGGACCCGGTGTCGAGTGCCGCCCGCGTGGTGCGCTCGGTCCGCGAGTCGGGGGCCGACCTCGGTGCGGTGATCGACCCCGGGGGCGAGCACCTCGCACTTGTCGACGGCACGGGGCGGGTCTTGAGCAACGACCAGGCCCTCATGGTCTTTTTGGAATTGGTGACGGCCGGTGATGCCACGACGCGGGTAGCCCTGCCGCTCACCGTCAGCCAGCGGGCCGCCACGCTCTGCGCCTCCCGTGGGGTCGAGATCCTCACCACGGCGCTGTCGGCGTCGAAGCTCATGGAGGCCGCCGCTTCAGGGGGTGTGACGTACGCGGCCGATCAGGAGGGTGGGTTCATCTTCCCCGACTTCCTGCCTTCGTTCGACGGCGCGGCGGCCCTGGTCAAGCTCATCGCCCTTTTGGGGCGCTCGGGCGAGACGCTCGCGGAGGTCGTGGCCCGGGTGCCCGAACTGCCGATCCTGCGCACCGAGGTGGAGACGCCATTCGAGCAAAAGGGCCTGGTGATGCGCACGCTGATGGAGCAGCTGACCGAAGAGGGGGCCGAACTGGTGCTGCTCGACGGGATCAAGGTGTGCACCGAGACCGGATGGGTCCTGGTGGTGCCCGATCCGGAGGAACCGACGACCCATGTCTGGGCCGAGGGGTCCGACTGGGCCGATTCCGAGCGCCTCAGTGGGGGCTTCATCGAGCGGCTGCACAGGATACTTTCGACCGCCCCGGCGCCGATGGCATTGCCGCTATAGAAGACCCCGGGCGTCCGCTAGCGTCGCCCCCCATGAACGTTCCAGACGACCTTCGGTACTCGGCTGAACACGAATGGGTCCGGATAGAGGGCAACCGGGCGCGTGTGGGCATAACTGACTACGCGCAGGATGCGCTCGGCGACATCGTCTATGTCGACCTGCCGACCGTCGGGACCCCGGTGACCCCCGGTGGGCTGCTGGGCGAAGTGGAGTCGACCAAGTCGGTCTCGGAGATCTACGCCCCCCTGGGCGGGACGATCGCCGCCATCAACGATTCGCTCACGGCCGCACCCGAGCAGATCAATCAGGACCCCTATGGGGAGGGCTGGATCTGCGAGCTGGAACTGGCCGAAGGTGCCGGCGTCGAGGCCCTGCTCGACCCGGCGGCCTATCGCGATCTCACTGCAGGTTGAGCGCGCCGTCGGCCCTGGCCCACGGGCCGGGGAATCTCGCCGTGGCGTGGAGTACCGTTGTCGCCGTGTTCTGTAACAACTGCGGGCATCGGAATCCCGAGGGCGTCAATTTCTGCTCGTCCTGTGGGAACGCCCTACTCTCCGAGGGCGACGAAGCCACCATCACCCTTCACCCGGCCGACGAGAACCACGAGAGCTCCGATGAGGAACCCATTGACACGTTGGTCGAGATCCCACATGGTTCGGGAGTGCTGGTGGTCACCCGCGGTTCCAACATGGGCGCGCGCTACCTTTTGGAGACCGGCGTCACCCGGGCCGGTCGGCACCCCGAGAGCGACATCTTCCTCGACGACATCACGGTGTCGCGCCGCCACGTGGAGATCACCCACGCGGAGGGCGGTCGGTTCACCATCCGCGACGTGGGCTCGTTGAACGGCACCTACGTCAACCGGGAGCGCATCGACGAGGCGGAGCTCAAACCGGGAGACGAGGTGCAGATCGGGAAGTTCAAGTTGGTCTACCTCGTGGCGGGGAACGAGTGAGCAGCCGTTCGTATCTCTCTATCGGGGACGTCCTCACGCTGTTGCGTGAGGAGTTTCCCGACGTCACCATCTCCAAGATCAGGTTTCTCGAGAGCCAGGGCCTGGTGAACCCCGAGCGATCACCGTCGGGTTACCGGAAGTTCTTCGAGACCGACGTCGAGCGCCTGCGCTGGGTCCTGCGCCAGCAGCGGGAACACTTCCTGCCCCTCAAGGTGATCCGGGACCGGCTGGCCGACGGCGACCTGTACGAAGAGGGTTCCGAAGAGGGTTCTGATGCGACGTCCGAGGCGGACGTGGCGCCGGCGTCCGAGGATCCCGCGGCCCTGCGCCGCAACGGGCGGGTGCGGGAGCCGGCGCATGCCGCGGCCGGTGCCGCGCGCAGCGCGGGAGCGACGTCGTCCGGCCTCGGCCCTGCGGCCGGGCGGACCGAGGAGCGTGCGAGCAAGGCGGACGATGAAGCGATGGCGCGGATACTGGCCGACGCCTCGCGTCGCGCCGCCCGCTCGCCCGACGCCGTGGCGGCGGCCGTGCCCACGACGGGCGCGCCGGTCGCCGGGAACGTGGGAGCGAGCGCACCACCGCGGCCCACTGTGACCACGCCGCAAGCGAGCGCAGCGGGAGCGCACACGTCACCCGAGCCCGGCCCAACGACGACAGCGGCTCTTGCCGCGTCCGCTGGGCGTGCGACACCGCCACCCTCTGGGGCGCAGTCCGCGCCTTCCGCACCGCGGCCGCATGAAGCCGCGGGTGCATCATCCACCGCGGGCGCGGCCGGTGGGCCGAGCACGGGAGACCGCGGCGTGCGGGGCGCGCGCGCCGCCGACAAGGGTCGCCCGGTGGCCGCTGCGCCGACGGCCGCCCGCGGCGTGAGGCCGGAGGGCGACACCGCCGCGGGAGCCGGTAGCAGCACCGGCGGCAGACATGCGGTGACGGGCGGCGCGCCCACGAGTGAGTCGCCCCCCGCGGCGGCCTCGATCGCAGCATCGCCCTCGACGGCCGACGAGGGGAGCGCGGCCGGCGTGACCGCCGACGAGCTCTGCGCAGCCAGCGGGTTGAGCGAGGTGGAGCTGGCGGGGTTGCAGGGGTTCGGCCTGATCGAGTGCGTCGTGGTGGCCGGTATCCCCACTTTCGACGAGGACGCCGTGACCGTGGCCAACCTGGCGGCGGAGTTCCGTAAATTCGGGATCGAGCCTCGCCACCTGCGCCTCTACCGCAACTCGGTTGACCGTGAGTTGGGGTTGATAGAGCAGGTCATCATCCCGTTACTGCGTCAGCGCAACCCCGAGTCACGCCGCCGGGCCATTGAGGGTGCGGACGAGCTGGGGGCCCTGGGCCAATCCATGCGGGGCGCCCTTCTGCGGACGGCCCTCCGGCGTCACCTGGGGAGCTGACCGGAGCGGCCCCTTCGGGCGCTACATTTCAGGAATGGTCCGAGTGCTTCTCCGAGCTGTCAGAGTGGACCTGCAGACCAACACCCCGGTCCTGCTCCTGCAGGAGACCGACGGTGCGGGCAGGACGTTGCCCATCTTCATCGGGAATCCCGAGGCCACGGCCATCGCCTACGCCCTCCAGGGCGTGGACATGCCCCGGCCGCTCACCCACGACCTCCTCAAGGACGTGCTGACGACGCTGGCGGTCAGATTGGAGCAGGTCGTGATCACCGAGCTCCGCTCCTCCACCTACTACGCCGAGTTACACCTGCGCCGTGGTGAGGAGCGGACGATCGTCTCGAGCCGGCCCTCGGACGCGGTGGCGGTGGCGGTGCGCACGGAAGCGCCCATCTTCGTGGCCGACGAGTTGATGGAAGCCGAGGGCATCATCTTGGCGTTGGACACCGACGAGGAGAGCGAGGACATTCCCGAGGAGCTCGTCGGAGAGTTCCGTCAGTTCCTCGACTCGGTGCGCCCAGAAGACTTCGACGGTTGATGCGGGCACCGCGGGGGTTGGCGGGGCTGGCGGGCCTGCTGTGCTGCGGGGTCATGGCTGCCGCGTGCTCGAACCCGAGCCCGCACGAGTCGACAGGGACGACCACGACGAACCATACGTCTACGACCATCACCTCGACCACGAGCGTGTCGCCGTCCACCGGTTCGGGTGGTACGAATACCACGACGACGGGCATCGGCCCGTGTCCCGAGGTCTCCGCCAGCCTCGGGCAGACCCAGGGGGCCGCCGGCACCATCATCGGGACCATCGACGTCACGTCGTTGGGCTCGAGAACCTGCACAATGGAGGGGTATCCGACCTTGACCCGTTTCAACGCGGCAGGCATCACGATTACCGCCAACATCGTCCATGGCCTGACGGTGAATCTGTCGGGGCCTGCTTCTGAGCCACCCGCCCTCGTTACGCTCGCAGCCGGTCAGGGGGCCGCCTTCGACTTCGAGTACTCCGACGTACCGACGGGGGAGGCGACGAGTTGCCCGAGCTCCACCAGCCTGTCGGTGACCACGCCGGGTGCGCTGACGCCGTCGCCCCACTTCGCGGTCACAATGGCGCCGTGTGACGACGAGACGATCGCGGTGTCGCCGGTCTACGCCGTCTCCGGCTGAGCGGGAGCCTCCGGGTTCATCAACGCTGCGGCTGCACAAGGATGCGCCCGCGGACGGCACCGTCGAGCACCAGACCGAGCGCGTCGGTGAGGCCCTCCAAGCCGACTTCGTCGCTGACCATCTCCTCGCAGCGCTCGACCGGGTAGTCGGAAGCGATGGAGGACCACAGGGCCCGGCGCTCTGCGATCGGAGTGGCGACCGTGTCGATGCCGAGCAGTGCGATGCCCCGCACGATGAATGGGTAGACGGTGGTCACGAGTTCGTTGCCGCCCGTGAGGCCGCTGGCGGCAACGGCGCCGCCATAACGAGTGGTGCGCAATGCCTCGGAGAGGGTTGACCCCCCGACGCAGTCGAGCACCGCGCCCCAGAGCCCCGGACCGAGGGTGCGGTCGTCCTCGGCGCTGAAGGCGCGCCCCACGACCCGCGAGGCCCCGAGGCTTTCGAGGTAGCTGTGCTCCGCAGCCTTGCCGGTGGAGGCCACCACTTCGAAGCCCCGGTGCGCCATGAGGGCGACGGCGGTGCTGCCCACCCCTCCCGAGGCGCCGGTGACCAGGACGGGCCCGCCGTCGGGTGTGACGCCGTGCTGGAGCAGTCGCTGCAGGGAGAGCAATGCCGTGAACCCGGCCAGGCCGATGATCGCCGCGGTACGCGTGGAGAGCGCGTCGGGTAGCGGGACGACCCACCCCGCCGGTACGCGGGCGCGGCCGGCAAACCCGCCGTGATGCGCGACTCCCAGGTCGTATCCCTGCACGAGGACGCGTTGTCCGGGCACCAGCTCGGTGACGCCGGTCTCGATCACCGAGCCGGTCAGCTCCACCCCGGGCACGAGTGGGAAGCCTTTGGCCACCCGGTTCCCGGGGCGGGTCACCATGGCGTCCTTGTAGTTGATGGCGGACCATTCGACGTCGATGAGCACGTCGCCGGAGGGAAGGTCGTCCTCGGAGAGCTCGGTGATATGGGGACGGATCACCTCCCCTGACTTGGTGAGGAGGTAGGCCGGGAACCGCATGGGCTCACCCTAGAAGCAAGAGGGGGACTTGGCGCCGGGCCGCGTCGGGGCGACGACTACGTTCAGCCGGATGGATCGCGTCGCACCGTTCGGGCGTTGGCCTTCACCGCTCGAGGCCCGGCAGGCCGCCGCCGGGAAAGTGTCGCTGTCCGAGATCTGCTCCGACGGGCAGTCGGTGTACTGGCTGGAGTCCCGTCCGGACGAAGGCGGTCGGGTGGTCTTCGTACGTGCCGAGGGAGACCGTGTGGTGGATCTCTCCCCGGAGGGCGTGAGCATCCGGAGCCGCGTGCACGAGTACGGGGGCGGGGCGTGCCGGCTGGTGCCGGGGCACGAACGCGGCACGTTCGCGTACGTCGACCAGGCCGACCAGCGGGTGTGGCTGCATCATCTTGCGGTCGAAGTCCCGATCGCGTTGACGGATGAGCCTCCCGCGGGCGAGCGCTGGGCGCACGGAGGGCTCGATGCCAGCGCGGACGGCGAGTGGGTCGTGGCAGTGCGCGAGGTGCACCGCGACGATGCCGACAGCCCGCCCCGTCGCCAGGTCGTGGCACTGGGTGCGCGGCCGGGCAATCGGGGCGAGTCGGTGCTGACGCAAGGGCACGACTTCTACGGCGCGCCCAGGCTCGATGCGGCATCGGCGCGTCTGGCGGTGGTGGTGTGGGACCACCCCGACATGCCATGGGACCGCTCCTCCCTCACCGTCATCCCGCTCGGACGGGCCGTCGACGACGCGACGGGTCGCCGGCAGCTCGTTGCTTCGGGCGCGCCATGGGAGGTGGAGGGCGGCAGCGACGTGTCGGTGGGCCAACCGGTGTGGCAGACCGACGGGAGCCTGCGTTTCGTCTCCGATCGTCACGGGTGGTGGCAGCCCCACAGGGACAGCGGCACCTCCGACGGACCGCCCGCCACCCGCCTCGCCACGGTCGCCGCCGAGTTTCACGGTCCGGATTGGGCCCTGGGCCAGTCGACCATGGCCCGGGTCGGAGCCGACGGCGAAGTCGGGGCCAACGGCGATGGCGGGGCCGCGGGCGAAGTCGGGGCCGCGGACGACGGCACTGGCGTTCTGGTGGCTCGCATGACCGCCGACGGGCGGGATTCGCTGGTGCTCATCGGCGAGACCGGCGCCGGCGAGACCGCCGGCGCCGCATCCCCACCCCGTCCCTTGCCACAGCCCTGCGTCTCCATCTCCGCGCTCTGCCGCCATGGTGCGGGCATCGCCTACATCGGGGCCCCGCTCGACGGCCCGTCCAACGTGTGGACGTTGGAGCCGCAGCCGCCGCAGCTGCAGCTGAAGCCGCAAGCAACGCCGCCGGCGACGCCGCTGCGCCCCCGTACGTCCCCGGGCCCGAGTCTGGCGACGGACGACGTGTCGATTCCCGAGCCCTTCTCCTTCGTCGGCCGCTCGGGCCGGCGCGTCCACGGGATCGTGCACGCCCCCACGTTGCGCGGGACGACGGGGCCGCCGGGCATGCTGCCGCCGCTGGTCATGGGCTGTCACCCCGGGCCCACCGGTTCGGTCGGCGCGGGCTTCGACGTCGTGGTGCAGTACTTCACCAGCCGCGGCTTCGCGTATGCCGCCGTGGACTATGCCGGCAGCACCGGGTACGGGCGGGCCTACCGGTGCTCCCTCTGGGGGCAGTGGGGGGTGGCGGATTCCGAGGACTGCGTCGATGCTGCCCACGCACTGGCCGGGCAGGGTCGCGTCGACCCGGCCCAGATGGCCATCCGGGGCGCCAGCTCGGGTGGGCTGACCGCGCTCAACGCGCTGGCCTCCGATGAGCCCTTCGCCGTGGCCGTGTCGTGGTACGGCGTGACCGATCTGCTCGCCCTGGCCGCCTCCACCCATGACTTCGAGGCGCACTACACCGACCGGCTCGTGGGGCCCCTGCCCGAATGCCGGGACCTCTACGCCGCACGGTCGCCCGCCCGGCGCCCCGCCGAGATCAACGGTTCGGTCCTGTTGCTCCAGGGCCTCGACGACCTGGTGGTGCCACCCGAGCAGACGAGGGCCCTCCACGACGCCCTGGTGGGCGCGGGACGCCGCTGCGAGGTGCGGTTCTTCGAAGGGGAGGGGCACGGGTTCCGCCGGGCCGAGACGGTGGCGGCGTGTCTGGAGGAGGAGCTGGCCTTCTACCAGCGGGAGCTCGGCCTCTAAGAAGTTCGTCAATACTGTGGCCCACCTGAACCTGCTATGTCAGGCTGTGGGCAGACCCATGTCGACCACACATACCCGGCTTGAGGCCGGGCGCACGATGGCAACGTTGGCTCGTCGCCGTATCCCGTCGGTCAGTGCCGAGGCGGGCGATGCCATCCTCTACGGGCTCGGCGCCGCCTTCGCGCTGATCACCATCCTGACGTCGACGTTGGCCCTCTACCGCCAGTGGGCGGAGTTGGCCATCGGCCCGTTTCTCTTCGGCGTCGTGGCGTCGGCTGGCGTGGCCGTGGTGGCGGCGCGCCGGTCCAAGTCGGGCCGGGCGAGCGCCATGGCGCCCAAAAGGGCGCGTCGCAACTGGGCGGCCCGCATCGGGGTGGCCGTCTGTGTCTTCGCTGGTGCCACGGCGATCCCACTCGGGCTCGAGATCGTCTGGCGCTCCGACGGCGACCCCGGCTCCCATTTCCAGCCTGAGGTGGGGGTGATAGAGCACCAGGGGCAGGCGGTGGCCCGAGGGAAGAACCCCTATCACGAGGTCACCAATCCCAACGGCAAGGTGGTCTACCACGCCAAGGGCGTGTCCACCGTGGACGCCTTCGTCCCCTACCTCCCGCTCATGTCCGTGTTCGGCATACCCAGCGTGAAGAAGCACGACATCGAGCTGACCGACGCCCGGATCTTCTTCAGCCTGTGCACCTTGCTCGTGGCCGCGGTGGCCCTGTACCTGTGCCCGGCTGACCGCCGGCGCAAGATGCGTGCCGTCCAGGTCATCGCCATCCTGCCCACGGCTGCGCTCCCGCTGGCCACCGGCGGCGACGACATGCCGGTGGTGGCGTTCCTCTTGCTGGCCATGGTGCTGGCCCAGCGACGACAACCGTTCGCCTCCGGCCTGGTGCTGGGGGTGGTGTCCGCCATGAAGTTCACCGCGTGGCCCCTCGCCGCCCTGGCGTTATTCGCGGCGTACGATCGTCGCGGAAAGCGCCGTCCCTGGCTCATGGTGCTCGGCATGCTGCTGGTGGCCGGTCCCGTGGTCGTCCCGTTCGCGCTCGGTGGACCCTGGGCCTTCTTCGACAACGTCGTCCTGTTCCCCCTGGGCCTGTCGGGCGTGAACTCACCGGCGGCCAGCCCGCTGCCGGGCCATCTCATCGTCAGCGCGTTCCCGTTCCTGCACCGGGTCCTCCCCTTGGCGGTGGGGTTGCTCGGCGGCGCGTTGCTCGCGTGGTATCTCTATCGTCGGCCGCCTCGGACCGCGTCCCAGGTGTGC
Source organism: Acidimicrobiaceae bacterium (assembly GCA_003133545.1). Taxonomy (GTDB): domain Bacteria; phylum Actinomycetota; class Acidimicrobiia; order Acidimicrobiales; family RAAP-2; genus Bog-473. Next base: position 61,018 of record PKYA01000048.1, on the reverse strand, counting down.
AAGGTCGGTGGGGTGGTGATGGGCGTCATCACGCTGCTGGCACCCGCCACGCGTATCGGGTACCTGCTCTACCCGATCAACTTCTTCGTCTGGTCGTATCTCTTCGCGGAGCCGGCGCGTCCGGACGAGCTGGTGTCACAGAAGTCGACGCCAGGGGAACCGGCACCACGAATACCGTCACCGATCTCGTCGTGAGCGCCAGCGCGCCCTGATCGCGCGCCCCGACCGACCCGCCCCGACCGACCCCCCCGACCGACCGCTCAGACCGGCCGCTCAGTCCGGGTCGCTCAAACCGGGCCGCTCAGTCCGGGTCGCTCTGCTGGAACAGCTCGAGGGTGAAGTGGGTGACTCCCGCAGGCGGCGCGTTCGGACCGAAGGTGGTCGCCGAAACCACGACGCCCATCTCCCAGTAGTACCCGTCGGAGCCCGCCTCCTTGCCCAGGACCTCGATGGCGTTGGGGTTGTGGTCGGCCGGCCCTGTGTTGAGGATCTGCCAGCCCTGCTTCTTCATGTCCTTGGCGTAGAAGTTCTCAACGGCTGCCTGCGACGCGTCGTCGGTGAGCCCGATCTGGGCGTCGTACCCCTGCGCCGAGTCGGTGTTGTTCTGGTGCGAGACCAAGGTGGCGCCCTCGGGGATCGACACGTTGTTGAGGATGTTGCCCGGCGGCTGGCCCGACACCGTGATGGCCTTGAGGTCGTCGACCGCGGGCCGGGCCCGCAGGCTCGTCCCCGGCACCGAGAACGTCCGGACGGAAGTCTTCGTCGATTGCACGGGATTGGACGTGAGGAGGCTGGCGCCGATGAAGACCACGAGGATGAAGAAGCCGAGCCCGGGCACGATCATGGCGGCCTTCATGCTGACGCCCGCCCGTGGCGGGGGGCGCAGGGGGACCCCGTGGTCCTCGACGGCGATATCCGCCGGAGGTGCGTCGTGCAGGCTCATCGCTTCTAGAGCCTATGTTCCGCCGGACCACCCGATTCCGCCGGACCACCCGAAATGGTCGATGGGCCCGTGCCCCGCGCCCAGTCGCCACCCCGCCCCCCCGGCCAGCCCGCGGGCGACGAAGGACTTGGCGGCCCGCACCGCATCGAGGACGTCGGCGCCCCGGGCGAGGTGGGCGGCGATGGCGGCCGAGAGTGAGCACCCGGTGCCGTGGTCGTTGCCCGTGGCCACGCGACCCGCTTCGAGCACGGTGATCCCTTCGGGTCCGGCCACGACGTCGTGCGCCGCATCGGTGAGGTGGCCTCCCTTCACCACCACGTAGCGGGCCCCCCCGGCGCGGATCTTCTCGGCGGCCTCGGTCATGGCGGGCACGCTGGCGAGCGCACGCACGTCAACGCCGGTCAGCGCGGCTGCCTCGCGCAGGTTGGGGGTGACCACCAGGGCGTGGGGGAGGAGGTGCCCGAGGTAGGCGTCCACCCCGTCGGGGTCCATGAGGGCATGGCCGCTCGAGGAGACCAGCACGGGGTCGACGACCAGCCGCAGCAGCCTTCCGGCCGCAGCGAGGTCGGCCACCACGTCGACGATGCCGCGGTTGGCCAGCATCCCCGTCTTGACGCTCCCGACTGCGAAGTCGTCGAGGACCGTCTCTATCTGCAGGCGGACGAAGGCGGGGTCGAGCGCCACCACCCCGCGCACCTGGGCCGTGTTCTGCGCCGTGATGGCCGTCAGGGCGGTGGTGCCGTGGACGCCGTGGGCGGCGAAGGTCTTGAGATCGGCCTGGGCCCCGGCCCCGCCGCCCGAATCGGACCCCGCGATGCTCAAGGCGGTGGGTGGGGTCGGCACGCGCCCACGTTAGCGAGCAGCCCTTCGGCGCGACCCGCTCGGGGAGCGAGGGTATCGTCGCAAGCGATGACGTCCGAATCCGAGGAGCGGTCATCGGTGCCCGCTCCGCCTGCGCCCGACACATCCCAGGTGCCCTCGCCTGTCCCCCCCGATGCCCTCTGCATCGCGGGCGTGCCCCTGTCCTCCCGGATCCTCCTCGGAACCGGCGGCATGACGAGTCTGCGGGCGCTGCGCGCCGCGCTGGTGGAGTCAGCCACGGCGGTGGCGACGGTGGCCGTGCGCCGGGTGGATCCCTCGGGGAGGGGCTCCCTGCTCGACCTGCTCACCGAGGTGGGCGTGCGAGTCCTGCCCAATACGGCGGGGTGCGCCACTGCCACCGAGGCGGTGCTCACGGCGAAGCTGGCCCGGGAGGCCTTCGGCACCGACTGGGTGAAGCTGGAGGTGATCGGCGACGACCGCACCCTCTTGCCCGATGCCGTCGAATTGCTCGCCGCCGCCGAACAGCTGGTTGACGACGGCTTCGTCGTCCTGCCCTACACCACCGACGACCCCGTCCTAGCCTTCCGTCTCCAGCAGGTCGGCTGCGCTGCGGTGATGCCGTTGGGCTCTCCCATCGGCAGCGGTCTGGGGATTCGCAATCCCCACAACATCGCCTTGCTCCGTGAGGCCGTGGAGGTGCCCGTGATCCTCGATGCGGGCATCGGCACCGCCTCCGACGTCGCCCTGGCCATGGAGCTCGGCTGCGACGGCGTCCTGGTGGCGACGGCCATCAACCGGGCCCACGACCCCGCCGCCATGGCGCGCGCCATGCGATTGGCCACCGAGTCGGGTTACCTGGCCCGCCGCGCCGGTCGCATCCCCGTGCGTTTCCACGCCGAGCCTTCCAGCCCCCTGGAGGGCCGGGCCGATTTGGGGACAGGCGATTTGGCGACAGGCGATTTGGGAACCGCCGTTTTCCGGACAGGCGGTCCCCGCATCGACTGAGCCCGGGCCCGATCCCCCGATCTTGACGCTCCAAGAGACCTTGGCTAAGTTAGGGTAACCTTACTTTCCGAGGTAGAGGGAGGGTTTCACGATGCGCCAGTCCCGGGGGGACACCGGGGGGACTCGTGCCGGGCGCAATTTTCGGACGCATTCCCGCCCGGTGGCCCTGGCCTCCATGGTGGTCACCTTCCCGCTGCTGGCGGCCGCCTGCGGGGCAGGCGGACCCGGTGGGGGAGCGCCCATGGCGGCGCCGGCCGCCTTGTGCCAGAAGCTCATGGCCGTGCTCTCGGACGGGCCCGATCCCGGCGCCGATCCAGTGGGGTACGCGCTCAGCCAAATTCAGCCGCTCGGGCAGATCCACACTTCCGACGGCCCGGTCGGCGCCACGCTCTCGAGTCTGATTGCGGCCGACCGGGCTCTGGTGCGCACCGACGGTGGCGGCCATGCGGCCAAGAAGGCGATCGCACGGGCCTTCGACGCGCTCAACGCTTCGTGCCCGGGAGTGGCGCCGTGAGGCGTCGATCGATCCGCTCTGGCCTGCTCGCGACGGCACTGGCCGGCGTCCTGTGGTCGGTCGGCGACGGAGGGGGAGCGCCGGCCTCGGCCTCCGGCGGCAGCATCACCCTCTACAGCGGCCAGCACGTCCAGACCACCGAGTACTTGATCGCCGCCTTCGAGAAGAAGACCGGGATTACGGTCAACGCCCGCTACGACGACGAGGACACCTTCGTCGACCAGATACAAGCGGAAGGCAGGAACTCCCCGGCCGACGTGTTCTTCACCGAGAACTCCCCGCCGCTCGAAGCATTGGCGGCCAAGGGCCTCCTCTCCTCGGTCAAGCCGTCGACCCTCGCCAAGACGCCGGCCAAGTACAGCTCGCCCACCGGGAACTGGGTGGGCGTCTCGGCCCGGGTCAGCGTCATGGTCTACAACACCGCCTTGCTCAAGCCCAGCCAGCTCCCGACATCGGCCATGCAGCTGGCGCAGCCCAAGTGGAAGGGCAAGATCGCCCTGGCCGGCGGCGAGACCGACTTTCAACCCATCGTCACCTCCGTCGCCCGCACCTACGGCAACGCGGCGGCACTTCGGTGGCTCAACGCCCTCAAGGCCAACGCGACCAGCCACCTCTACCCGGACAACGAGACCATCGCCGACGAGGTGAACCGGGGCCAGGTCGCGCTGGGGATCATCAACCAGTACTACTGGTACCGCGAGCGGGCGGAAGTCGGCGCGTCCAACATGCACAGCAAGATCGCCTACTTCGCCCCCCACGACGTGGGCTACGTCGTCGACGTCTCGGGGGCCGGGATCCTCAAGTCGTCGAAGAACCAGGCGGCCGATCAGCAGTTCCTGGCCTTCATCGTCTCGGCCCAAGGGCAAGAGATCATCGCCCACAGCGAGAGCTTCGAGTACCCGATCGCGTCGGGGGTGGTGCGAACCGGCGAGACGCCGCTCAGCCAGCTCCAGCCCAACTCCATTTCGATCGCCCAGCTGGGCACCGGGGCCGAGGCGATAAAGCTCTTGCAAGAGGCCCAGCTGTTGTGACGCCACGTCGATGACCTCGGTCGTCGCCTCCCCGCCCAGCGAAGTCCCCCCGGGCGATCCGGGGGATCGCTCCCGTGCCGTGCCACCGGCCCGATGGCGGGGCGGAAGGGGCGGGCACCGCCTGCCGCGCCTGCTCGTCCTGGGTGCCGTGGTGGCGTCCGTGGCCGTCGGGCTCCCCCTCGTCTTCCTGGTCGTCGATGCGGCGCAGGTGGGGTGGGGCACCCTGGGTCCGTTGCTCTTCCGCCGCCTCACGGCGCAGCTGCTGTGGGACTCGGTGAGCCTCACCATCGTCGTCACCTTCCTCTGCGCCGTGGTGGGCACACTCACCGCCTGGTTCATCGAGCGCACCGCTCTTCCCGGCCGCCGCTTCTGGGCGGTGCTGGTGGTGATCCCACTCGGCATCCCCGACTTCGTCGTCAGCTTCGGCTGGCGGGCCATCTTCCCGTCCTTCGGCGGCTTCTGGGCCGCCGTCCTGGTCATGACCGTGGCCGTTTACCCGCTGGTCTACCTCCCCGTGGCCGCCAACCTGCGCAGCGCCGATCCGGCGCAAGAGGAGGTGGCCCGCAGCCTCGGCCTCGGGCGTCTGCGCACCTTTTGGCGGGTGACGGTCGGCCAGGCCCGCCTGGCCATCCTGGGGGGATCCGTCCTCGTCGCGCTGGTGGTGCTGGCCGAGTTCGGGGCCTTCGAGATCCTCGGCTTTCGCACCTTGACCACGGAGATCTACTCGGAGCTCCAGAACGGGTACAACTCGCCGGCAGCGTGTGCCCTCTCGGTGCTCCTGGTGGTGCTGGGGATCTTCGTGCTCCTGGGGGAGGGGGCCGCCCGCGGCGGCGGCCGCGGGGCCCGGTTGGGCGCCGGGGTGGCCCGGCAGCTCCGCCCGGTGCGCTTGGGCCGTGCCACCCCCGCCGCCTTGGGCGGGGTGGGACTACTGGTGGCGGTGTCGCTGGGCGTGCCCGTCGCCGCCGTGATCTACCTCATGGTGAAGGGCGGGAACTCGACCTTGCCGCCGGCCTCCCTGCTCGGCGCCGCAGGCACCACCTTCTCGTACGCGGTGGGCGCCGGGGCGTTGGCCACCGTGGCCGCGCTGCCGATCGCCCTTCTCTCCATCCGCCACCCGCGCCGGGAGGTTCGGCTCCTCGAGCGCTTCGACATGTTGATCCTGGGGGTGCCCGGGCTGGTGATCGCCTTGGCGTTCACCTATGTGACCGAGCACTTCCTCGACGGCCACCTCTACCAGACGCCGACCCTCCTGATCTTCACCTACGCCGTCATGTTCTTCCCCCTGGCGGTGGTGTCGGTGCGCGCCGCCGTGGCGCGGTCGCCCGTCGGCCTCGAGGAGGTGGGCCATTCGCTGGGTGTACCGCGTCGGTCGGTCTTTTGGCGCGTCACCCTCCCGCTCATCGCGCCCGGCCTGGCCGCGGCGTTCTGCTTGGTGTTCCTGGAGTCGGCCACCGAGCTCACGGCGACGTTGGTCCTCATCCCGACCGGCGCGCAGACATTGGCCACCCAGTTCTGGCAGTTCCAGACGAACCTCTCCTACAGCCAGGCGGCGCCCTACGCCGGCGTGATCATGCTGATCGCCGCCGTCCCCAGCTACGTGTTGGGTCGCTGGTTCGACCGCCTGCCCGCGCGCGCCGGACCCGCAGTCGCGCCCCCGCCGGCGTCTGGCCATGCACCGGGCACAATGGTGACCTTGTGAAGAGTCTGTCGGTGCGGGGGGTGGCCAAGTCGTTCGGCGGCTTGTCGGTGCTGTCGGGCGTCGAGCTCGACGTCCCCGAGCAATCCTTCACGGCGATCCTCGGGCCCTCGGGCAGTGGCAAGACCACCCTGCTGCGGATCATCGCCGGGTTCGAGCGACCCGACGCGGGCGAGATCTGCATCGGAGCCGAAGTCGTGGATGACTCGACGCACCGGTTCGTGCCTTGCGAGAAACGACACCTCGGCTATGTGCCCCAGGAGGGTGCGTTGTTCCCCCACCTCAGCGTGGGCCGCAACGTGGCCTTCGGGCTCAATCGGGCGGACGGGCTGCATCGTGCGGACGGGCTTCGCGAAGCGGACGGACTGCACCGGGCGGACGGGCTGCACGGAGCGGACGGGCTGCGCGAAGCAGATGGGCGGCACCGCGGGGAAGGGCGGCATCGCGGCGAGGGGCGCCGCAGGCGCGTGCGCGAGCTGCTCGACCTCGTGGGCTTGGCCGGGCTCGAGCGCCGGTATCCCCATCAGCTCTCGGGCGGGCAGCAACAGCGGGTGGCCGTGGCGCGCGCGCTGGCATCGGATCCCGAGATCGTCTTGCTCGACGAGCCGTTCTCCTCGCTCGATGCCGCCTTGCGGGCCTCGGTTCGCGCCGACGTGCGCGAGGTGCTGCGCCGCGCGGGGATCACGGCAATTTTGGTCACGCACGACCAGGACGAGGCGCTCTCGATGGCCGATCAGGTGGCCATTTTGCGTGGCGGCGTGATCGCCCAGGTCAACTCCCCGTCCAACCTCTACCGCCTCCCGCACGACGCCGAGCTGGCCCAGTTCCTGGGAGAGGCCAACGTGCTGGAGGGCATGCGGCGCGGGCAGCGGGTGACCACTGCCCTGGGTGTCCTCGACGTGGTGCCGCGCGACGAAGAATGGACCGCCGCCGGCCGCGCGGAGGGCCAGAGCGGCGTTGATGGGCCGGTGAGCGTGATGGTCCGTCCCGAGCAGCTTCTCCTCACGGACGCCGATACGTCGGGCGTCACCAGCGTGGTCCGCAGCTACGAGTACTTCGGCCACGATGCCGTCGTGCGGGTGCAGCCCGACAGCGGGAGCCTCCCCGAGCTCGTGGCGCGCATGACCGCCGGCACGCCGCTTGCGACAGGCGCCCGTGTCGGGGTCAGCGTGCACGGGGGCGTCGTCGTGTGGCCGGCGGCCGCGGGGGAGCCCCGCAGGGGGCAGGGGGGCCCGAGCGCCGCCGAATAACGCCTTCGTAACTACTTCATTGTCGTCCGAGAAGGGCTACGATGGTGGGCGGAGACGGGAGCACGGGAGGTGCAATGGCTGAGGGGCCTACAACCCAGGTCGGAGGGTTTCACGGACCGCAGGTGTGCGCACTGGTGGGCATCACCTATCGCCAGCTGGACTATTGGGCCCGGACGGGCCTGCTCCAGCCGTCGGTGACGGCGGCGCGGGGGAGTGGCACCCGTCGGGTCTACTCGTACTCGGACGTGCTTGAGCTCAAGGTGATCAAGCAGCTGCTCGACGCCGGTGTGTCGCTGCAGTCGGCCCGGCGTGCCGTGGAATGCCTGCGCGAGGACCTGGGCGCCGACGTGGCGTCCTCGAACCTGGTGCTGACCGGCACCAGCTCGGTGCTCGCCCGCTCCAACGGCGAGGTCGTGGACCTCTTGGCCGGGGGGCAGGGCGTGTTCAACATCGTGCCCCTGGCCGGTGTGGTGGACGAGCTCGAAGCCGACATCGTGCGCATGGACGTGACGGCCCAGTCCCGGCCCGCCGGCGAGCGCCCGGACGAGGTCCGGGCGGCCCGAGCTTCGGGCGAGTGACCCAGGTCACCTCCGCCCACCACCGCAGCCCGCACCACCCCGCCGGCGCACCCGCCGGCCGGGTCCGCTTCGCTCATCCCTCCGAACGGCTCTTCGCCGCCCTGCTCGACCTCTACGAGGAGCGGTGGGAGTACGAGCCCGTGGAGTTCCCGTTGCGCTGGGACGAGCAGGGCTCGCCCGTCTCGGGGTTCCGCCCGGATTTCTGGCTCCCCGGGCGCGGCGTCTTCATCGAATTGACCACGGCAGAGCAGCGTCTGGTGACGCGCAAGAACGGGAAGGTGCGCCGGATGCGCGAGCTCTACCCCGAAGTCCCCGTGCTGGTGGTCTACCAGCGCGACTTCCTGGCACTGCTCGAGGCCCATGGCCTCGATTTGGACCAACCCTCTGCGGCCTAGTGTGGCTGGGTGGCAGCCGACGACCGCACTGACTCCGGGCAACCCCCTCGTCGTTCGCCCCTCCATGCGGCACATGTGGCGCTGGGTGCCAAGATGGTGCCGTTCGGCGGTTGGGAGATGCCGCTGGCCTATCCCTGGGGAACCGTGGCCGAACACCGGGCCTGTCGCGAGAACGCCGTCGCTTTCGACGTCAGTCACCTCGGCACCGTGCGCGTGCAGGGGCCCGAGGCCTTCGACCACCTGCAGCACTCGCTGACCAACGACCTGCGCCGGATCGCACCCGGTCGCGCCCAGTACACCCATCTGCTCGACGAGACCGGTTCGGTCGCCGACGACATCATCGTGTGGTGGGTCGACGACGAGCGGTTCGACGTGATGCCTAACGCCTCTAACACCAGCCGGGTCCTGGGGGCCATCGGCGGTGAGGATGTGACCAGCGAGCGGGCCATCGTCGCCGTCCAGGGCCCCAAGGCGCGGGCGTTGCTGGCGACGGTCTCGCCGGAGGCGGCCGTGGTGCACCGCTTCGCCGTGGCCCGCTTCGACTGGGAGGGCGCACCCTGCCTCGTGGCGGGCACCGGGTACACCGGCGAGGAAGGGGTGGAGTGTGCGGTGCCGGCAGCGGTGGCGGAGGACTTCTGGGCGGCTGTGGTGTCGGCCGGCGTCACCCCGGCCGGGTTGGGCGCCAGGGACACGCTGCGCCTCGAAGCGGGACTGCCCCTGCACGGGCACGAGCTCGGTCCGGGCATCACGCCCCTCCAAGCCGGATTGGGCTGGGTCGTCGGTTGGGACAAGGGCGACTTCATAGGCCGCGCCGCCCTCGAGGAGGAGAAGGCCGAGGGCCCGCGGCGCCGCCTACGGGGACTGGTGGCCGAAGGGCGCCAGCCCTTGCGCGACGGAGCCGACGTCCAGGTGGGCGGGCAGACCGTCGGCCGGCTGACGAGTGGCAACTTCTCGCCGATGCGCGAGCGGGGGATCGGCCTGGCCCTCATCGACGCCGATGCCCAACTGCTCGACGGCGATGCCGTGACGGTGGTGCAGCGGACCCGCGAGCTCCCGGCAAATCTGGTGCGGCCGCCGTTGTGGCCGCCGAGGGTGGAGGAGTAGATGCCCGACTATCTGCCGCACACCGAGGACGAGCTGGCGCAGATGTTGGCCTTTCTCGGACTCAGCTCGCTCGATGAGCTCTTCGCCGCCGTGCCCGAGGCCCTGCGCCTGGGCCGGGGCCTCGCGCTGGCCGACGGCTCGCCCGAGCCCGACGTGCTGGCGCGCATGGAGGCGTTGGGTGACGCCAACCGGGCGCGGGCCGACCGCCTGGTCTGCTTCGCCGGCGGTGGCGCCTACGACCACGAGGTGCCGCCGGTGGTGCGCGCGCTCGCCGGGCGCTCCGAGTTCGTCACCTCGTACACCCCCTACCAGCCCGAAGTGGCCCAGGGCGTCCTCCAAGCCATCTTCGAATTCCAGACCATGGTGGCGCGGCTGGCCGGGCTGCCCGTGGCCAACGCCTCGCTCTACGACGGGGCCAGCGCGCTGGTCGAGGGGGTCAACCTGGGCGTCGCTGCCTCGGGGCGCCACACGGTATGGCTGTCGTCGGGCGTCGCGCCGCACTGGCGTGCGGTACTCAAGACGTTCGCCGCCGGTACCGGGCATGTGGTGGTCGACGCGGCCCTCCACCGTGGCCTGACGGTCTGGCCCGAGGTGCCGGCCGACGGGGAGGCACCGGGCGTGCTGGTGGTCGGCTACCCGAACTACCTGGGTTGTCTCGAGGACCTGGCGGCGGCCCGGCAGATCTGCGACGCCACCGGAGCCCTGCTGGTCGTGGCGGCCGACCCGGTGGCGGCGGCCCTGCTGCGCTCGCCGGGGGAGTGCGGGGCCGACGTCGTGGTCGGCGAGGGCCAGCCGCTCGGGACTGCCCTCAGCTTCGGCGGCCCCTACCTCGGCCTGTTCGCCGTGGCCGAGCGCCACGTGCGACGGCTGCCCGGCCGCCTGGTGGGCGAGACCGTCGACATCGAGGGGACCCGGGCCTACGTCACCACGTTGCGGGCGCGCGAGCAGGACATTCGCCGGGAGAAGGCCACGTCGAACGTCTGCACCAATCAGACGCTGATGGCCGTCTACGCCGCCGTCCAGCTCGGCTGGTTGGGGACGTCGGGGCTGCGCGAAGTGGCGCTGCGCTGCGCCCGCGGGACCCGGTTCTGCCGGGAGTCCATGCTGGCGCTGAGTGGGATCGAGCCGCTCACCGCTGACACGCCGACCTTGCGCGAGTTCGCCGTGCGGACCCCGATCCCGGGCCGTGTGGCGATCGAACGGTTGGCCGACGAGGGGTACCTGGGCGGGTTGGCGCTGGCCGACCTGATCGGCGAGGACGGCGACCCGTCGGTGGCGCCCGGCGACGCCGTCCACGGCCTGCTGGTGGCCGTGACCGAGCGGCGGACCCGGTCCGAAGTGGAGGGGTTCGTGCGGACGCTGGACAAGGTGGTGCGATGAGCGCGGCCGGCGGGCGGGCCGCCAGCGCGCCCCTCATGGGCGGAGAGTCGGAGCCCACGCTCTTCGAGCTGTCCCAGCCGGGCCGGAGCAGCTGGCAGCTGCGGACCACGGGCATGCCGGAGTGGGATGTCGACGAGCTGGTCCCGGCCAGCCACCGCCGCGTCGCGCCGGTGCCCTTGGCCGAGGTCTCCGAGCGCGATCTGGTGGGCCATTTCACCCGCTTGAGCCACCGGCAGTTCTCAGTCGACCTCGGTGCCTATCCACTGGGCTCGTGCACCATGAAGTACAACCCCAAGCTGTGCGACACCGTGGCCGCGTTGCCGGGCCTGGCCGCCGTGCACCCGGGGGCCCCGGCGTCGCTCACCCAGGGTTGGTTGCAGATCCTCGTCGAGCTCGAGGAGGCGTTGTGCGAGGTGACCGGGATGGCGGCCGCCACGCTGCAGCCGGCCGCCGGCGCGGCGGGGGAGCTGACGGGGTTGCTGCTGATGCGGGCGTACCACAGCGCCCGGGGCGAGTCCCGCCACCGCGTCATCATCCCGGACTCGGCCCACGGCACCAATCCGGCCTCGGTCACGCTCGGCGGCTACGAGACGGTCACCGTGCCGAGCGCCGCACGCGGCTGCGTCGACCTGGCCGCGTTGCGGTCGGTGCTCGACACCGACGTGGCCGGCATCATGCTGACCAATCCCAACACGCTGGGGCTCTTCGAAGAGGACATCGAGGCCATTGCCGCCGCCATCCACGAGGTGGGCGGACTGCTCTACTACGACGGCGCCAACCTCAACGCCATTCTGGGCGTCGTCCGGCCCGGCGACATGGGATTCGACATCGTGCACATGAACCTGCACAAGACCTTCGCCACTCCCCACGGGGGCGGGGGACCGGGCGCCGGCCCCGTCGCCGTCTCGCCGCGGCTGGTGGACTTCCTCCCCGGGCCGCGTCCCGTGCGGTCGGCACCCGGAGCGGCCGACGAGTTCGGCTACATGACACCGCCGCACTCCATCGGTCGGATCCACAGCTGGCACGGCAACGCCCTCGTTCTGGCGCGCGCGCTCGCCTATATGCAGGTGCACGGGGGGGACGGCTTGCGCCGGGTGGCGGAGCGGGCCGTCCTCAACGCCAACTGGATCAGGCGCCGCCTCGCCGGCTCCTACGACGTGCCCTTCGACCGGCCGTGCATGCACGAGGTGGTCCTCTCCGCGGCCACGCTGCGCAAGAAGTTCGGCACCAAGGCCCTCGATGTGGCCAAGCGGCTCTTGGAGTTCGGTTTCCACTCGCCCACGGTGTACTTCCCGCTCATCGTCGATGAGGCCCTCATGATCGAGCCGACCGAGACCGAGAGCCTGCAGACGCTCGAGGCGCTGGCCGAGGCGCTCGAGACGATTGCCGCCGAGGCGGCAGCAGGCGAGCCCCTGGACGAGGCCCCGCACTCGACCCCTGTCCGCCGCGTGGACGAGGCGCGGGCGGCGCGCACCCTCGTCCCCACCTTCGATGCCCGCTGACGAAGTCTCGACCCGAGTTCCGACCGGGCGGGAGCGCCCGACCCGCAGAGCGTAAGGAGCCACATGGACGACTATCCCCAGGCGATCGTGCCGGTCGACCATGTCGAGCCGGCGCCGCGTCGCGTGCGCGCCACGCTGGGCGGCGCCGTCGTGTTCGACACGACCCGTGCGCTCTACGTGTGGGAATGGCCGCACTACCCGCAGTACTACATACCGCTGGACGACGTGCAGCAGGAACTGCTGGTCGATGAGCACCATCCCCAGCCGGTCCACCGCGGCCAGACGCAGCTGCACTCGCTGGTGGTCGGCGAATTCGTCCGCCCCAGCGCCGCCCGCGTCTACGTCGACTCCAACGTGGCGGGTTTGAAGGACACCGTCCGTTTCGAGTGGTCGGCGCTGTCGCACTGGTACGAGGAGGATGAGGAGATCTTCGTGCACCCCCGCGACCCCTACACGCGGGTCGACTCGTTGCGCTCGAACCGCCATGTGCGCGTGGAGCTCGGGGGTGCAGTGCTGGCCGAGTCGCCCGCGCCGGTGATGGTCTTCGAGACCGGCCTCCCCACCCGGTACTACGTCAACAAGACCGAGCTGAACTTCGCGCATCTCGTCGCGAGCGACACCGTGACGTCGTGTCCCTACAAGGGCACGACGACCGGCTACTGGTCGGTGAAGGTGGGCGACACGCTCTATCCCGACCTGGCCTGGACCTACGATTTCCCGACCCGGGAGCTGCTCCCCATCGCCGGGCTGGTCGCCTTTTACAACGAGAAGGTGGATGTCATCATCGACGGAAAGCTGCTCGAGCGGCCGCACACCCACTTCTCGCGCTGAGCTCAGCCCGCTCAGGCCACGGTCATGGCAGGCCATGGAGGCGAGTCCCAGAGTTCTGAGATGTCCTTTGAAGGCGGTATCTCACGACAGCCCCGCAAGCTTGTACAGCACCAGGGAGCCGGCAACCGCCACATTTAGAGATTGACCGATGCCCATCATTGGTATCTCGATCAGGGCGAGTCGCAGAATGTCTCGAACCTTGCGCATGGCGAGACGGGGTCTGGGCAAGTGAACCTCCTCGGAGTGATGTCCGAGGCAGGCTGCCTGCCTCCGTCACCTCACGCCAGCTCTACACGACCTCCGTCGGGTTGTACGAAAACCCCGGAATGGGTGTACGGATTCGACCAGAACGGGTGTACGAAATCAGCCGGAATCCGCAAGTACCAATGAACCCAAGTAGCGGATTGGCAATGGTGTGAACACATCCGAAGGTCCGACCAAGCACCCGAGAGCGATAGCGCGAATCTTCCTGGGCTGGTTGTCCGTCGTCGTACACGTCGGCCCAACAGAACTGCGGTAGGGCAGACGTTGGACGGAGACCCGCTATCTCTCGCCCAACGCCACCCACCGCATAACGGCGCTGGTCGAGCGAAAACCGCCTTCGCCCGACCAGGGAGGAGCACAACAGCGCCGCTCAGGGGTGGAGTGCGGCAACGGCCGAGTGATACTTACCCGCAGAACCAGGTCGGCGTCACTGCAGCCTCTTCCCGTTCCTACCATTCCTTTACCTGGGAATCGGCTGAGGGTATTCACCAGATTCGCCGCCGCGTTCGCACTCCCTCACACTTTGGTCACACTTTTTTGGTAGATAGCAAGGCATCGGCCGAGAGGCCGAGGGAATCCTTGGGGGGGCCACATGCGACGATTGATCACCTTTACCCGCAGGTGCATGGCGAAGTCGCACTAAGTCATGCTTCATGGCGTCGATCCTGGGGCTTGCGGGAGTGGTGAATCCGCGGTGCGCTCTTGGCTTGATGAATCAAAGCGGTTCGTGCTGCCTCTCGCTGATGCCGCAAGCGCTCGTACAAGCGATATCGGTAGCCCCAAGGGCAACACGACGTCGGAGGCAATCCGATCAACGCTCAGGTCAATGCAGCAATGGATATCTGCGAATCCCTGCCCTGATCGAACTATCCGTGCTCAGCTCGACGTGGTGGTGGGGCGCTACGGCTTCCTTGCACTCTTCCTGGAAACGGACCAACAGGCGTTGGACAAAGACGAACTCCTCGCGTTCGGCGATCGCCTTGACGCAATAAACAGCAGGCTACTCGCACTCATCGCTGATGTTGAGAGAGGTTTGAAAGGCGATGACGCCGATGACGCGCACAATTGACAAGGACGTTCCCTTCGACGGATGCGACGGTGGTGCTCCCGACGACATTGGCACTGACACCGATTGCACCGGCTGATCGGGTGACCGCCGACGAGGCAAGTGGTCGCTCTACCGTGTTGTCGGATCAAAGCGTCGCCTCGGCACCCAAAGACCGAGACGGAGGATTGCGTCTCTGTCGACGTCACCCCTTGCTCCTGATCTGGGCAGTGTCCACATGCTTGCTTTTCTGCCTCTATGCAGCCTGGTCGTTCGTTCAGCCGATCGGAGCCACTAACGACGAGTCGGCTCAGCTGATAAAGGCAGCATCCGTTGTGCGGGGCGAGTTTGTCGGCCCGGCGTATTCTCCCAAGCTGGCCACCCGCCTGACAGCTACGAACCGAGTTGATCTTGAATACTGCAATCTCGCGTCAGGCGCTGAGCGTTGTGACAAAGCCCTCACCGTGGTAACAGTTCCGGATAGCTTCGCGAACTATATTCCCGATAACTGCGACCTATTGCCGGTATATCCCGTTGGCTGTGGCCATGGCCTGCGCGGTTCTGGGCGACCGACGATCGCGACCACCTATGTTGGGCGCTATCCACCTCTCTACTACGCCACAGTGGGACTTCCTTCACTCCTGTGGCACACAGACACGGCCGTGTACCTAATGCGATTGGTTAGTGGACTGATCAGCGCGATCTTTCTCGGGCTGGCCCTTGCATTGGCCTCCGTGTGGTCTCGATCGCGCCTGCTCCCAGCGACCGTGGCGGTCGCGGCTACGCCCATGGTGTTCATCTTCGGTTCCGTGGTCAATCCCAGTGGCCTCGAGGCTGCCGCAGCGATCTGCGTGTGGACCGGTGGACTGATCATCGTGCTCGACTGGGTGGAGAATCCTCCAACCAGCTTGATCGCAGCCACCGCAATCGCAGCGATCGTGCTGGTGCTGTGTCGCGGACTTTCACCACTTTGGCTGGCCGTCATTGGAGTTACCCTCGCCGCACTCGCTCCACGCTCGCTGTCGATCTTGATCAGATCGCACTCTGTCCGCTTAGCCATGGGAGTCGTCACCGTGGTCAGTGCGATAGCGGTGGTCTACATTCTGTGGGCTCATACACTTAGCGTCTACCCGATAGGAACGCCATTCCCAGCAGGGACATCAGTCATCGGAGTCCTCGAGTTGGTCCTAGGACGAACGGACTTGTTTGTCCAAGAATTCGTCGGAGAGTTCGCTACTCAACCGGTCATATTCATCTGGATCGTGTCGGTGTCGACTGTTGTCGTACTTGCGATTGTCACAGGCCTGGCACGTCACTCGGCGGTGATCATCACCCTCGTCGTCGCGTCCTTGGTTCTGCCCACGGCGCTGATGATGTCGCAGGCCTATACGGACGGTGTGGTGTGGCAGGCTCGGGACGGATTCCCCCTCTATGTCGGAGTGATTCTCGTAGCTGGAGCGGTGATGGGTCGAAATGTGATGCCTACAACTGGCGACGAGGACGTAACGTCGGCACTCACGCGGGCCCCTCAACGACTGATCACGATTCTGGCGATCAGTGTCGCCGCCCTGCAACTGGCTGACTTTCTTTGGGCTCTTCGCCGATACACCGTCGGATTGGGGTCGACCGTCAATCCCTTCGCTCATGTTCGGGACGGCTGGAATCCGCCTGGCTCGTCCGTAGGTTTGGTGGTTGTCACAACAGTCACCTGCATCGCCTACCTCTTCTGGATCGTGCGCTTGAGTCGTCCCCACAACTGCGCTTCCGTACTTCGGGCTGCACATGAGGATCGTCCGTCATCCGTACAGCTCGAAGACCTCAGTCATGCGCCCTGACATCTCCCGGGCTCGCGTGAGGAGAATGGGTGGGCTGCGGTTGGAACACCACGACGGTCCCCAACTATGCATACGTTGTGCTCTCCTACGCCTGCAACGCCACTGGCTGCGCGCCTATAGCACCAGCGGCCTTCTATCACTGTCCACAGCCAACTCACATTCGTAGCACCGAGCGTTCCGATTGAGATCGTCGGCCAGCCGTATTCAATTCAGCTAAGTATGTTGTCCGTGGTAGCGACAAGGAACCGTGTCCAGTGCTCGTGGCCGAGCAGGATGACACTTCGTCTCGTGGCTTGGCGTTCCTCCGGCAGCTCGCACGATTTTCGTCACTGGACTAAAGCGGTCATTTTGGAAGGCCCAGACAGTAGTTGCGATCCCCGATGGGCAACATGTCCCGTCGAGCGGGCCGTACCAAACCTCAGAGGTCGTAATCCGGCCACGTCTAATCGAGACCCCGCCATCGAGCCGAGCGACAAAGTAGGGGACATGCGCTCCCGGCACCGACGGCTGTTGGGGGGTCAGGACACCAAGCAGACGTGACTTTGCGGTCACTCCCGAGAAGACGACCCAGCTGTTCTGAATCTGCCCATCTGCAGTGCCTCCTGTGTTGGTGCACCAGACGTTCAAGGCGACGATGCGGTGACCGGCTCCGACTAGATCGCCATATGCAAAGGCCCCGATGAAGACATTGACATTGGGAGTGCCGGCCTGAAGGCCTGGTGGACTCGTGATGGTCGCCTGACCACGATGGAGTTGTAGAGGCCGCCCTTGGGAACTGCAGACTGAACCTGGGAGTACGACATTGGCAAAACCGTGCGGAACCTTTGGACCTTGCGGCAGTGCTGTCGCGGTCTCGGTTGCTGACCGTTGCGCTGCTGCCGCGCCGGGGCCCCCAGAGACGACCGGGTAGGCACCCAGGACCAAGCAACTGAGAGCGACCGACCACCGCGTCCTGGCTGCCACCATTACAGAATGCCTTACATCCGACCGGGGACGATTACGTCGAATTTACCCATCGATGTCAGGTCTGAACGAGGGGGCTTGTCGGCGGCGATAGAACGGAAACGCCGGTAGGGGGCAGTGCGGCAAGTCCCAGAGTTCTGGAATGTCTCTTGAAGGCGGTGTCGCCTGGTGCCAGTCTTCGGGCCGCATAATGGAGTGGTGACCGACCTACGGCTGGCTCTCTGTCAATCCGCCTCCAGTGGCGATCCACAGGCCAACCTCGGAAAGGGATTGGCCGTATGTTCTCGGGCCGCCGAAGAGGGGGCGGACATCGCAATCCTGCCAGAGATGTGGCAAATCGGTTACGCCCGTTGCCCTGATGACGAGGCTGGACGGGCGGGGTGGCAGGAGATGGCCATCGCCCGTCACGATCGATGGGTGAGCGCATTCAGAAAGGCTGCGTCCGACCTCAACTTGGCGATTTTGACGACATTTTTGGAGCGGTGGCCTGGTTCCCCTCGGAACACCGCCCTGCTCATCGACCGGCATGGTCAAGATGTTCTTTGCTACGCCAAGGTTCATACGTGTGACTGGGGAATGGAGAAAGCTCTGACGCCTGGAGAATCCTTTGAGGTCGCTCGGCTCGACATTGAGGGCGGGTTCGTCGACGTCGGCGTCATGATCTGCGCTGACCGAGAGTTCCCCGAGTCAGCGCGTGAACTGATGCTTGGCGGCGCTGAACTCATTCTGGTTCCAAACGCTTGTCCCATGGCTGGCGAGCGGACCTATCAGCTTCGGTCCCGAGCCTTCGAAAATATGACCGCGATCGCAACGGTGAACTATTCGGCTCCCGATCAAGATGGCCATTCCAGCGTCTTTGACGGAATGGTCTTCGAAGAGAATGGTCAACCGAATGGTCAACCTCGTGACCAGCTCATTTTCGAGGCAGGCGATGGCGAGGACGTCTACTTTGCCACTCTCAATCTGGACGCACTCAGGGAGTATCGAAAGCGCGAGACGATGGGAGATGCATACCGGAAACCCAGTGCGTACAGGCGCTTGATGTCCGACGAACAAAGCGTGCCCGTCTTCGATCGGTCCGATTCGCGCAGAGGATCTGTGATCACAGAGGGCTGAGAGCTGGCGCTCAAGACCAGTCAGAGGCGGTCGATCAGGGTGCCCCCTTAAGTGCGAGTAGAGGGCACGTCAGGTCAGGCCAGGCCAGCGAGGGCGATCCCGGCGGCGGCCAGCCCCACCGCAATGGCCACACCGCCGAGCGTGTGCAGCGCGGTTTGGGCGAAGAGGCGCAGCCGGAGCAGCTGCAAGGTCTCCCAGATCGACGTCGACCAGGTCGTGAACCCCCCGCAGACCCCCGTCCCGGCGATGAGGAGGGCATCGGTCGAAAGCCCGTGATACAGAGCCATGCCGGTCAGGAGGCCCAGGGCAAACGACCCGGCCAGGTTGATGGTCAGGATCCCGTAGGGGAAGTCGGACCGGACGCGGTGGGCCATGGCGTCGTTGAGGAGGTTCCGGGCCAGCGCGCCGAGCGCCCCGGCAACGGCCACCGACACGGCGAGCACGAGGTTGTGGGTGGGGGAGGGGGAGTGGACGAGGTGCGGGAGGCGCAAGAGGTTCATCGTTCACTCCCGCGGCGGTAGCGGACGTAGGTGTGGGCGGGGCTGAGGAAGAAGCCGGCTGCGACCAGTGCGAGTCCGCCGACCACGGTGGCCCCGAGGTCGCCGAACGCCAGTGCCACGTGGCCGGCCTTGAAGAGAGTGGCGGCGTCGGTGGCCAACGCCGAGTAGGTCGTCCAGCCGCCGAGCACCCCCGTGATGGCGAAGGGGCGGAGGAGCGGGCGCCGATCGGTTTGGGCGAGCGCCAGCGGTAGCAGCAGCCCGATGAGGAGGGACCCGCCGAGGTTGATCAGGAGGGTGGCCGTGGGGAAGTGACCCGCGGTCGTCGGGATGGCCCGGTCGAGGGCGTAGCGGGCCAGCGTGCCGAAGCCCCCTCCGAGGGCCACCGCCACATGGGTGCCCGGCGCCCGGGGCGCGGGGTGGAACGGTGCTCGACGTAGTGGGTTCGCCATCCGCCTCCTGCCTGGTGCCTACCGCGGCACGTGCCGCAGTGCTGTCTGGTCAGGAGCCATCAGCCGTGGTGGCGGTTCGGAGCGTTACTCCCCGGCGGGACCCATCGCCGGTCTTCTGGTGTCCATCGTAGCTGCCGTCCCCCGCCGGGGGAGTGGACGGGTGGGGAGTCTCCTCAGTCCAGCCGTGGCCCAGGCGCACGGCGGAAGCGGAACGGCTCACTCTCCCGACCGGCCACGACGTACCAGCACTGGCCCGTTTCTTCGGAATCAAGGATGTGCTGGAACCCATGGACGACGTCGCTGACGTCGAGGATCGGGAAGCCCATATCGAGCAGGGTCTGCTCCGAGCCCTTGATGATGTTCGTGTGCGCGAAGGAAGGGCACAGCGCGTGCACTTTGACCCCTTCCGCGGCGTAGGACTCGGCTATGGAGCGCACCAGGCCCACCACGCCATGCTTGTTGGCGGCGTAGATCGGGTCGAAGGGCGCCACAACGAGCCCGGCCATGCTGGCCGTGGCCACAATGGTCCCGCCGCCCGCAGCGATGATGGCCGGCCGTGCTGCCGCGATCCCGTAGACGACTCCATCAAGGTTGATGCCCATCGCCCGCCGGTAGGCCTCGGGGTCGAAATCGTCTCCCATGCTGCACCACGAGGTCACCCCCGCGTTGAGGTGAGCCAGGTGGAGCGCCCCGAACTCGGCCACCGCAAAGGCCACGGCGGCGGTGGTGTGGTCCGGACGGCTCACGTCGGTGTGGATGAAGCGGCCCCCGATGTCGCCGGCCACCTCGGCTCCCCGGCCGTCGTCGATGTCCGCCAGGACCACCTTGGCTCCCTGGCCGGCGAGATGCCGTGCTACCGCCTCCCCGATGCCGTTACTCCCACCGGTGATGAGGGCGACCTTCCCGTCCATATCCATGAAGGGCGATCGTAGGGGAGCCGGGCCTACGGGGTGCGGCCTCGGCCCGCTGGGCGGTCCTAGGCGCCGGCCGAGGCTGACGGCACGTCGTGCAGATCTGTACCAGTTTTTGGCTGCATCACTCGGTGTGAAGGGATCAGCGTTCGTGGTGCCGATCCTTCGTGCCAATGTCGGCGCGGATGGCGAGGGCGCCGTCAGGGCCGACATTGCGCACAGGACAGGGAGAGGAGAGGGGTCAAAATGCCCAGTTGGGGCACCCCTTCCCAAAATTGATGTCTAACTTAACATAATGATTATTATCGGCGGATGTGGGGGAGAGGGCGAGGATCAGCGCCATTGCGTCCACCTCGCTCGAAGCCTTGGGCGACCCACACGGTCTATCCACGAGCCCTTGGAACCGGGTCGGGTTTAGGCGTCCTCCCGCAGGCGCTGGGGGTTCGCCGGGGTGTCATCGGGCAGAGACACCAGACCCAGCGCTCGGCGCGAACGCTTGTCGGCGGCGTCGGTGGGTCCGGTCGGCACGGGGTCGAGGATCTCGTGGAGCTCGGCGCGGGAGCGGATGCCGAGCTTCTGGTAGCAGCGTGAGAGATGCCCTTCGACGGTTTTTTCGCTGATGAAGAGGGCTGTGGCGATTCCGCCGTTGTTCTTGCCCGCGGCGGCCAGCTCGGCGACGCGCCTCTCGGCTGGCGTCAAGGCATCAGATCCGACGAGCGCAAGGCGTCGGGGACGGGCTCCGGCTGCACGCAGCGCGCGTTCGGCCCGATCGGTGAGGGGCTGGGCGCGGCAACGGAAGGCGAGATCGGCACCCCGGCGCAGCGCGCTGCGGGCGCCGGCGTCCTGCGCGTCCTCGCGGAGAGCCTCGCCAAGGTCGATGGAGACCCTGGCGTGCTCGAGCAGGGCGCCGCTCGGTTCGAGGACCCGGTTGGCTTCTGTCAGGAAGGCCAGGCGTTCGGTGGCCGAGTCGCTCGTCCTGGCGGCGACACGCAGCGCGGCGCCCAAGCACCAGAGCGCGCCGAAGGAGCGGGCATCTTCAACGTTGCGCATGGCGAGGTCGTGTGCCTCAGTCAGTCGCCCGCTCTCGTGGAGGGCGAAAGCGGCCATGAACCGCCAGTAGGTCAAGGCGGGATTGCGCACTCCCCTGGTCTCTGCCCATTGGCGGACTATGCGGAGGTCGGAAAGCGCTTCATCGATCCTCCCTTCGGACAGGCGGAGCCGGGCGCGTTCTTCGAGCGGTGCCAAGGCGGCAAAAGTCTTCGGCGTTGTGATCGAAGGATCGCCGTCGAGGAGGGCGGCGGCCTCGCGGGGCCTGCCTTGGTCAATGAGGGCAGTAGCGAGTATGGCGAGACACATTGGTCGTGCGTGCCACGGGTGATCCCCCGCCGCGTGCAGCGCCCGCCGGCTCTCGGCCTCCGCCTCGGGAAGTGAACCCTGTGCGACGAGGGAATGGGCGAGAACAGTGGAGAATTCGGCCGTGGCTGTTTGGAGGTTGTTCTTCTGCGCGATGGCCAACGCAGCCCGAGCCAAACGTTGGGAGACGTCGAATCGACCGGCGCGGACGAGAGTGGTGAGGGCCCGGGCGGTGACGGCGACGGAGAACGGGTCATCGAAGGAGAGGTCGTGGGGGTCGACGGCTTGCTCGGCCATAGCGGCCACATAGCTTGCGGATCCGCGAGCCGGATCGAAGCTATGGGTGTAGGAGAGGTGCGCCATGGCCAGGCGCTCCGGCCGGGTCCATCCTGTGCCTTTCTTGACGAGAGCCGATTCGAAGTGTGACGTGATCATGGGGACGGTTGAGGGGTTCGCCGACCTCGTCGCGACCGCCACTTCCAGGCGCAGGCGGAGATCGTGTTCCTCGCCGCTTAGGCTCGCCGCGATCAGATTGAAGGTGGTGACCGCCGCCGCCGACAGCGATTCTTCGGTGAATGTCTCGACACAGCGCAGCGCAGCCTGGGCGAGTGCGGTCGGGTCCGCCCCGAGCTCGAGGGCTTCTCGGAGGTGGTGCATAGACGTGCTATCGCCGAGGGCTGCCTGGGCCGACGCAAGGGCGACTAACAATGCCGGACGGTGGTCGGGATGCGGGGGCTCGGCCAAGGCTCTGGCGAAGTACGGCGCGGCAACGCTCCACTGCTCCGTCGCGGCGTATTGGCGAGCCGCTCGCTCGAGCGTCAAGGCGGCCGACTCGTCGCCTGAGGGCTCTGTCAAGAAGAGGTGGCCGGCCACGTCGTTGAGGGGTGCTCCCTGAGCCTCGAGGAGGCGTGCAGCCTTGGCGTGGGCGCGGGCGCGGCGGGCGTGGCCCATCTCGCCGCAGACCGTGGCCCGTTCGAGGGGATACGCGAATCGCAGGGGTCGCGCATCGAGGAGAATGTGGACCTCGGCGAGCGCGTCGGCGATGTTGCTCGCGTTGTCAGGATCGACGCCTGAAAGCTCCGCCGCGATCCGATGGTCGGTGCCATCGCCGAGCACGGCGGTCGCCTCCAAGAATGAGTGCACTTCGGGGGGGAGGCCGTCGAGCCGACGCAGGATGGCCCGTGCCACTGGAGGCGGGGCAAGGTTCCGCGCCGCCTCCCTCGTGATCTCCAGATGGGCCCCGTCGTGCTCGAGGTACGACAACAACGAGAACAGCAGAAATGGATTGCCACGGGTGAGCTCGTGACAGGTTTCGGCGAATCGATCATCGCGATGGTGTTTGCCCACCAACTGTGCGACGGCCTCTTGCGTCAGGTTGCGCAAAGTGAATACACGGGTCGAAGGTTCAGCGACGATGCTGTCCACGGCCCTGAGCCCGAGGCCGGCCACCCGAGGTGTCGCAGCACCCACGAACCAGATGTTCCCGGAGTGCAGGCGTCGCGAAAGATAGTGCAACCAGCTGACGGATTCGTGGTCCGCCCACTGCAGGTCGTCCACCGCGACAAGGAGTGGCGTCTCGGCAGCACGCCTGGCGAAATCAGCGAATAATTCTCCGAAAAGTCGATGCATATCCGCTGCGTCAAGTGAGGGCGACAAGGTCCACTCCCCCATCGGCAACGATTCATCAGTGAGCGCGACACTCCTCGGATCCGATTGCAACAACTGGCGGGCCACCCCAAAGGCGGAATCCGTCTCGCGTGAACTGCCTCGCGCCCGAACGACGTCCAATCCAATTTCATCGGCCAGATAGCACGCCGCATTGAGCAACGCGGTCTTTCCGAGTCCGGGTCCACCCTCGATGACGATGGCGTGTGGTGGCGTGGTACCACTGAAGGTCGCGGTCAATTCCTTCAGCAAATCATCTCGTTCGATGAGCCGCCGACTGAGCTTTGGCCCGGAGCGACGACGATCGAATGCAGGTGGGTGGTCGACGTCCACAACACCATCTTGTGACGCCTTCTGGCGCCCATTATCGCTCTTACTCAACCGACACCCCGCAAACGAATCCCCGACGATGATCCCCCTAGACCACGTGCAGGAGTTGAGGTTGCTCATCGTAGTGAACGGAACCCTCCGTGTCACTAGGCAAATTGTCACAACTTGGATGGCTTGTGGGCGAGGCACAACCAGTGCAGAAAACGCGCTCCGTGCGCGCATGAGTGCTGAACGCAGGCCGATCGAAATTGGGACTTAAGTCCCGGACTTAAGTCCCGGACTTAAGTCCCGGACNNGTCCCGGACTTAAGTCCCGGACAGAAGTCCCAACTTTGTGCGTTGCGCCGCATGAATGTGAGAGAAATCACAGGTTCTCGGCTCTCACTGCACGCTGCACCCTGGCTGGACACATTCGCGGGGAGCATGGCGAGTTGTATCGCAGGGCGGTCGCCCAACCGCGCCGACACGCTCAGGAGACTGGTTCGCGCGAGGGGGCGCGCCGGAAACGGCAAGGGGAGGCCTGGGCAATCCAAGGGTGATGGCGGGCAGATCGCAGGAGTATCCCAAGCTCCTCCTCAGGCGGCGCCCGTAGGTCCGAGGGTGCACAGTCGTCAAAGACGGGGGTATGTCGGGCGATTCGTTTCTCTTACTCTGACGCCAGCGGTGGGAACACTGGGAACACTTGTGGGTGTCCTGGGCTGGGAACCAATCAGGCGTACAACTTGTTGGCGGAAAGGCGATGCAATGAGTGTCGGACAAACAGAATCCATTGACCTTGGTGTTTACGCGCGCAATGACGACGAGGATCATGCAGAGACCGGCGTACGTATCGGGGTAGCAGGTTGTGGCTACTGGGGCTCGAAGCACCTGCGAGTCCTCCAGTCGCTCGACGGCGTACGGGCAGTGGTGTCCATCGATCCGGATCCCACTCGAGTAGCGAGCCTTCGCCGGAGCCTCTCATTGGAGGGGAATTTCGCGTCGCTCGAAGAGGCGCTTCCCCACATTGACGCACTGGTGGTGGCGACGCCACCGAGCACGCATATGGAGCTTGGCCTCCAGGCGCTGCGGGCGGGTAAGCACGTTCTCATCGAGAAACCATTGGCCACCTCTANNCGAGGAGGCACTGCGCCTCCTCGAGGCAGCCCGGCAGGCCGGGACCACGCTGATGGTCGGTCACACGTTCGAATACAACTCGGCCGTGTGGACCATGCGGGATCTGATCCGTGGAGGAAGTCTTGGGAAGTTGTATTACGTCGACAGCGCCCGTCTCAACCTCGGTCTGTACCAGGGAAACGTCAACGTAATTTGTGACCTCGCTCCCCATGATGTCTCTATTCTGAACTACTTGTTGGAGGACCAACCGAGTGCCGTCGAGGTGTGGGGATCCCGACATGCGCACAGCCGGTTGGAAGACGTTGCGTATCTCCGACTGCACTACGAAGCGCGCGCCGTTGAAGCGAACATCCACGTGAGCTGGCTCGATCCGAAAAAGGTCCGGCGCCTGACCGCTGTCGGCTCGCAGAAGATGGCCGTCTACAACGACTTGGAGACAGAGGAGCGGATCCGGGTTCACGACAAGGGCGTCATGTGCTCCCCCAGCTCCTTGTCCGATGACGATCAGAGCCAGTTGCCGATGACGTATCGCTACGGCGACGTCACTGCTCCGTACTTCGATTTCCGAGAACCGTTGACCGTGGAGGACGGGCATTTTGTCAGTTGTGTACGGACCGGGAAGACACCTCTGACCGACGGTCGCAATGGTCTGGCTGTCGTGCGCGTGTTGGACGCCGCGCAAGCTTCGCTGCGCGAGCACCGGGTGGTGTCTCTTGACGAGATCGCCGGCGGTGAGCAGGGTGACCGTTCCCTGGCCTTGGCCGGAACGGTGGTGACAAGTTGACGCCCTTGAGTGTCCCGTTCATGGACGTCGGCGCCATGGCCGACGAAGTGTGGCCCAGTATCGAAGACTCCGTGAGGGCAGCAGTCAGCGGGGCCCACTTCACGGGCGGGGCCGCCGTGGAGACTTTTGAACAAGAATGGGCCAGCTACTGCGAAATCCCCTATGCCGTCGGCGTCGCCAACGGGACCGACGCGCTCCATCTGGCGCTGCGCGCGTTGGGCGTGGGGCATGGGGACGAAGTCGTTGTGCCGGCCTCGACCTTTGTGGCGACAGCGGAGGCGGTCGTCCTGGCGGGCGGAGTCCCGCGCTTTGCCGATGTCGACCCCGAGACCCTGCTGATGACCGTCGACACCATGGCGGCTGCGGTCACCACTCGCACGGTCGGAGTCATCGCGGTCCATCTCTACGGTCAGACGCCAGATATGGACGCAATGGAAAGTGCGGTCCGTAATCGGGGGCTCTTCCTCGTCGAGGATGCGGCGCAGGCCCATGGGGCCCGATGGAACGGACGGCCGGCGGGCGCCTTCGGCGATGCGGCGTGCTTCAGCTTCTACCCCGGTAAGAACCTCGGCGCCTTCGGCGACGCGGGCGCCGTCGTGACCACTGACGGCGATCTGGCGGAGCGTATCCGCTCCCTCGCCAACCATGGTCGGGCTGCCGGAAACCATCACAGCCACTTGATGGTTGGGACGACAAGCCGGCTGGACTCCCTTCAGGCGCTTGTTTTGAGCGCAAAGCTCGCCCGTCTGCCGGCGTGGACCGAGGCGCGTCAGAAAGTGGTGGCACAGTACCGGGCCGACCTCACCGACGTGGCGGGAATTCGCCTGCTCAAAGAGCATCCCCTCGCCCATCACGTGTACCACCTCTTCGTGGTGCGCGTCCCCGATCGCGAGCGGTTCGGTGCCGACCTCCTTCGCCACGGGGTGCAATCTGGAGTGCACTACGCCCGGGCGGTGCACCAGCAGCCGGCGTTCGTTCCCTTTGCCGACGCGCCGCTCGCCGAGGCCGAGAAAGGGGCTGCCGAGGTGCTGTCACTCCCCTTGTACCCGCATCTCGGAATGGAGCAGGTCGGACGCGTCATTGAAGTGGTCCAGTTGCTCCTTGATGAGCGTGGTGCCAACGACCGAGCAGTCGGTTGAGCGGGGTTATGTCAGTGAGCATGGACTCAGATGTCATAACCGGCTACATTCCCACTCGATTCAACGGTAGGTCGTTGTCGTTGGGTCCGGATCCTCACCTGCGGTCGGGGACGGTCATTTACGCCGGCTCCGTCATAGGGGCCCGTCTCGAGACCGGTCACAACGTCGTCATTCGTGAAGACAATCAGATCGGCGACGACGTGTGCATCTGGAGCAACGCGGTCATCGACTACGGGTGTCGTATCGGCTCTCGCGTGAAGATCCACTCCGGATGCTACGTGGCGCAATTCACCGAGCTGGACGACGACGTATTCCTCGCGCCCGGAGTGTGCATAGCGAACGACCTCTATCCCGGTGATGCGGAGTCGGCGCGGCGCATGCGCGGGCCGAAGATTGGCGCAGGGGCACAGATAGGTGTGAACAGCACCATCCTGCCCTATGTCGAAATTGGAGCGGGCGCGCTGATTGGATCGGGATCGGTCGTGACGCGCGATCTACCGGCCAATTGCGTCGCCTATGGCAACCCCGCACGCCCGCACAAAATGCGCACCGACCTGCGCGACATCGCGGACCGGTTCAGCTTGGTCGACGACCCAGAACCCGATCTGCCGTCAGAACCCCGGTCCAACGGGAACGGGAACAATTCGTGGTGAACTTCCTCGTCTCGCCCCGGTTGCGGGATCCGGCCGTTGAGCCGAGGTCGGCGCAGAGCATCCATGCCCGCCCGCTCAAACGTGTCGCCGACACCCTGATCGCGATCGTGCTGCTGGTGCTCTTGTCGCCGGTGTTGTTAGTGATCGCCATCCTCGTCCGGTCGACTACGCCGGGGGGATCTCTCTTCCGGCAGACGCGCGTCGGCCGTGGCGAGAAACCCTTCACCATCTACAAGTTCCGCACCATGGATGTGGGATGTAGTGACGAGGTGCACAAGAGGTACGTGCGGGACCTGCTGAGCGGGCAGCGGACCGATGGAGATGAACTGTTCAAACTGGCCGACGACCCACGCGTCACCCGTGTCGGAGCCTGGCTGCGACGGACCAGCCTGGACGAGCTGCCGCAGCTCATCAACGTGGCGCGAGGCGATATGGCGCTCATTGGGCCGCGGCCCGTGCTCCCTTTCGAGGCAGCGCTCTTCCGCGGCGAGCAGCGGCTCCGCTTTGTCGTGCGTCCGGGTCTCACCGGTCTGTGGCAGGTGAGTGGTCGCAGCCGGATCGGCTTTGTGGAACAGCTTGCCATCGATGCGCGCTACGTCCGCGATCAGGGCTTCGTGCTCGACCTGAAGATCTTGGTGCTCACCGTGCCCGCGCTTCTGGCGAGGCGCACCCGGTGACACTGGACATCGTGCCGGCAGAAGAGATGCATGAGGAAGCCCTCGTGACCTTGTCCGATGGTGGCCTCGGCTCGCCCGGGGGGCTGCCGGCACGGAGTGTAGCGACACCCGATGGACCATCCACGGCGGAGCTCACCGCTCCGGTGGGAGCGGTCGGCGATTCCATGACGGTGGCCATGTGGACCACGCTCAGCCGGGTCACCGGCTTCGTGCGGGTGGCCACGGTCGCCGCAGTACTGGGACCGACGTTCTTCGGGAACACGTACCAGTTCACCAACTCCTTGCCCAACCTGGTCTACTACGGATTTTTGGCCGGATCGCTCTTCTCGTCGCTCCTGGTGCCGGCTCTGGTCCGGCATATCGATCGCGGTGACAAATCGGCAGCGGAGCGCGTGGCCAGCGGATTGTTCGGCGCTGTGTGCGTGGGCATGGTGGTCCTACTGCCGATCGCCATCCTGGTAACGCCCGAAGTGCTCCGCCTGGCGTCTCTGGGCGGCTCCTCCGCGGCGAACCCTGCCGGAGAGCTGGGGGTGGCGCGGCTCCTGGTTGCCATGCTGATGCCGCAGATCCTGTTCTATGGGGTGATCGGGACGGCCACGGCGGTGCAGAACGCCTACCGGCGTTTCGCACTGCCAGCCGCTGCCCCGGTTCTGGAGAACGTCGGCACCATTGCCGTCTTGGTGCTTGTCCGCTTCTTGTTCCCGCCGGTGCGGTCCTTTGCCAATGTGCCGCTGGCCGAGTTGTTGCTCCTCGGTCTCGGCTCCACGGCCGCAGTTGGAATTCATGCGGCGGTACAGTGGTGGGGCGCCCGTCGAGTGGGGGTGACGTTGCGGCCGCGCGTCGGCTGGCGGAATCCCGAGGTCCGGGTGGTCATGCGGCGTGGCGTGCCGTCGTTGGTCCAAGCGGGCGCTGCCGCCCTGCAGTTGATCGTCCTATTAGTCCTGGCCGACCGCGTGGCTGGCGGCGTGGTGGCGTTCCAGATTTCGCTGAACTTCTACTTTCTCCCGGTTGCCATCGCCGCTACGCCGGTTGCCCTCTCCCTCATCCCCCGCTTGGCCCGGATTGAGGGACACAGTGCGGCATTTCATGACACCCTGGTGCGCGGGCTCGCCTTCGCAGGGTTCCTGGCCCTGCCCGCGGCGACTGGATATGTCGTCCTGGCGGGACCACTCGGTCGCGCCGTCGCATTGGGGCGCATGAATGCGCCGGCAGCCATCGGGCTCGTCTCTTCGAGCATCCGGACCTTGGGGCCCGGCCTGATCGGCGAAGCTGCGTTCCTCATCATCACGTATGCGGCCTACGCGCGCCGCGACACGCGTACTCCCCTACGGGCCATGGGCATCCAGATGCTCGTGTGCCTACCGATCGCTGTGGCATCCCTGTCGCTCCACGGCGCGGCCGTGCTCTCCGTCCTCGGTGCTGCATTGTCCGCCGGAACGCTCGTGAGCGCAGGCGCCCTCTATTTCATGGTGGCGTCCTCCGACCCGGGCCACGAGCGCCTTGGGCGTCCGTTGGCGCGGTTTGCCTTCGGCGCAGTGGCAATGGCGGGTCCCGCCTGGCTCACGGCGCACTACGTCGGAGGTGCGCTGAGCGGACGCCCCGGCAGTGAGCTCGCGGTTCTCGGCGCTGTGCTGGCCGGCGGCCTGGTCTTCGTCGGCGTGCAGCTGGCATGGCGATCCCGCGAGTTGGGCTGGGTCGCCGCCAGCTTTGGCATGGGGCGCCGATTCTCGGACGAGGCGTTCGAATGAGCAAGCTCGGGCTTGACGAGCGCGACGTGCAAGTGACCGCGGAGGCGACGAACCCCGACGTGAGACTCGGCAGTGCGCCGCCGCGATGGGGGATGCGTCAGGCAGAAAGTCGCCGGCTCGGTTCGCGGGCGATCGGCGGCGCGTGCATTGCCGCCGTCATCGGGTGCGGTCTCGTCCTCATCTACCTGCCCTCCAAGGCCCTGCTGCTGTTCGTCGTGGCAGGCATCATGATCGCGGTCTACCGGCGCCCGGCCTTGGCCGCGTACATGGTCATCTTCATCACTCCCTTGATCGCCGGTATCGATCGCGGGAGCGTCATTCCTTTCTTCAGGCCGAATGAGGCGATCGACCTGTTGGTCGGCGGCACACTCGTGTTGCGCGGGACCGTGCGGATGCGCACGGGTCAGTTCCCCCGCTTCCGGCTCGACCGCCTCGAGTGGGCTTTTGTGGCGATGGCAACGTGCAGCTCCGTCATCCCTTTGTTGTGGCTCTATGTCCGTGACCTACATCCGACGAGCGACGACCTCCTCTATTCGTTGGTGCTCTGGAAATACTTCGGCCTGTACCTCCTGGTGCGCTTCAGCATCCGTACCGCTGACGAGGTCCGGCGGGCCTTGTGGCTATCCCTGTGGGCGTGCGCGGTCGTCTGCCTGGTAGCCATTCTCCAGTCGCTCAATCTCTTCGGGATCCCGGGCATGCTGAGTAGGTATTACGCACCATTCGGCGTCGATGGTGCACTCACCATCGCCCGCGGCAGTTCGCTCCTGTCCTTGCCGGCGGCCGTGGGTGACCTGGCGATTTTGAATCTCGCCATTGTGGCCGGCATGTTCGTGCGCGGCATTGGCGACAAGCGGATCCTCGGAGGCCTGGCCGGCCTTTTCGTAATCGGTGCACTGTCGGCGGGCGAATTCTCCACCGTCATCGCCCTGCTCATCGCAGGCGTGGCCATGAGCTTCTTCATCGGAGGGGGTCGGCTGCTCAAGGTCATCGTGCCGAGCGTCGCCATCGGCGGCTACGCGTTGCGCCCGGTGATCGAGGACCGGTTAGCCGGCTTCCAGACATCGACCGGTCTCCCGGTGAGCTGGACAGGACGACTCAACAACCTGCGTACGTTTTTTTGGCCGCAGTTGTTCTCGAATTGGAACTGGCTCTTGGGGGTGCGGCCGGCGGCGCGTGTGCCTGATTCGGGCCAGGCCTTCGGTTATGTCTGGATCGAGAGTGGCTACACGTGGCTGCTATGGGGAGGCGGTGTTCCCCTGCTGGCCAGCTACTTCTGGTTCGTCTGGGTGGCCATGCGCCGGGCGTGGAAATTGGCCCATGTACCGGACATCGTCGGCGTCGCTGCGTTGGGCGTGTTCGCTACCTTGGCCAGCCAGCTGATCGTCATGTGGTTCGACCCCCATTTGACCTACCGCGGCTCGGGCGACGCCCTCTTCGCCCTCCTTGCCCTCGCCCGTCCAAGCCTCTCTCGCTCGACGGAGCACGTGGCATGAGTCGCAGTCCCCGTGTGCTCCTCTTGGTGGAGAACCTCCCCATCGCCCGCGATCATCGGTTGCGCAAGCAGGCGGCGGCACTCCTCGCTGCGGGCATTGGGGTGACGGTGATATGTCGCAGTGACCCTGGCAATGCCGCGGTTCGGGGGATCCGGTTGAGGGAGTACGGCGCACCCACTGACGCCCAGAGCAAGCTCGGATACCTCCGTGAATACGGCTGGTCGGTGCTGATGACGGGATGGCAGATGGTGCGTTGCCTACTCAGCGAAGGCTTCGATGCCGTTCAAGTGTGCAGCACTCCCGACATCTACTTCCTCGTCACTGTCCCTGTGCGGATGCTGGGAAAGCCTGTCGTCTTCGACGCGAGGGATCTGTCGCCGGAGATCTACGCCCGGCGCTACGGATCAAGCGACGGGGCGATGCTGAAGATCCTCCGTGCGCTGGAACGGGCCAGCTACCGATCGGCGGATCAGGTGCTCGCCGTGAACGAATCGGTGGCCATGGTGGCCCACGAGCGCGGGGGTGTGCCGATGGAACGAGTGACGGTGGTCGGCAACGGCCCAGTCATGAGGGACGTGCACTTCGAAGAAAGCACCTATCCGGTCCGCAACGGGAGCGGACATCTCTGCTGCTGGGTGGGGTTCATGGGGCCGCAGGACGGGGTGGACCTGGCATTGCGGGCAGTCGCCCACCTGATCCACCATCTGCAGCGCACCGACGCCCAGTTCGTCTTCGTGGGCATAGGCGACGCCCTCCCAGCCCTGCGTCAACTTGCGACGGAGCTCGGCATTGACGAGTGGGTGAGCTTTCCCGGCTGGCAGGACCGCGAAGATGTGGCGAAGCTCCTGCAGAAGGCTGAGGTAGGACTGGAGCCGAACCTCGAGGACTTCGTCTCGCCGGTCAAGGTCATGGAGTACATGGCCTACGCCCTTCCGACCGTCGCATTCGATCTCCGTGAGACGCGCAAGATCCTCGGCGGGGGCGGCCTCTTCGTCCCACCGGGCGATGTCGTCCGCTTCGCTGAATGCGTCGAATCGCTCCTTAAAGATCCCTTGACGCGTTCGGAACTGGGTGCTGTGGCTCATGACCGCGTGCGCAACTCCCTCGCCTGGGAGCACCAAGAACGCCCCTATCTCGATCTCTATCGCAGCCTTTTGCCGGTCGATCAGCCCAACGTAACCCTGGAGATGGTATGAGCATGACTGACACGTCCCCGTACTCGCTTTCGGGCGCAACGCAGCCGTCGATACTACGGACGGGCTGGAAGTGGATCGTGCTCATCACCGTCCTGTTGATGGCGGTCACGTTCTATTCCGACAAGCACAGCCACAAGTCCTACACCTCCACCGCCAGCGTGGTCCTGGGCTCCCAGATCTTTGCCAGCGGCGCTGAGCCGCTCCCGCCCGACATGGGCACCGCCAAGACGGTTGCGACGTCATCGGTAGTGATCGATGAAGTGGCTGGAGGTTTAGGACTCACCGCGAAGGCGGTGCAGAGCGACGTCTCCATCACCAACCCGGCCGATACCGTCGTTCTCGACTTCGCATTCAAAGCGACGACTCCGGCCCTGGCGCAGCGCGGCGCTGAGGCGGTTGCGCAGTCTTTCGTCACATATCAGAACTCCGCGCTGGTGGCGGTGCAGAAGGAACTGGCGGCGAAAGCGGTTACCGGGCGTTCCGCCTCCACCCTCAGCGTGGAAGAGGCGTCCATCATCACCAATGCGCAGCTCCCGACCAAGCCGAACGGCCACAGCTTGATCCTGGACCTGATCGTGGCCCTTTTCGCCGGCGCCTGTCTCGGTGTCGGAGTTGCCCTCCTCGTCGATCGAGCGAGCGACCGCCTGCGGGGAGTGGCCGATGCAGAGATATTGATGGAGCGCCCCGTGCTGGCAGTGGTACCGGAGCCGATGCGGCACGGGGCATCGCGCGATCCGGTGTGCATCATCCGCGATGACGCCGAGTTGCGGAGTGCCTACAGGAGCCTGCGGATTCGCACGGAGATCGCGTCTGCCGAGGACCTTGGCGTCACCGTGTTGGTGACACGCCCTCACGCGCACGGTGGTCCCGCGATCCCGACGGCGCTGGGTCTGGCCACCTCGCTCGCGATGTCCGGCCGCCAAGTGGTGCTGGTGGGATCCGACTTGACGTCGGCTCCGCTGAACAAGTTGTTCGGCACGAGTGGCATGGCTGGTCTGGCCGAGGGGCTGCGAAACCAAGAGAACTGGGAATCAGCACTGATCACGACGTCGCTGCCCGGCTTGCGTCTTCTCACCGAAGGTGCAGAAACGAGCGGGGCTGAGGAGCTGTTCGGACAGAAGCAACTGTCGAGGCTGTTCACCACCCTTCGGCGCTCATTCGCCGATGTCATCGTGATCGACGGCCCTCCCCTGCTGGAGTCGCCCGAGTCACTGGTGTTCGTTGACGTGGCCACCGTGGTGGTGCTTGACATCGACGGTCGCCGAACGAGCCGGTCCGAAGTGAGAACTGCGATGGGCCTCCTGTCCGAGCACTCCGCGGCATTCATCGGTGCGGTGATGTCCGCCAGCCCGCGCGGCATGCGCGGGGCGCGCTGGGTCCTCGAGGATGGGGGTCTCACCCGGCGTAGCGGGGTGGGGCGGTCGAAGCATGCCGTTATGGACGTGTTCGGCCCGGACAGGCCGGGCTCCAAGGGAGGTGCAACTGTGCCCCTGAGAGGCAAGTTGGTCGCGGTGCGGCCCACGAACCAGGAGCTCCCAATTTCCTGGAGCGACGTCGGATCAGAGGAGTCAGCGGCGCGGCAGCGACCGCAAGACGCCGTTCTCACGAAAGAAGAAGGCTGGCCCGGTGCGGGACAGCCGACGATGGGCAATGCGGTCAGTTCGATAAGCGACGGACCTGGTGCCGTCGTATCACGTAGCTGGATCAAATAGGAGGGCTATACATCATGTTGAGGCACATTGGTAAAGCGACCTCCGACTGGCTGGAGAAGGCCGGATTGCTCGCTGCGTGCATTGCCGTCACCGCCGCGATGATCACGGGATTCGCGTTGGCGGCTGTCCCGGCCACCGCCGCGACGGCGCCTACGGTCGTCTCGTTGACGTTTGACAACGGTTGGGAGAATCAGATGACCGCGGCCGCCGACATGCAGGCGGCTGGTCTCGCGGGGACGTTCTATGTCCCGTCGGGATGGATCGGCCTGGCCAACGAGGTGTCGATGTCCGACCTTCAGACGTTGAAGGCCGACGGGGACGAGATCGGCGGGAAGACAGTCGACAACGCAGACCTGACCGCGTTGACACAGAGCGGCACCGCCAGCGGGATTGCCGAAGCGCAACGAGAGGTGTGCGAAGGTCGCAACATCTTGTTGGCCGACGGCTTCGACGTCACTGATTTCGCCTATCCCTTCGCGGACTTCAACGCGGCAGACGAGACCATCGCGGAGAACTGCGGCTTCAACTCGGGCCGTGGCGTCGGAAGCCTCGCCGACGCGCAACCGAACGGGTGCACTTTCCCGGACTGCCCCTACGCCGAGACCATTCCGCCAACCGACCCGTTCTCCATCCGCACACCGGACGATGCGGAGGTGACGACGACCGTGGCGGAACTCGAGCAGGATGTCACCAATGCTGAGAACAATGGCGGCGGATGGTTGGCGTTCTCCTTCCACCAGATATGCGACACCACGACGGCGGGCTGCGATCCCATCTTCTCGTGGTCTCCAGAAGAGTTCAACGAGTTTGCGCAGTGGCTGGCGGCACAGCAGTCGAGCGGCGCCCTCCAAGTGGAGACCGTGCAACAAGTGATAGGTGGAGCCGAACAGCCGGCCGTGACCAACTACCCTGTGGTCGCCGCGGCGCCGGTCGGCACCAATGCCCTCGCCAATCCGTCCCTGAGCGATGGATTGACGGTGGCAGGATCTCCCACCACGGTCCCCAGCACGGGCGGACTGATCACCTACAGCGTCAACGTGACCGAGGGCGGAGCGACACCCACCGGATCGGTGATCGTGTCCGACGGCGCTGGCAACAGCTGCACCATTGCGTCGCTGACCGCGGGTGCCGGCAGTTGCGTCATTGACGAGCCGGCCGCGGAGACTCCGTACACCGTGACTGCGACGTATTCGGGCGACTCCACCTACACGGCTTCGGAAGCGACCTTGACCGGAGTGACCACCGAGACGGTCGGTTCTTCCCCTCCGGCCACGAATCCGCCCACGAGCCCGGAGTGCTGGAGCCCGGAGAGCTACGGGTCGAATACCCCAACGTTCAGCTGGAACCCCTCCGGAGGTGTCAATGGAGGGGGGGCCGAGACCATCGACCTGTCCAACGTAGAGGGCTACCCCGATGAAGACGCCAACCTGGACACCACCTTCGACCTGGGTCAATGCGCTCCCACAGCGACCGCGGGGGATTCCTACGAGCTCAGCGTCTACTACGAATCCTCCACGCCGGTGTATTTCAACGTCTTCGGCCAGTCCACGACCGACGACACCTGGTCGTATTGGACGGGCAGCCCGACGTTCCCAGCGGCGAGCACGTGGACGCTCGCAACCTGGCTCACCCCAGCAGTGCCGTCCACGATCGGCGCCCTGAGCTACGGGATGACCATCGACAACGACGGGTCCTTGTCGACATCGGACTACGGATTGGTCAATGAGGGCGGTGGGCCGCCGCCGGCGGGCCCGATCGGGTCCAACGTGCTGGCGAACCCGCTGTTGGAGACCGCGGACGGTACCGGCGTCAACCCGGCTTGTTGGAGCCAGGCCGGCTTTGGCACCAACACGCCAACGTTTACCTGGAGCCCGACTGGTGGACAAGTGGGAGGCGAGGACACCATCGACATGACGAGCTGGACCAGTGGCGACGCCAAGCTGGTCACGACGTTCGACAATGGCAATTGTGCTCCCACGGTTACCGCCGGAGACACGTACACGGCAAGCGTCTATTACGAGTCGACGGTGCCCGTCTACTTCACGCTCTACAGCCGGGCCACCGACGGCACGTGGGGCTACTGGACGCAAACGCCTACCTTCGCCTCGGCGAGCGGCTGGACACTGGCGACGTTCACCACCCCCCCGGTTCTGGCCGGTGTCAACGGTGCCAGCTTCGGAATGTCTATCGCCAGTGTCGGGACACTTTCGACCTCGGATTACAGCCTGGTCGATGACGGCACCGGTCCGGCGGTCAGCACGCAACCGATCGCGCAGAGCGTCACCGCGGGCCAGAACGCCACCTTCACGGCGGCCGCCACCGGTAACCCTTCGCCGACCGTCCAATGGCAGGTGTCCACCGATGGCGGGACGACGTGGAGCCCGGTCGCCGGAGCCACGTCTGACACGCTCACGGTGACGGCGGCGGCGCCCTCCCAGAGCGGAAGCGAGTACGAAGCGGTCTTCACGAATCCGGCTGGATCGGCCACCACTGCGGAAGCCTCATTGACCGTGGTGTCGATCGCGCAGACGATCACGTTCGTCGGCCCCTCATCGGGCGCGGTCGGTGGAACGGCCGCGCTGTCGGCCACCGGCGGTGCCTCGGGCAATCCGGTGGTGTTCTCACTCGATGCCACCTCGGGAGCGGGCGTCTGTGCACTCTCGGGAACCAACGACGCGCAGGTGTCGTATCTCGTAGCGGGAAGCTGCGTCATCGACGCCAACCAGGCGGCGGGTGGCGACTATGGCGCGGCGGCAACGGTGAGCCAGACCGTGGCGGTCTCCCAGGTGGCCCAGACCATCACCTTCGGCACCCTGGCCAACAAGACGATGGCGCAGTCGCCCGTGACGGTCAGCGCGACCGCCTCATCGGCATTGCCGGTGACGTTCACGACTTCGACCTCGGCGGTATGCACGGCCGGTGGCACGAACGGGACGACGATCACATTGGTCTCGGCCGGTACCTGTACGGTGGTCGCCAACCAGGCGGGCAACAGCACTTACGCGCCTGCCCCGGCTGTGAGCAATAGCTTCACCGTTTCTCAGGTGGCCCAGACCATCACCTTCGCTGCCCTGGCCAACAAGACCGCGGCGCAGTCGCCGGTGACCGTCAGCGCGAGCGCTTCGTCGGCGTTGCCGGTGACCTTCACCACGTCGACGGCGACGGTGTGCACGGCGGGCGGCACCAACGGGACGGCGATCACGCTGCTCTCCGCGGGGACGTGCACTGTGGTGGCCAATCAAGCGGGCAATACCACGTACGGGCCCGCCCCGGCCGTGAGCCAGAGCTTCACGGTGTCCCAAGCGGCGCAGACGATCACCTTCGCTGCCGTGGCCAACAAGACCATGGCTCAGTCGCCGGTGACGGTCAGCGCGACCGCCACCTCCAAGTTGGCGGTGACCTTCACCACGTCGACGGCGGCGGTGTGCACGGCGGCCGGCACCAACGGGGCGACGATCACGTTGCTCTCAACGGGGACGTGCACCGTGGTGGCCAATCAAGCGGGGAATGCCGCGTACACCGCTGCGGCGGCCGTGAGTAGGAGCTTCACGGTGTCCCAAGCGGCGCAGACGATCACCTTCGCTGCCGTGGGCAAAAAGACCCTGGCCCAGTCGCCGGTGACGGTCAGCGCGACCGCCACCTCCAAGTTGGCGGTGACCTTCACCACGTCGACCGCGGCGGTGTGCACGGCGAACGGGGCGACGATCACGCTGGTCTCGGCGGGAACCTGCACGGTGGTCGCCAGCCAGGCGGGGAACGCCGAGTACGCCGCCGCTTCGTCGGTGACCAGGAGCTTCACCGTGACCTAACCGTCATGCATCCGTCATTGATCCGCCGGCGTCAACCGGCGCATTCTTGAGGCACCGCAGTCGTGTGCGCACGTGGTGTCCCGTCGCGAGAATCCGTGTCCAGTGAACGCGATGGGTTTGCCGGCAGCCACGAAACCGCCGATCAGAGGAAGCACACACATGAGGCACCACAGAGCGCACCCTCTGCGCGTCAGGGTAGCTGTGGTACTAGGCGTACTTGTGTTGATGGCCGTGCTCGTTGCCGACGTGGCCGGGACACCGTCGTCCTCGCCGGCCCGGGCCGCCGCTGCCTCCTGCGCGCTGCCTCCGGGAGCGTTCAGCATCACGGTGTGCGGGAACAAGTTCGTAAATCAGGCCGGAGAGACCGTTGTCCTACGGGGGGTCAACACCGAAGGCACGCAGTACGACTGTGCGCAGGCGGGCGCCGGATTCTTCGATGACACGACCATCAGTGGCACGAACTTCACCACCGAGATCGCGGTGATGAAGGCCTGGGGCATCAACGTCGTACGGGTCAACCTCAATGAGGAATGCTGGCTGGGCATCAACGGGGTTCCGGCCACCACATCGGCCCTGGGAATGAATGGTTATGACGCGTACGCCAACGAGATGGGGAGCTATGTCGATGCTCTCAACGCGGCCGGCATCTACGCCGAGATCGACCTCCATCTCAACGCGCCCGGGTCAGAGCTGATCGCCGATCCCGGCAACGACGACTTCCAGAATCCGCTGCCCGAGAGCAACAGCGATCTGTTCTGGAAGTCGGTCGGAGCGTATTTCGCCGACAATCACGCGGTGATCTTCGGCGTGTTCAATGAACCGTTCCCTCCGAACGCGGCGGTCAGTGGGGACACCGCCACCGGTTGGAACTGTGATCTCAACGGCTGCACGGTGCCTGACTACACGGACTCGAGTGACTACTCGCAGATCCCTTCCACCACCTACGCCGGCGAGGGCATGCGGCAGATGATCGATGACATCCGCTCGGTCAACACCACCGCGCCACTCCTCGTTGGTGGCCCGGACTTCGCCGGCGACCTGGACCAATGGCTGTCGACGTTCTACCCGGGTGGGGTCTCGATCGATCCGGACAACAAGCTTGCGGCTTCGGTGCACATCTACTTCCCGAACCGGAACTCCCCGTGTTCGCTCTCGACGAACGTGGCCACAGCGTGCCCGGGAACGGCGGAGGGCGCCTTGAGCAACGACGGGATCCTGCAGGTGGCTGCCGTGACCCCGGTGGAGATCGACGAGCTGGGTGACTTCGGGTGTTCGGCGCAGAGCCTGACCCCGTTCCTGGCCTCGGTCGACGCCGCGAATGATGCGGGGAGTGTCGACATCGGATACGAGGGCTGGGCCTGGACGACGTCGGCATGTGACCCGAACCTGATTACCTCGTACGCCACGGGGCAGCCGAGCGCGATGGGGATAGCCGAGTACTGCGCCTTGTACCTACAGGGGCTCAACGACGGCAGCTTGGCCACGTGCTCCGGGACACCGGTCACGACGACCACGACCACCACGGGCTCGACGCCCCCAACCACCATCTCAACGGGACATCACGGATACTGGCTCGTCGGATCCGATGGGGGTGTCTTCACCTTCGGTTCGGCGCAGTTCTATGGCTCGACCGGGGCCCTGCGCCTCCAGCGTCCTGTGGTCGGGATCTCGCCAACCAATGACGACGGCGGTTATTGGCTCGTGGCGTCGGACGGCGGCATCTTCAGTTTCGGCGATGCGAACTTCTTCGGGTCACTACCGGGCGAAGGCTTCGCGCCAGCGGGTTCATCGAACGGGAAGCAACTGAATGCGCCGATCGTCGGCTTGGTCCCCTCCGTCGATGGGAACGGCTACTTCATGGTCGGCGCCGACGGTGGCGTCTTCACCTTCGGTGACGCAAAGTTCGAGGGATCATGCCCGGGTATCGGAGGGTGCGCAGGTACCGCCGTGGCGGTGATGTCGGACGCCACCGGCAACGGGTACTGGGTGGTCACCGCCTCGGGTGACGTCTACTCGTTCGGTGATGCCACGTACTACGGGGGCCCGGGACCGCAATCCGTTCCGGTTACTTCGGCCGTCCGCTCTGCAGACGGCCGGGGCTACATGATCCTCTTTGCGAATGGCACGGTCGACTCCTATGGAGACGCACCGAAGCTGGGAGGGCCCGTCGGGCTCGGCACCGCCACGGATCCGACCACCGCCATCGTCGCGACGTCAGACGGCCAGGGCTACTGGGTGGCCACGGCCAAAGGCGCCATCTACGCCTACGGGGATGCCCCGAGTGACGGCAGTCTCACGGGACTCCACTTGAACGGATCGATCATTGCGGGAACCGGCTGGTGAGCACGAACTGGGGATCGGGCCGACGTCCGCTCCCCGGTTCCCCTCACCCGAGCCCGAGAGGACCTCCATCCGGCGTGTGACCCCTGGGATACGTTCCTGGGTCCTCGACCACCGCGACGCGTCACTTCAGCCCAGACCCTTCAGCCCAGACCCTTCAGCCCAGACCCTTCAGCCCATCGTCTTGGCGCCGTCGAGTGCCTCGCGGATGATGTCCGCGTGGCCGGCGTGCTGCGCCGTCTCGCCGATGATGTGCAGGACGGCCCTGCGGGCGGACCAGCGTCGCCCCGGCTCGTACCAGGGAGCCTCAGGAAGTGGGTGGGACAGGTCCAGGGATGGCAACGACGTCACCAGTTCATTGGTGTGGCGGGCGACTTGGTCGTAGCGGTCGAGGAGTTCGGAGAGCGTTTCGCCCTCGAGCATGCGGAAGCTCTCGGCGTGGGCCTGGAGACCGGCTTCGGTGAAGGGCCCGATGGCCTGCGGGCCGCGGACGATGAAGTCGGCCCATCGCCCTTCGGCCCGCGCCACGTGCTTGATGAGTCCGCCCAGACAGAGCTCGGAGACAGTCGTGCGACGCCTGGCCTGCTCGTCGGTCAGGCCCTCGACGGTCTGGCACAGGAACCCTCGATGCGCCGCCAGCGCATCGAGAAGGTCAGCCCGCTCGTCGCCGTCGACAATGTGTTCGGTGGTCATAGGCCCACAGTACGGCAGAGCTGTGACGGCTCCAGAGGGCGGCGGCGGCCCGTCAAAGGAGAGCCGTCAGTGGGACCACCAAGGTGGTGGGCGGTCGGGCTGGAGTTTGAGCTAGGAATCAGCCTCGTCGCAGCTGATCGGCACCCGAACGGAGGCAATATGCAACTCGATGTGCACGTACCCCGGTTCACCTGGCCCGGCGGTGCAGGATCGATAGGACCCACACTGACGTCGTTGGCGCAGACGGCCGAGGAGATCGGGGTCCGCACGCTTTCGGTCATGGACCATTGGTTTCAGATGGAGGCGGCGTGGCCCGCCGATGAACCGATGCTCGAGGGCTACACGACGCTGGGTTACGTGGCCGGTCAGACCGAGCAACTGCGCGTTCGACTCTTGGTCGGTGGCGTGACGTACCGCCACCCGGGACTGCTGGCCAAGACAGTCACCACGCTCGACGTGCTCTCGGGCGGGCGCGCCGAGCTCGGACTCGGCGCCGCGTGGTACGAGCGCGAGCATCGCGGGCTGGGGGTACCCTTCCCCCCCGTCGCCGAGCGCTTCGAAAGGCTCGAAGAAGCCTTGCAGATTTGCCTGCAGATGTGGAGCGACGACGATGGGTCCTACACGGGCAAGCACTATCAACTCGAAGAGACCCTCTGCTCGCCCCACCCGGTCAGCTCGCCCCGACCCCGAATCATCATCGGCGGAAGTGGAGAGCGCAAGACCCTCAAGTTGGTGGCGACATACGCCGACGCCTGCAACCTCTTCGGCGACGCAGGAGTCATCGCACACAAGCTCGAGGTGTTGCGCCGGCATTGCGATGTGGTCGGGCGTGATCCCTCCGAAATCGAAGTGACCGCACTCTTGAATGTCGCCGATGGTGCTGATTCGGACACGATCATCGGAGAGGCCGAATCTCTCGGCGCGGTGGGCGTGCACACGGTCATGGCCCGATCGACCGGCGCGGAACCAACGAGGTGGTTGCGAGAGGTGTGGGCTCCGGTGCTCCCCCGTCTGGCAACCATCGAGACGGCGTAGAGCTTCCGGGCAGGCCCCGGCGTCACCGGAGCCCGCGGCTCCCCTCCCCCGCCCGTTCCTCACCAGCGCGGCTGTCGGTCCGCACTGGTGAGGGGCGGGGATGCCGCTGCAGAGTGCAGCGACGGCTGCTCACCGAACCGAGGTCGCTGGGGTCGTGAGGAGGGGTCACGTCGGCCTCGGCAGGGTAAGCGGCTATGGAAACCGTTCCGATCGGGCCGATGGCGAGGTGTCCATGCCGACATCGTGCCGGTGCAACTTTGGAGTGCGGTTCGGCCCTGCTGTACCCCGGCTGGGGAAACGGGCGATCGCGGCGGGCCGGTGCGGTACCTCCCTCCCCCGTGGGCCCTCCGTGGCCTTGACCAGGAAGTTTCTGCTCCTCGTCGGAAAACATTAAGCGGGCTCACAGCGGGCCGACGGCTGGCCGTGACATGGGTCGGATGTACTGGGCTCCATGTCGCGTGTGGAAACCGATGCGAGTGCGCACCCAGTCGATGTCACGGAAGAGATCCCCCTCGTGGGTGAGAACGAGGTCGTACCGACCGCCGGACCCAACCGGAAGCGTCGCTACCTCGTCATGGGTGCCGTGGCGCTCGTCGTGATCGGTCTTGCCATCGGACTCCCCCTCGGTCTGAGCGGCAGCTCGACGCCCACCGGCCTGGTCATCACCGACACCGTGGTCAAGGTCACCACCGGGACCATCACCGAGACGGTGCCCACCTCGGGCACCATTGAGCCGGCTTCTCAGGCCAATCTGAACTTCGCCGTTTCGGGTGCGGTCACCGCCGTCGACGTCAAGGCCGGGCAGACCGTGACCAGTGGGCAGGTTCTCGCCACCGTGGGCACAGCCGCGCTGCAGGACGATCTCGACGGTGCCCAGGCGAGCGTCCAGGCCGCCGAGGCCCGACTCTCGAGCGACGAGACGTCGAATGCATCGGCCTCACAGATCGACTCCGACGAGGCGGCCGTCACCTCCGCTGATTCGTCGCTCACCACGGCGCAGACCAATCTCTCCGACGCCTCGCTGACGTCGACCATCTCGGGCACGGTGGCTACGGTCAGCCTCGCCGTCGGACAACAGGTGACAGGATCCGGTGCCGGCGACAATGGGGCCGGGGCTGCAGCGGCAGCGGCCGACAGCTCGTCCAGCTCGGCCACCGGGCAGATCGTCGTGGTCG
The DNA here is from genome assembly GCA_003133545.1 of Acidimicrobiaceae bacterium. Lineage (GTDB taxonomy): Bacteria > Actinomycetota > Acidimicrobiia > Acidimicrobiales > RAAP-2 > Bog-473. The sequence goes on along the minus strand of PKYA01000048.1, from coordinate 17,970 downwards.
GCACGAACTCCTACCTCGTCACCACGACGGTGGACGACACCCAGATCGGCGAAATCGCCGAGGGTGATCAGGCGACCGTCGTCCCCACCGGGTCTACCACCACTGACTTCGGCACTGTGTCCTCAATCGGCCTGATCGGGTCGAGTTCTACGGGCGTGGCCACTTTCCCGGCGGTGATCAGCGTCACGGGAACGCCGACCGGCCTCTACGCCGGAGCGACCGCCGACGTTTCGATCATCGTCAAGCAGCTCACTAACGTAACTGAGGTACCCACAGCCGCCATCAGCTACAACTCCAGCGGGCAGGCAACGGTGACCCAGGTCGTCGCCGGAAAGCACGTCACAACGCCGGTGACGCTCGGTGAGGCTTCCGCCGGCGAGACCCAGATCGTGAGTGGCCTGCAGGCCGGCGACAAGGTCGTCAATCGGACGGTGACCTTCAAAGCCCCCGTTGGTGGCGCTGGCGGAGCCGGCATATTCGGGGGCACCGGCGGAGGCACCGGCCGCTTCACCGGCGGCGGAGGGTTGGGCGGCGGAGGGTTCGGCGGCGGTGGGGGCGGGTTCACCGGCGGCGGAGGGTTCGGCGGTTGATGATGACCGACAGCGCACCTGGCACTTCCGGGGCCGTCATCGAAGTCGAGAAGGTGACCAAGGTCTATCGCAGCGGCTCACTCTCAGTGGCCGCCCTGCGGGGCGTGAGCCTGTCCATTTCGTCCGGAGAGTACGTGGCCATCATCGGCCCATCGGGGTCGGGCAAGTCCACCTTGATGCACATCTTGGGCTGTCTGGACGTCCCCACGTCGGGGAGCTATCACCTGGCCGGGGAGAACGTCGGCGGCATGAGCGAAGCCGCACTGGCCGAGGTGCGGAACCGTCGGATCGGCTTCGTCTTCCAGCAGTTCAATCTGCTGGCCACCATGACGGCCTGGCAGAACGTGGAGCTCCCCTTGGCCTACGCCGGTGTGCATCGCAGCGACCGCAAGGAGCGGGCCATGGAGGCCCTGGCCAGAGTGGGACTGGCCGGCCGGGTCCATCACCGGCCCGGTGAGCTCTCCGGAGGGCAGCAACAGCGCGTGGCGGTCGCCCGGGCGCTGGTGACCGAGCCCGACCTGATTCTGGCCGACGAGCCGACCGGCAACCTGGACTCGACCTCGGCCCGAGATGTCCTCAGACTGATGGACGAGCTGCACGAGAGCGGTCGCACGCTAGTCCTGATCACCCACGACGTAGAAGTGGCCTCCGCTTCCGGTCGCGTCGTGGGGATTCGTGACGGCCTCCTCACCGAGGACGACAGCCGCTACTTGGAGAGCGTGCGATGAGTTGGCTGGAGACGCTGCGCACCGGTCTCAACGGCGTGCGCACGCACCGGTTGCGGTCGTCCTTGACCGTGCTGGGGATCATGATCGGCATCGCGGCGGTCATTTTGACCGTAGGCCTGGGCGAGGGGGCCCAGGCGCAGGTGAGCTCGGAGATCACCTCGCTCGGTACGAACCTGCTCACCATCACACCCGGGAGCACCACGTCGAGCACGGGCATCAGGGAAGCCCTGGGGACGGCGTCCACCTTGACCACCGCTGACGAGACCGCGCTGTCGTCCCCGACGGTGGCTCCTGACATCAAGGCGGTCGCTCCCCTCACCGAGTCGTCGGAGTCGCTGACTGCCGGGACCAGCAACTGGACGACGACCGTGGTGGGCTCCACCCCCACATGGGTGACCATCCGTGGCGAATCCTTGGCCCAAGGGAGGTTCATCGACAACCAGGACGTCGCCGATCACAGTGCCGTCGTCGTTCTCGGCTCGGAAACGGCGTCGGAGCTGTTCACTCGCGGCGACCCGGTGGGACAGACCGTGGACGTGGACGGCGTACCCCTGACGGTGGTAGGCGTCCTCAATTCGGTGGGCTCCTCCACCTCGTCGTCGAGCGTGGCCGACCCGGACGACACGGCCGTCGTACCGATCACCACTGCGGCAGAACGGATCTTCGGCGGGACTTCGAGGGACTCGCTCAGCTCCATCATCGTCCAGGCGCGCTCGTCGGCCGATCTCACGGCTGCCTACCAGGAAGCCAACCATGCATTGCTCGCCCTTCACGGCATCACCACCGCAGCCGATGCCGACTTCACCATCACTTCGGAAGCGTCACTCGTCTCGACGGCCACGTCGGTCGACCGGACGCTCACCATTCTGCTCGGTGGCGTGGCGGGGATATCCCTGCTGGTCGGCGGCATCGGGGTCATGAACATCATGTTGGTGTCGGTGACCGAGCGCATCCGAGAGATCGGTTTGCGCAAGGCCTTGGGCGCCACACCCTCTCTCATTCGCCGCCAATTCCTGGTCGAGGCTTCCGTGCTCGGATTCGTGGGTGGCGCTCTGGGCGCCCTGTTGGGGATCCTCGGGGCCACCTTCCTCCCCGGCGTCGTCGGCGATCCGATCACGATCAGTCCCCTCGCCGCGGGCCTCGCCATTCTGGTTGCCCTGGCGATCGGCGTCTCCTTCGGCGTGTACCCCGCCAGCAGGGCCGCCCACCTGGCGCCGATCGATGCCCTGAGGAACGAATAGATGGTCGAACGTGGGAAACGACGTCCAACGACGTCACGGAGCAGAGCAGAGGAGACACACGAGGCGATGGAGAACATCCGACGTAGTGCAGATGGACCCCGGCCACGGTGCCGGCGGGCCCGTACGAATGTGGGGGCAGTCGTGCTCGGCACGTTCGTGGTGGTGGGGCTCGTGAGCGGCGCCGGCGCCGCCACACCCACCACCCCGCCCGGCGCGGCCAGTGGGAGCGTGGCGGCCGTCACGGGAACCTCCATGGAGGTGCAGAGCACGTCCAGCCAGACCACTGTGGACTGGACGGCCTCCACGCTGTTCTCCGCCACGGAGACCGAGGCAGTCAGTGGGTTGGCGGCTGGGGACTGCGTCACCATCACTGGAACGCCTGCCAAGAAGTCCAAGACGACGATCGCTGCCCGCACCATCGTGATCAGTCAGCCCAATGCGAAGGGCACCTGCACCGGAGGGGCTGCGGGTGGCTTCCTCGGTGGAACCGGGGGCGCCGGGGGCGCCGCGCGTCGCTTCACCGGCGGCGGAGGGTTCACCGGCGGCGGCGGATCCCCGGGGGGTACTGGGGGCGCTGCGCGCCGTTTCGGGAGTGGCACCGGGAGACTGACGTCGTTCGGATTCGCCAGTGGCAAGGTGACCTCGGTGAGCGGCTCGACGGTGAGCATCAGCGGGGTGCTGGCGAGCGCGGCGACACGCCCAGTGGCCAAGAGCTCGTCCAAGTCGGCCAAGGCTAAGGCCAAGAAGCCGGCCTCGCTCAAGACCCAGAAGCTCAAGGTCACCACCTCGAGCACGACGACGGTGACCGAGACGTCAACCTCTTCCGCGTCGGCCCTGGCGGTTGGTGACTGTGTCAGCGCACTGGGGACGAGCACGAGCACCGGCGCCATCACGGCGTCGACCGTCCGCATCACCTCCACGGGCGGCAAGACCTGCACGGCCGGGTTCGGCGGAGGGTTCGGCGGCGGCGGCGGCTTCGGGGGCGGCGGCGGCGGCGGGGGCGGTGTCGCGACGGGTGCCTGACACCGCTGCGTCCAGCGGGCGTCGAACGGCGCGGCGCCGCATCGTGATCGGCTCTGGCGTGGTAATTGCCGCGCTGATTGCCGGTGGCGCCACGGCGTGGGCCGTGGGTGGCGGGAGCGACTCGGGGTATCGGATGGCCCAGGCCGTGCGGACCAACGTGAGCACGAGCATGGATGTCGTCGGCACGCTCGAGCCAGTGAACCAGGCGGCACCCGCCTTCGCCGTCTCCGGACAGGTCACGACTGTCTCGGCTGCCGCCGGCCAGTCGGTCACCGCGGGCCAGACCCTGGCCACCTTGGCGACCACGGCGCTCAGCCAGTCGGTCTCTTCGGCCCAGTCCAGCCTCGCGGCCGATGAAGCGCAGCTGACCGAGGACGAGGAGGCTGAGACTTCCAGCGCCGCCAAGGCCTCGACCACGACGACCACGACGACCCCGTCGCGGACCGCACCCAGCGGTGGCACGGGGAACACCGGCGCGTCGACCACGCTCATCTCCAAGGATCAGGCGACACTGGTGGCCGACCAGCAGAAGTCCTCGACGGACCAGCAGCAGGAAGCAGCGGATCTGGCCCAGGCGGAGTCCGTCTGCGCCCCGTCAGGTTCGACCACTGCCCCATCCACCGCGCCCGGGACCACGGGCACGGGCGGGACCACGGGGGGTGCCGGGGGCACCGGCACGACGACTTCCCACTTCCCCCCGCCGGGCGGATCCACCACGACCACCACGCCGTCCACGACGACCACGACGACCACGCCGTCCACGACTCCCGGCACGAACACCAACAGCAGCTGCGAAGCAGACCTCGAGCAGGCCGCGAGCGACCAGCAGCGGGTGTCGACCGACGAGCAGACCGTGGCCACCGACGAAACCAATCTGGCCAAGGCGCTGGAGCAGTCCTCGCCCTCGTCGGGCACCTCCACTCCGTCGTCGCCCTCAGGTACGCCCTCCACGTCGGCGTCAGGCGGTGCAAGTGAGCCCAAGGCAGAGACGGCGGCGGACGGGTCACCGAGCGGGTCCGACTTGGGAGCGGGCTCGAGCGGCCTCTCGGATGCCAACTCGGCCACCGACAGCGCCGAGACGATCGCCTCCGACCAGGCGGCCATCGACGATGACCAGGCGACGCTCATCAACGCCGAGCAGTCGCTGAGCGATGCCACGTTGACCAGCCCCATCACCGGTACGGTGGCCTCGGTCGGCCTGAGCGTGGGCGAGACGGTGAGCGCCAATTCCTCCACGGAGGTGATCGAGATCATCGGCCAGCAGTCCTACGAGGTCACCGGCTCCTTGACCGGTGCCCAGGTCACGCAGGCGAAAGTCGGCTCCCCGGCGACCGTCAGCATTGACGGGATAGCGAAGAGCATCAGCGGCACAGTGTCCCAGGTCGGTCCGGTCCAGTCCACCAGCTCGGGGTACTCGTACCCGCTGGTCGTCGCGCTCCCTGCGTCGAGCACCGGACTGTTCTCCGGCTCGACGGCCACCGTCGCGATCACCACCAGTGAGGCCGAGAACGTAGTTGCCGTGCCCACCTCGGCGGTCAACACGGTCGGGACACGCTCCTACGTCGTCGTGCTGAAGGCGGGTACGCCAACGGACAAAGTGGTAAAGGTCGGGATCGTGGGTGGCGTGTACACCCAGATCGTCTCGGGGCTCAGCGCCGGGTCCAGCGTGATGCTGGCAGATCTCGCCGAGCCGGTCCCGTCGTCGAACGCCACCACGACATTCGGCGGTGGCGGGTTCGGCGGTGGCGGGTTCGGTGGTGTGGGCGGCGCGGGCACCTTCGTGCGTCGGTCGGCTGTGGGTGGAGGAGGAGGAGCAGGAGCAGGCGGGTTCGGCTGAGCGCCTATCGGTCGCGGGCCGGCCGGGATCGGGTTCCGGCGCGGCGCCGACCCCCGCTGGTACCGTGCCATCGGCACCGTGTGCGCACCGCCGGAAGGGACGATCAGATGTCGGAGTACGCCGATATAGCGGAACTGGTCGACGTGGCGCGCTACCCGGTCCTCGAACCGAGCTCGCCCATCCTGCGCGCCGTGGTGGAAAAAGCGAGAGGGCAGATGCGGCGCCGTGGGGCGGCAGAGATCCCAGGCTTCCTCACCGAGTGCGGGGTGGCGACCCTGGTTCGTGACGCCGAGGGGCTGGCCGAGCGGGCCCACCCTTCGGGTGGCCAGGGCACGGCCTACCTCGAGTTCCCCGACTTCAGCCTGCCTGNNCCCTGCGGCAGCTCTACGAGTGGGATCCCATGAAGGATCTGATCGAGGCGATTTTGGATCGTGGCCCGCTCCACCGGTATGCCGATCCCTTCGGTGCACTCAACCTTGCCGTCATGGAAGAGGGCGACCAGCTGCAATGGCATTTCGATCAGACCGACTTCGTGGTCTCGCTGGCCATCCAGTCGGCTGCGGCGGGTGGCGACTTCGAAGTGGTACCAAGGCTCCGCGACGCGGAAGACGAGCACTATCCCGACGTGGCCGCCGTGCTGAATGGCGAGCACACCAGGGTGACGACGCTGGCCATGATGCCCGGAACGTTGTTGATCTTCGAAGGTCGCTACTCGCTCCATCGGGTGAGCCCGATCCGCGGCACCCGCCGCCGGCATGTGGGCTTGCTCGCCTACGACACCAAGCCAGGGACGATAGGAAGCGCGCTGCTCCGCCAGGACCGCTACGGGCGCACCGAGCCCTACGCCGAGCCGCCCGAGGCATGGCCACCCCGCGCCGGTGCCGCCTGATGAGCGGGGCGACCGAGTTCGGCGAGGCGTTCGTGGGTGACGGTGTCGATGCCGCCCACATCAACACCGTCTTGGGAGCGGCGGGTGGACCCGTCGAGACGGCCTGGGTCACCGCGTTGGCCACGCCGCGCGCCGGATTCGCCGCCTTCGTGGCGGCGGTGGCACCGGGGACCGCCGTGCGTCCCTTCACCCTCTTCGTCAACAAGGCCGCGATTGAGGGCGAGCGCCACGGTGCACTGACGTGGGGCGCCGCCCAGGCGGGCGTGGCCGGGGGCGTGCTCGACGCCGTGGCCGAGGGGACGGTCGACGCCGAACGGGTGGGCGAACTGCTCCTGATCACCGCCGTATGGGTCAATCCCCAGGCGGCCGACGAGGATGCGGTCTACCGCAACAACCGGAGGGCCACGGCCGACGCACTGCGCGCCGGTCGCCACGGGCTGCCCTCGGTCGACGACGCGCTGGCCGCCCGCGGGGCACCGTGGAACGCTTTCTTCAGGCCCACGGGTGCCTGACACGTCCGGCGCGGACAGCCGATACGGTACGGGGCGCCATGAGTGACACGTCGGCGTCAATCGATGTAGTGATCGAGATCCCCACCGGCAGCCGGAACAAGTACGAGTACGACCACGAGCATCACGTGATCCGCCTGGATCGACGGTTGTTCACCGCCACCACCTATCCGGCTGACTACGGGTTCGTGCCCGACACCCTGTCGAACGATGGCGACCCACTCGATGCCCTCGTGCTCGTGGCCGACCCCACCTTCCCGGGTTGCGTGGTGCGAGTCCGCATTGTGGGAGTCTTCTTCATGCGCGACGAAGCGGGACTCGATGCCAAACTCGTCACCGTCCTCGAGCACGATCCGCAATGGGACGAGGCCAACGACATCGGTGATCTCCCGAGGCATCTTCTCAACGAGATCGAGCATTTCTTCAGCATCTACAAGGACCTCGAACCCGAGAAGCACACCGAAGTGATGGGGTTCGAGGATCGTGCCGCCGCGCACAAGGAACTCTATGAATGCCGCAAGGCATTTCGAGCCCACGCCGGGAAGAGTTGAGCAAAAAAAGGGGGGGTCATGCCATATCCGCGTGAGGAAGTAAGGGCGACCGTGGATCGCTATCACGAGTTGCGCAGCCGCATCGATGCCGGGCTCGAACCCGATGCATTCGGCGTGCTGGCGGATTTCTACACCGAGGACGCGGTGTACATCGACGGCGCGTGGGGAAGGCTCGAGGGCAGGGAGACCATCGCCAAGTGGCTGGTCGACTCCATGGCTGGGATGGAGGACTGGAAGTTCCCGGTCGAGTTCACCGCCATCGAGGGCAACGACGTCGTGGTCAAGTGGACCCAGATCATGCCCCGCACACGGCCCGACGGGACGCCGTACCGCCAGTCGGGGTACTCACGAATGATCTACGCCGGGGACGGAAAGTTCTCCTACGAGGAGGACACGTACAACATGGCCCACGTTCTCGAGGACATCGAGGCCAGCGGGTGGCAGCCGACGGGCCCGATGAACTTCCCACCGGCGCACCCTGACCGGAACTTCGACATCCCCTCGCGCGAGCAGGGCCCCGAAGAGAGCTAAGGGCCCGCGGGGAACCCTCCCGCACCGAGCGGGCTCGTCGTCTGGCTCTGGGCTTGCGACTGCTGCTGCTGTTCCTCGGCCTGGGTCCCGAGCGTCACCGTGGTCGTGCGCTTGTTGTCACCCACGTAGTAGGTGACAACGACCTTCTGGCCCGCTTTGTCCGACTCGATCAGCGACTGCAGGCGGGAAGCCGAATTCACCGAGGTGCCGTCGACGCTGACGATGATGTCGCCTTGCACCAGGCCCGCTTTGGCCGCCGGGGAGCCTGAGATCACATCGAGGACGACCACGCCGGTGGTCGGGGTGAAGCCGTACTGCTGGCGTAAAGAAGGGGTCAATGTGGTGATGTCCACACCGAGGTAGCCCCCGTTGTTACTGGCCGGCCCGCCCTTCTCGAGCTGCGGGATGAGCGACTCGACCTCTTCGATGGGGATGGCGAATCCGATGTTCTGGGTGTTGGTGCCGTCTTCGGTGGTACCGGCCACGGCGGTGTTCATGCCGATGACCTGACCGGCTGTGTCGATGAGCGGGCCGCCCGAGTTGCCCGGATTGATGGCGGCGTCGGTCTGGATCAGGTTCTGCAGGTTCTCGGTCGCCGTCCCCTCACCGCCCGCGCTGACGGAGCGTCCGAGGGCCGAGACGATGCCCTGGGTGACGGTGGGCGTGCCGGCAGCGAGCCCCAATGCGTTCCCGATGGCCACCACCGAGTCGCCGACGACAGCCTTGGACGAGCTGCCGAAGGTGACCGTGGGGAGGCTCGCGGCGGGATTGTTTATCTTGAGCAGCGCCACGTCCTGCTGTGTGTTGTACCCGACGAGGGTGGCGGGTTCCGCCGTCTTGTGCCCGTACTCCGTGACGGTGATAGTGCCGGTCCGGCCGCCGTCGGTGTAGAGCTCGATCACGTGGTTGTTGGTGATCACCTCACCGTTGGGTGTGATGATCATCCCGGTTCCTTCGTCCTCCTCGCTGTTTGATTTCACGTCGATCGAGACGACGGCCGGGATCACCTTCCGCACCAATTCCGGTATCGTCACGTTCCCGCTGAGGACCGCTGCCCCCGGGTCGGCATTGCTCTCGTGGATGGTCACGTTGGGGACGTTCTGATTGCCGTTGTCGACCAGCGCGGTCACGCCGGCACCCACCCCTCCTCCGATCAGAGCGGCAACGATCGCCACGGCCACCCACGGCCGTCCTTCCCCTGGTGCCGAGGAGCGGCGCGTCTCCGGCGGCGACGGGGGCGGCAGGAGTGAGCTGGGGGCTGCGAATGGGATCTCGGCGGTGGCGGTTGCGTTGGGCGCGTCCTGTCCCGCCGGGATGCCGGGAAGGCTCGGGATGGTGGAGCCGGCCGGGATGGCGGGTGCGGTCGGCGCGGAGTCCTCCACATGGCCGAACGAATCGAACGGGTTGAGCGGCTCTTTGTCGCCCATGGCGGGCGGCAGGGGCCACTTCGGTGCGCTGGGTGAGGCCGCGCCCCAGAGAGGCGGAGGTGGAGGTGGGGGCGGAGGTGGGGNNGGGGCGGAGGTGGGGGCGGAGGGATCCTGGGTGCCGCAGCAGGTGGCACCGGCGACGGTTGCTCGGGAACCGGGGTTGGCGCTGCAGGAGGCGTACCAGGGTGCACGGGGTCGTCGGGGCCGGGAGACGGTGTGTCCCCGGTCGCCCCAGTGTCATCGGTCATCGTGGTCCTCCCGAGAACGGACAGGGGCCCGCCGCACAGCGTCCCAGGCGGCAATCACGCGGTGCATGGTAGACGCAAGGCCATGCTACGGGGCCGCAGCCGCCTCCCGGCCACGCCGCCTCGCCCTGCGGCGGGAAAGCGCTGCACGGGCCAGGGTGTCGGGCGCGGTAGCGTGTCCGCCGCATGTCACGCCGAATAGATATTGAGTTGACGAGCAAGGGCGGCGACGGGTCCTGGACATGGCGCGCCGCCGGGGCGCGCCAGCCCAAAGGCGTGGTCGAGGCATCCCTAGTCCCCGAGAACGAGGCGGTCGGGTCGGTATTGCGGGCCGAGATTGAGACCGGCCTGGAAGGGATAGAGATCCTTTCGCTGACCGCCGTCAAGCCCGCCCGCTCCCCCGAGAAGGCGACGGGCCGGATTGAGGTGGTCGGCACGCCGCGCCGGGCGCCCGATGTCTCGGTCATCCTCGCCCCGGGGTCAGGAAAGCGCACGCGCCGCCGGGACGAAGACGGTGACGGTGACGGTGATGACCGGTCCGCCCGCAAGCCGGGACGCGGCGGCCCTCGGGGAGAACGCCAAAGTGGAGGCCCCGGTGCCGGACCCGGCTCGGGCCCCGGTGGTGGCGCCCCCGGTGCCGGGCGCGGCGGCCCGGGCGGCAACAGCGGTCCTCGCCGTCCCGCCGGCCGGCGTCCGGGTGAGGGCGATGGACGTGCAGCGCGCGGCGAGCGGCCGGTGACGCCGACCTCCACCGTCCACCGCAACGCGATGCTGGCTGCACTGCGCCCCGAGCAGATCCCAGTGGCCGAGCAGCTCTTGCGCGGTGGACTGCCCGCAGTACGCCAGGCCATCGACGCGCAGAATGCGGCCGCCAAGACGACGGGACGCCCCGCTGCTTCGACGGAAGCGCTGCTGGCCATGGCCGACGAGCTGCTTCCGGTGGTCAAGTTGGCCGACTGGAAGGACCGCGCCAGCGCGGCGCAGACGGCGGGGAAGGACTACCGGCTCCGCGAGTTGCGCACCGTCGTGGCTGCATCGCGCACGGTCATCCTCGACGAAGAAGGCCGCGCCCTGGCCAAGAGCCTCCGGGAGTCCCTCGACCGGCGCGTGACCGCCTTGCGGGACGAGTGGCTGGCGCGCATCACGAACGCCATCAAAGAGGGACGCATCCAACAGGCGCTGGAGGTCTCCATCCGGCCTCCTGAGCCTGGGACACGCTGCCCGGCCGATCTGGCCGTCCAGCTGGCCGCGGCGGCCGGAGAGGCAATGACCGCCGAGCTACCGCCCGAAGAGTGGATGAAGATGCTCGATGCCGTCGTCCTGTCGCCCGTGCGTCGCACCGTCAAGCCGGCCGGCATCCCCGCCGACGAAGTTGCCCGTCAGGCTGCACGCCACGCTGCGGGATCGGTGCCTGCCCTGGCCAAGTTGCTCGGGCTGCGCATACCGCCCCCTCCACCGCGGCGGCTGGTCACCGAACACCGGCTCAGTTCAGCGGGCGGTTGAGCACCAGCAGCCGGGCGGTGAACCCGGCTGCCTCGAGCCTTTGCTTGGATTGCCGATCGCCTGGCAGGGCGAGCGCATCGATGTCGCGGCAACCCTTCCCGATGCACCAGGCCATGACTGCATCGAGGAGGGCGCTGCCCACTCCGACCCCCCGCGCGCCCTCTTCGACGTAGCAACATTCGATGCAGCCGCTGAGCTCGGTGCCCTGTGGCCGCACGGACACCGTGGCCGCAGCCAGTCCCACCACGACATGGTGGAACTCGCCGACATGGAGGGTCGACTCCGGCGAGAAGGCACCGAGCCAGCGCTCCAGGAGTCCATCGGTGGTCGTGGTTCCCGCCAGCGCCACTCCCCCGCGCATGGAGCGGATCTGGGCCAGTGCGGCGGAGAGGAGCTCGGCGCAGACACCCCTGTCGTCATCGCGTGCGGGGCGTGCCGATTCCATGGCGGCTCGTCGCCTCTATTCGACGACTGGTCGATCAGGCCCAGCGGCCGGGTCGGTCTCGGCGGGACCGTCGTGGACCGGGACCACCCCACCCGTCGCCGCCTTTGCCTCGAGAAGCTGGTGCGCCCGGTTGAGGATGGTGCGGCGATTGCGGTGCGAGGCCTCGTGGCCGTGCACGGCGCGCAGCTCGTCGGGGCCGAGGCTCTCGAGCCGGCGTACCACCTGGGAGGCCGAAAGGGTGTCGTAGCCGGCGAGAGCCCCCTCGACGATGGCGCCGTCGGCCGGGTCGGCCTCCGCCTTGCCGGCGGCCGTCGCCGGCGCCGGCGGTGGCTCGGGGACAGCGGCGGGCGCGTGGGCGGCAGGGGTGCGCCGCGCAGCAGCCCGGCGAGCAGAGGTTTGCGGAGCGGCCGTCGAAGGCGCGGTCGAAGCAGTGGTGGGAGCCGTCGAGGACGCCGGCGTGGTCGCGGTCGGCCCTTGCCCGTCCGGCCGCCCGTGCATCGGCTTCGTCATCCGGTGTGCGACCTCTTTTTGGCCGCGGTTCACCACGAACTCGCCGATGACGCGGGCGTTGCGCAGGTCGGTTTCGACTCGTCGGCGTCCCTTGGCCACGAGGCCGGGAAGATCTTCGAGCACGGTGAGGGCCACACCGACCGGAGCGAAGACGAAGAGGTCAAGCGCCCGGCGAACGGCGGCCGGCTCGCTCATCTCGCCGCCGGCACCGTCAGGATCAGACACAGTCCCGGCAGAGCATCTTTTTCTTGTCGGCCAACTGGCTCGGGTGCTTGACGAGGAAACACGAGCGGCAGACGAATTCATCCGGTTGCTTGGGCAGGACGCGCTCGTTCCCCTCGGTGCGGTCCTCCTGGTCCGTCGCCTCGTCGTCCTCGGGCTCGTCCTCGACGACGAGCCGCTCCTTGAGGATGACGTCCAGGCTCGCCTCGACGTCCTCGTCCTCGGGCTCCTCCTCCTCCTCCTCGTCCTCGGCTTCACCCGTGCGCTCCACCACGGCCGCCGGCGACGCCGTGAGGATCTCGGCCACCTCGACCTCTACGACGTCCTCGTCGTCCTCGTCTATGACAGCGATGTCGTCATCGTCGAGAGGGTCCTCATCGTCCAGGTCGACCAGGGCATCCTCGTCGGGGTCCACCTCCAGGTCATCGACCTCGGGCTCGTCTTCGATGGGGTCATCGTCCTCGAGAGCGGGGGTCTCGCCGTCGAGATCTTTGGCCATGTCCTTCTTCTTGGTCGCCATGTGCCGCCGGAGCATAGACGTTTGGCGAGCGCGTTCAATCGCATTGTGGCGCAATTGTCGGGCTGAAAAAGGGGATGAGGCGGCTGGGCCCTGGGGTCTTTGGCACCATCTTGCGTGCACGAACAGTCAAGCAGGCAAAACGTTCTCTACTCAACCCTCAGGGCCAACCTCCGCCTCTTACAGCATCCCCCCTCAGGTTCGGCCGGCGATTTCGCCGTCGAGTCCGTCTGGGCCTTGGGACCGTGCCGTAACAATACGCATCGGACGGGAGGGGCCGTCAAGGGACACATACCCCTTCCCACCAGGGAATATAGTGGTTTTTCCTGGTCAGCCGCACAGAAAAAGTTTGTTCGCCGTGGCGAGCGAAGATTGGGTCGGCTGGCCGGTCGGCCCTGGCGGTGATCCGGAAGAACAGCAACAGATGGGTTACGTCGTCACCCTCGAGCCCCTGGCTGCCGCTGGGTAGTCATCCAATCTTCGCATCAGGGTGTTGCAGATTTTTCGGCGCGCCGCCGCTCGGACCGCCGCTCGGATTCGAGCCGCTCGAGGTCGGCTCCCCCATGGTCGACGAATGTCATCGCGTCCGCCAGGGCACGATGGCCGGCGCGCTCGGCGATGGCGCGATGCATCTTCTGGGCCACGCGCCGGTAGGCCGGATGGCCCTGCGCGCCAGACCGCAGCTCAATGAGGTGCATGGCCTCGCGCGCGTTGCATTGCATGACGTAGCGGATCCGGTGCGCCAGGGCCACGGCATAGGTGGCCTGCTCGCCGAACCTGGGCGCCAGCGTGCGGTAGAGGTCCTCGGCCCGCTCGATGGCCTCGGTATAACGATCCCCCAGCCCCGCGTCCGCTACGAGGTCGGGCATGTCGTAGCCCAGGCTGATGCCGAGGCGCTGCCACTCGATGGTGAGCATGCGGTGCCGCTGTAGGTCGCGGAAGGCGCCGTAGTCGGTCACCAGTTCGAAGCGGTAGTCGGTCCGCTCGAAGGCGCGCCCCGGGCGGTGCCGTCGGTTCCGGCGGTCGCCCACATAGGCAGCCAGCAGGTCGACGCGCTCGTCGTGGCTGAGGCGGCGCACGCGCTGCAGAGCCCGCTGTTCGGAGCAGCCCAGGTGGCTGAAACAGGCTGCCGCCAGCACCTTGTCCTCGCCCTCGGGGTCGAAGTCGAGCAGCGTCACTTCGGGTTCAGGCGGCGCCGGAGTCGAGAGCGCTTCCTCGTCCTGCCACAGGCGGGCCACGACGCGCGCCGTGGCGTCGCGGGTCGATGCGAGGTATGCGGTCCACTCCCCTCCCCGCTCGGCGACATCGACGCGTTGAAGGAAAGAGGGGATGACCTTGCGCAGCTCGGTCAACATCATGTCGGCGTAGCTGCGCGCCTCGGGCAACGGGTGAGCCCGCATGCGCAGGAGGAGTTGCTCGTAGGACTGACCGGTGCCGTACAAGCCGATGTTGGACAACGAGGCAGCGGGCAGGAGGCCGCGCAGGGCGTCGAGGGACTTCGCCTTCACCGCCTGGCGGTAGACGAAGTCGGTGTCGCCCGCCTGTTGGGGGAACCGGGCTGTCACCCAGTCCCGCATGGTGGGCAGCAAGGCGCCGTAGGTGTCGAACATGCGGTCCATGTCGCCGACGTAGCGGGCGCCGTAGGGAGAGTCGAGGATCTCCATCGGGCGGAAGTACCGGTAGTGACCGCTGTCGAGCCGGTTGTCATACGCGATGTAGCGCGTCGACTGCTCCAGGTACGCCATGAGCCGCCCCCACTCGAGCACCTTGGACAAGATGTTGGAGGACTGCTCGCACGCCAGGTGCACGCCCCCTAATTGCGCCACCGAGTCGTCCCCGTATTCGACGAAGACCTTCTCGTAGAGCTGCTCGGCCCGCTCGAGCCCGATGGTGGCGTCGACGGAGAGGTCCCCCGTGATGTCGAGGTCGCCCACGAACTCGTCGAGGAACAGCCGGCGCAGGCTCTTGGGTGAGCGCGAGTAGCGGGCGAACAGGGCACCCTTGACCACCTCAGGCAGGTTGACCAGGGCAAAGACGGGAAGATGGAGGTTGGTCACGTAGCGCCGGAGTATGGCCTCCTCGCCCGGCGTGAAGTGCTCTTCTACGTAGGGGAACATGCCGGGCCAACCATAGGACTGCCATGCGACATCGGTGGCGGATGGGCCGCGGCCCCCCTGGGGACGATGCGGAGACGCTCAGGGGGTCGGTAACCCGACCGCCACCACCCCGCGCAGCAGCATCCCGACGGCCTCGTGGGCGGCGCGTGCCGTCTCGGCATCGGTGGCGTGCGCCACCTGCTGGACGAGGTCGGCCACGGACTTCACGGTGCGCACGAAGTCCCCCGGGGCCAGGTCGCCGACGTCGCGGGCGGCCACGGCCAGGGCAGTCTCGAAGGATGCGCCCCGGGCCCACGAGGCAACGGCGGTGGCCAGACCCGAGGAAGGCTGGCGGGTGCGCGGCACCAGGTGGGCCTCCTCCGCCCCCCGGATCCGCTCGGCCACGTGCTCGAGGGCGGCGCAACGCCACTGCAGCTCGGCGACGCGCTTTTCCCCCAGTCGGTCCGAAAGCGGGCTCTTGCGGCGGTTCCGGCGGGCGGTACCTCGGGGGCCGTGGGCACCGTGCCCCCCGTGTCCGGCCAGCCGGCGGGCCCGTCGGGGCTCGAACACGACGGCGGACACCACCCCGGCCAGCACGGAGGGGTCGGCCCCGCTGAAGAGCTCGGCGGCCAGAGCCTCGGCCACCAGAAGGTCGGACTCGTGGTAGATCCGCGACAGCCGGTGGCCGGCCGGGGTGAGGGTCCACCCCTCGATGTACCCGAGCCCCTCGAGCACGGCGACGCGGTGGTTGAGCTGGATCGTCAGCAGATCCGCCTTCCTGGCCTGCCACTGGGCGAAGGAACGGCGCAGCACCTCGTTGGCTGTCTCCCGATCGAAGCGGGCCGCCAGGTTGACCGCCAGGTTGTAGGTGGGCCGGAAGGACGAGCGCAGGTCGGGTGGGGGTGCCGACGCCACCCGGGCCGCCTCGCTGAAGGCGGTCTCGGTCGACCACAGGGCCACGGCGTGCCCCTCGTCGTCGAGGCCCCGGCGCCCGGCCCGCCCCGTCAGCTGCAGGTACTCGCCGGAGGTGAGCGTGGCCCTTCCCGCGCCGCCGTACTTGGTGAAGCGCTCGATGACCACCGTGCGGGCCGGCATGTTGATCCCGAGCGAAAGGGTCTCGGTGGCGAAGACCACCTTGAGGAGCCCGGCGGCGAAGCACTCCTCGACCGTCTCCCGGAAGACCGGCACCAGCCCGGCATGGTGGGAGGCCACGCCGCACTCGAGGCCCTCGAGCCAGTCGCCGTAGCCGAGGACGCCGAGGTCGTCGTCGCTCAGCGTCTCGACGCGCCGCTCGGCGATCTCGCGGATGGCGGCACGCTCACCCCGGTCGGTAAGTCGCACCCCGTCGCGCACGACCTGATGGACCGCCTCGTCGCAGGCGGCACGGCTGAAGATGAAGACGATGGCGGGGAGCATCTCCTCGGCGTTGAGCTCGGTGATCAGCTCGGTGCGCAGTGGGGCGCGGTACGGGAGGCGTGGCCCCCTGCCCCGGGGTTGCCACTGCGGCGGCCGCCCTTGGAGGGAACGGCGGACGGCCTGGTCGATGCGCAGCCCCTCGCTCCCGGGCTTCCCGTTGACGAGGAGCGGAAGCAACAGCGTCTCGCTGTCCTCGCGTCGGTGGGCCGCGAAATGGTGGCGCAACACGATCGGCCGGTGACGTTCCACGATCACGTCGGTGGTGCCGCGGACCGAGCGCAGCCAGGCCCCGAGCTCGCTGGCATTGTTCACCGTCGCCGAGAGGCAGACGAAGCGCACCTCGGGAGGGCACAGGACCAGTACCTCCTCCCATACGCCGCCCCGGTAGGGATCCTGTATGAAGTGCACCTCGTCGAGGACGACGGTGTGCAGCCCGGCCAACAGGTCCGAGCCGGCCAGGAGCATGTTGCGCAGGACCTCGGTGGTCATCACCACCA
>PKYA01000048.1:0-1188 GCA_003133545.1 Acidimicrobiaceae bacterium | reverse complement strand
ATCCGGTGGGGGCCGAGACGAGCACCGAGCGGTCGGCATCGAGCGCCGCAAAGGCGTCATGTTGGAATTCGTCGGGCGGGAACGGGAGGCGGGTGATGAAGTCGCCTTCCTCGTCCGTCGTCTTGACGGGCCAGGGGAAGAGGGTCAACGGCCCGCCAGCTTCCCGATGCCGATGGAGATGAAGTAGAAGGCGACGAGGGGCACGGCGAGGGCGAGCATGGAGAAGGGGTNNGACGCCGGCCAGCTCAAGGGAGACCAGCACCACGGGAAACTGGAAGGTGATCCCGAACAGCGCCATCAGGGCCAGGATGAGGCCGAGATACGGAATGGGGTCGTAGATCTGCTGGAGGTCCGGCCCGCCGACGGCGCGCAGGAAGCCCAGCGCGTGGGGCAGGGTGACGTAGGCAGTCAGTGCCCCGAGCACGAACAACACGAAGGCGGCGGAGACGAAGGGGATGGCGTACTTCTTCTCCCGCGCNNGGCCGCCGAAGACGGCGATCTTCACCCGCAATGAGAGCCCATCGAGCGGGGAGGTGACGTAGAGGTTGGCGCAGCCGGCACCGTTGTTCGGCAGGAGTGAACCGCTCGCCGACTTCACCGCGCGTGCCCTGATCCCGTCAGCCTCGCACAGCGGGCGGATCAGGAAGTGGAGGATCGGCTCGTAGGCGANNCCCAGGTGCTGGCTCAGCGTCATATTGTCCGGCGAGGGTTTCTCCTTGCGCGGGCCGATGAAGGGGAAGGACACGGTTCGCTCGGCGGCCGGTCAGTTGAGGCCGGGGTCGCCCGAGACGTGGCCCTCGGAGGGGCGACGGGGCGGGGGTTCCGTCGGCGACTCGTGTGCCGAGACGCTTGGGAGGGCACCGTCCGAGTTCTCCGGCGCCACAGCACCGTTCACCACAGCACCGTTCANNCGGCCCCGTTCACCACAGTCCCCTCCACCGCGGCCCCCTCCACCACGGCGGTCACGTCCCCGCTCACCGCGGTCCCGTTCTCCGATGCCGTGCTCGTCCCGTCGGTGGACATGTTGGAGAGGTGCTCGAGGAGGGCGGACGGGGAGCGCGCCAGCCGGGCTATGTCGTGGCTCGAGGGTAGGTCGGGAATGGAGCTGCGGACCTCGCTCTCCATGCGGTGGCGGAAGTTGTTGAAGGTGCGCCAGGCGGCGCCGGCCTGGCGGGCCACCTGCGGGAG
>PKYA01000174.1:241-2840 GCA_003133545.1 Acidimicrobiaceae bacterium | reverse complement strand
TCACCAGCCATCGCGACGTGGCGAGGATGTGGGAGCGGGCCCTTCGCCGAAGCGGGCTGCCGGTCGCCCGGTCTCAGGGGTTCAACCCCCGCCCGCTGGTGGCATTCGGGCTGGCGCTGCCGACCTGCGGCGAGTCCCTGGCCGAGTACCTCGACGTCACGCTGGCCCCGGCCGGCGACGGGGCGACGCCCACCCAACCATGGGGGGATTCCTACCCTGACCTGGGATCTCTGGGCGCGGCGCTGTCGGAGTTCCTGCCCGACGGGATCGCTGTGGTGGCCCTGGCGGCGCTGCCCGGTGATGCCAGTTCGCTGCAGCAAGAAGTAACATCGTGCTCCTGGGAGCTGGAGGTACAGGGCGTGACGGCATCGGAACTGGCGAGGAGGGTCGAGCGGTTGCTCGACGCTCCCAGCGTTTCGGTGACCCGTGAGCGCAAGGGTCGGCAGTTCGACGACGACCTTCGTCCCTCGGTGCGGTCTTTGACCTTGTTCGAGTCACCAGAGGGGATTGTCACCTCGGGTGGCTCGTCGAGTTGGCTTCGCGCCGAACTGGCCACCCGCCCGCGAGGAGTACGCCCGCGGGAGTTGGTCGAGGTGCTTGGCACCGATGTGGTGCTGGCCCGAGCCCGCAGAACGCAACAGTGGATCGAGCGTGACGGTGACCGTTGGGAACCGCTCCGTGTCGACGACTTCGGTCGCGCCGTCATTGCCCCGCACGCGATGGAGCGTGCGTCGTGAACATTTCGAGGAGGGGCTTCCCTCATGACAGATTCGATTTCCGGCGTCCCCGTGACGGGGCCGCCCGGGGTAGACGGTCCCCTTGCGGGGGGGCCACAGACGAACGGGGCGGCGCAGCCGGCTGAGGCACAGGTGGCCGCCCCGGCGCCGCCCAGACCTCGCATCGGTGACACCCGCCCGGCGGTAGCGCCGCGCCCGGCGGTGGCGCCGCGCCCGGTGGTCGTCGAGGCCCCCGACGAGCCGGCGGTGGGCAGGGTCGAGGCCGGTGACATCGATGCCGACGGGGCGGCGGGCGACGACGGATCGCCCCGCCGAACGAGATCGCGCCGAAGGGGCGGACGCACGGCCCGCGGCCGGTCGGTTGGCCGGTACTTCATGTGCGTGCACGTGCAGCCCCAGGTGACCCAGATCGCCATGCTCGAGGGCCGCTCGCTGGTCGAGCACTACGTCGCCCGAGGCTCCGACGAGAGCACCCAGATCGACGGCAACATCTACTGGGGCCGCGTCCAGAACGTGCTGCCGGGCATGGAGGCGGCCTTCATCGACATCGGCATCCCNNGAATCGAAGACGTGCTGCGGGCCGGCCAGAGCATCCTCTGCCAGGTCACGAAGAACCCGATCGGTGCCAAGGGGGCCCGGCTCACCCAGGAGGTCTCCCTGCCGGGGCGCTTCGCGGTGCTCGTGCCGAACAGTTCGACCTTCGGGATCTCGAAGCGTCTCGGGGACAACGAGCGGCGCCGCCTGCGCCGGATCGTCGACGAGGTGAAGCCCGCCGGCCACGGCCTGATCGTTCGCACGGCCGCCGAGGGCGCCGACGCCGACGAGCTGCAGCGGGACATCTCGAGCCTGCTCGAGCAGTGGACGGCCATCGAGGCCGAGGCGGGCCGCTCGGACCACCCGCGGCTCCTCTACCGCGAGCCCGACCTGGCGGTGCGCCTGCTCCGCGAGGAGCTCAACACCGAGTACCGCGCGGTCATCATCGATGACCCCACCCTCTACGAGCAGGTCCGGCGCTACGTGGCCAACGTGAGCCCGGACCTGGCCGAGCGGGTCGAGCTCTACGACACCGCCGTCGAGCCGCTCCCGCTGTTCGAGCGCTACCACGTGCACGAGCAGCTCCACAAGGCGCTCGACCGCAAGGTCTGGCTGCCCTCGGGTGGCTCGCTCATCATCGAGCGCACCGAGGCGTTGACCGTGATCGACGTCAACACCGGCAAGAACGTCGGCAAGACCAACCTCGAAGAGACCGTCTACCGCAACAACCTGGAGGCGGCCGAGGAGGTGGCGCGCCAGCTCCGGTTGCGCGACATAGGGGGCATCATCGTGATCGACTTCATCGACATGGAGATCCGCGAGAACCGCGACAAGGTGTCGGCGGCGCTGCGCAACGCGCTGGCCCGGGACAAGACGCGAACCCAGGTCGGCGACATCTCCGAGCTCGGCCTGNNCGGCCTGGTCGAGATGACCCGCAAACGGATCTCGGAGGGTCTGATCGAGTCGCTGTCGACCGTGTGCGAGGTCTGCAACGGCCGGGGGATCGTGCTCGACGCCGCGGCGCTGTAGGGCTCTGAGCGAGATGAGTTTGGACGGCCTGGCGTGTTCGTTCTGCGGTCTCGTGCGCAAGGGCGGCGTCGCCGGGCCAACGACAAGCCTCTACATCTGTCGGGACTGCATCCGCCTCGCCCATCAGCTGGTCGAGTCCGACGAGCCCCGGTGGCCGGCGGCGCCCCGCGCCCCGACGCCGGCTGATCAAATGCCAGGACCGGGGCCTCCCCGGCTCGGGTAAGATCGTCAGTTCATGTACGCCGTCATCCGCACCGGAGGCAAGCAGGAACGCGTGAGCGAGGGCCAGCGCCTGGCCG
>PKYA01000174.1:0-205 GCA_003133545.1 Acidimicrobiaceae bacterium | reverse complement strand
TACAAGTCCAAGAGCAACCAGCGGCGCCGGTGGGGCCACCGCCAGGCCTACAGCACGATCGAGATCGTGGCCATTTCGGGATCGGCGGCCAAGAAGGCGGCGCCCAAGCGCAGCCGGGCCAAGGCACCGGCGAAGTCGGCCGGGTAGGGAGCGGAGATGTCCAAGACCAAGGGTGGCGGTTCAACCCGCAACGGACGCGACTCGC
>PKYA01000008.1 GCA_003133545.1 Acidimicrobiaceae bacterium | reverse complement strand
CCGGGCCTTTCGGCGCTGTGCAAATGGGCCTCATCTACGTGAATCCGGAGGGGCCCAACGGCAACCCCGATCCGCTCGCTGCCGCCAGGGACATTCGAGAAACGTTCCGTCGTATGGCGATGAACGACGAGGAGACCTTTGCGCTCATCGCCGGCGGCCACACGTTCGGCAAGTGCCACGGTGCAGCCGGTGCGGAGTACGTCGGTCCGGAACCCGAGGGTTGCCCTCTCGAGGCGCAAGGCCTTGGCTGGCCGAACACCTTCGGCAGCGGCAAGGGCGACGATGCGATCACCAGCGGGATAGAGGGTGCGTGGACCAACGAGCCGACGAAGTGGGACAACGGATACCTCGACAACCTGCTCACTTACGACTGGGAGCTGACGACAAGCCCCGCCGGTGCGAATCAGTGGACTCCCAAGGATCCTGCGGCGCAGGGCACTGTGCCCGATGCTCATGATGCGTCGAAGCGGCACGCCCCCATGATGCTGACGACGGACCTTGCGTTGAAGATGGATCCGATCTACGCGCCGCTCGCAAAGCGCTTCCACGAGAACCCGGACCAGTTGGCAGACGCGTTCGCCAAGGCGTGGTACAAGCTGCTACACCGCGACATGGGACCCGTTTCGCGCTACCTCGGCCCATGGGTTGCGGAGCCGCAGCTGTGGCAGGACCCCGTCCCCGAGGTGGATCATGAACTAATTGGGGAACAGGACATCGCTGCCCTCAAGGGCAAGATCCTCGCCGCCGGATTGTCCATTTCCCAGCTGGTCTCCGCTGCATGGGCGTCAGCGGCAACTTTCCGCGGCACCGACATGCGAGGCGGGGCGAACGGGGCACGGATTCGCCTTGCACCGCAAAAGGACTGGGAAGTCAACAATCCGGTGGAACTGGCCAAAGTGCTGCAGAGCCTCGAGAAGATCCGGCAAGACTTCAACGGCTCACAATCCGGCGGAAGAAAGGTGTCGCTCGCTGACCTGATCGTTCTGGGCGGCTGCGCGGCCGTCGAGCAAGCGGCGAAGAACGCTGGGCACGACGTAACGGTTCCTTTCACGCCGGGTCGCGGGGACGCTTCGCAGGAGCAAACCGACGTGGAGTCGTTCGCCGTGCTCGAACCCACCGCCGACGGGTTTCGCAACTACCTGCGAGCGGGAGAGAAGTTGCCGGCGGAGCACGCGCTGGTGGAGCGGGCCAACCTTTTGACGTTGACTGCTCCCGAGCTGACGGTTCTCGTCGGCGGCATGCGTGCCCTGAACACCAACTTCGACCACTCTGCACACGGCGTCTTCACCACCCGGCCCGAGACGTTGACCAACGACTTCTTCGTGAACCTGCTCGATATGGGTACGGAGTGGAAGGCATCCGCCTCGGCTGAGAACGTATACGAGGGGCGCGAAAGCGCGACGGGCGAGGTCAAGTCGACCGGCACTGCCGTCGACCTCGCCTTCGGTTCGAACTCCCAGCTCCGAGCCATCTCGGAGGTCTACGCATCTGACGACGCGAAGGAAAAGTTCGCACGTGACTTCGTGGCTGCGTGGAACAAGGTCATGAACCTCGATCGCTTCGACCTCGTGTGATGCCATCCCTGGGTTTGGTGACCGGTTCTGGTCGAGCCGGTCATCAAACCCTGGGTGGGAAGCCAATATTGGCCCCGAAGGCAAGGGATTCGATCCGCGTCCTGACTGAGGCATTACGCCTCAGGGTTTGGCCAAAGTTCGTGCCGGCGGACGCTGAGATTCAGGGCATTCAGGTCTTTGCAAGCAGCGAAGATGGTCGTTGCGTCTGGATGGGGCCCCTTCGAAGGACGTGATAGGGGAAGACCCCGATACCCTGACCGCGCTATTTCGCCGGCACGGCCTAAAGGTCACCCGACAGCGGCAATGCATCTTTGAAATCCTTTACGCCAACCCCGCACACTCCACCGCGGAGACGATCTCATCATCGCTAAGGGGCGGATACCGAGCATCTCCTTGAAGACCGTGTATGAGATACTGCACAGCTTGGCCGCCTTAGGACAGATCGACCAAATCGATCTGGGCACTGGATCCACCCATTTCGACCCCGACATCCATCACCACCACCATCTGGTGTGCTCGAGCTGTGGCCGGATCGAAAATATCGACCTGGACCTTGGTCTCCTCGCCTCTACCGCAGCAGAGCGACACGGGTTCATGCTCAGTCACACCGAGGTGATCTTCCGCGGACTATGCCCGGACTGTGTAGCCCTGGACCCGGAGAGCGACTAGCCGTCCATTCGGCGTATCGCCCGTCTAACAACTTCAGGCGTCGCAGAAGGCGTGGGAGGATCTCGCCGTCGGCGAGCCGCCCACCGAGAGCTACGCGTACCGCCGCGTGGAGCTAACGATTCCCGACGCCTGGTTTTGACACGCACTGGCCGGCAGTGGTCCTGGGCTGAAGACCCATAGCCGACGGCTGTTAGTAGAGCGCTCTACTACAGCGACGGATTAGCTGGACGTAGTGGAAACTGGGTGGACGGAAGAGCACGACAGGGGAGTGGGACTGACCA
>PKYA01000157.1 GCA_003133545.1 Acidimicrobiaceae bacterium | reverse complement strand
CCAGCTTGAGGGGCTGGTGCCCGCAAGGGCGTGGGGGTTCAAGTCCCCCCTCCGACACGCTCCAGGTCCACGCCCCTTGGGCCCGTGACCTGGGAGTCTCTTGAGTTGCCGTTTCCGGCGACCTGTTCCAGGTCCACGCCTCGCAATGTCGATGTGAGCTTGACCTCTTCGGTCGCACCGATGCGTCGGTAGCGCACCGTCAGCCTGAGTGCCTGATAGAGCGCAGTCCGGTCACCCTGCTCAATTCGTCCGAGTAGCTCGGGCAAGTCTCGAAGCGCCGTAAGAGTCTCGATCACCCCTTCAAGCCTGAGCGGCTCGGGTGCCAGGGGAGCGGTCGCCAAGACGGACTCGGCGGCAGCCTTCTCCCGTTGGGTGGCCGCAATCCGGGCGGCGATGATGTCCGGAGCGATGCCGGCCTCGAGGCCATCGAGGTGCTTGGAGAGCTTGCGCTCGCATTCCGTGAGCGTCGCCCGGGCCCCGATAACGGCCGGGTCTTCCCGGTGACCCTGGGAGTCGACCTCAACGATCTGGGCTGCCGTTGCCTCGATTCGTTCCGGGGCGAACAGCTGGCAGAGCCAGGCATCGACGTGGGGGAGTAGGCGGTCCTCGCGCACGGCCAGGCTTCGAGGATGGTCATTCACGGCAACCGGATAATCGCTGCTGAGCTTGCATCGGTAAAAGGCGTGTCCCCGGACGTAGTTGCCCTGGAGCTTCTTCTCGCAGAGGTCACAGACCACCAGGCCCGAAAGTGGGTAGCGAGAAGGCTCGGAGCGGCGCACCCCACTGTGGGTCCGGTGCCTTGTCGGCGTCACGGCCTTGCTGCGGGAGTTGGCGGCGATGAGCGCAGCCACCTGGTGCCATGTCGTCTCGTCCACGATCGCCTCATAGGTCTGCACCGAGGCCGTGACCCATTCTGTCCGGTCCTGCCATAACTGGCGGGTCACGTGGCCGAGAGCTGGGGCGTCGGGATCGAGCAGGATGTCCGCCTTCTTGGTCCGACCCGACACGTGGTGGCCGAGATACCGGGGGTTCGCAAGGATGGTGCGGACCGCCGACATGGCCCAGGCGTGGCCCGAGCGATGGGAGTTCCGGATCCGGTCATGAGCAGAGGGACTCGGGACCCCTTCATTGGTCAGAACGGTAGCGATTTGCTTGTAACCCGCGCCTGAGAGGTAGAGCTCGTAGATCCGCTTTACGGCAGGAGCTGTCGAAGGGTCGGGGGCGAGTTGATGGAGCCGGGCGCCCGAAGCTGCCTTGGAAGGATTCGAGTGGGGCCCGAGATCGGCGATCAGGTACCCGTAGGGCGGCCGCCCACCGAGCCAACGACCAGCCTGTGCGTGGGCTCGGACGGCATTGGCGACTCGGAGCCGAGTCCGGTTGCGCTCAGCCCGGCTCATGGTGCCGTAGTTGGAGAGAGCCATGTAGTGGCCGTCGTTGTTGATGTCGACAGCCCCCCCAGTTCGGGGATCCACAACCCGACGGCGTAGTGGGCGAACTGAAACAAGATTCCCCTCGAACTGCGTCCCGGAGAAGGCTCGCTGCGGCTCGGCGATGACCAGCGCATCCCAGCCTCGATGGGCGTCCTTCAGGGCCCGCAGGATCCGGGAGGCTTCGGGGCGACGGTCCCACGGCAAGCTCCGGCTCTTGTCGATGTCGTGGTAGATCGTCACGATCTCGCCATGCGGTTGCACCAGGCGTGCCGCCGTGTCCTTCTGCCAACGGAGACTGTCAGCGGGGTCCTGTAGATCGTCGGTCGAGGTGCGAGCGCTGAGCGCAAACCTGATCATGTTGTTGCCTCACCTTCTTGGAGCTCGCTAAGCGATCGCACGATGCGGGCCAGGACGGCCGCCACGTTGGACGTCATCGCTGGCAGCTCCTCCGCAGAGACCTCGACCGGCTGGCGATGTCCAGAAGACGGCAATGAACCAGATTTCACCGTACAGCGCGGGTCGTGGCCAAGAGGTGTAATGCGCGTCATGTGGCGTCCATTTGTAAAGCCGGGAAGGCACCTCCTCCCTCATAAGGAATGGGGATTCGCGAAAGCACGCTTTAGACACCGCCCAGCTCAGAGACCCAGTGCCGTCACTCCACGCTCCCGGCTCTTCGCCTCCGTTTGCGCCTTCCGCCGATGTGGTCTCCAGCCGCTGGCCACTTCCACCTCGGATCTGCCCTCATCGGCATCCGTATCGGCGGTTTCGGCCATCCTGCGCTCGTCGGGCGGGATCGGCGTTATCTCGATGATCCGAGTGGATGGCGGCCTGTGCCGGCTCCGGCTTGGGCCTACGCCGGCTCCGGCCGCCTCCCAACGGTGATCGTGCCTCGCCGTCTCGAAGTCCAGCGCGTCCGTCAAAACCGAGAAGCGCTGCCGCACGGCCACTCCGTGGCCGATTGGCCTCTGCTCCGCCCCACTCGACGACTTTCTCAACCGGGCCTACATGCCGGCAGCGGAAGAGGAGCGCGAGCACATTCCCTCTACTCCTTCAAGAGAGGTCGAGTCGGGATCGACGCTTCGCACTGTCATGCAGTCGATCGAAAGACCGGAAATCGGCCGGCTGGTAGCCATCAGCTACCCGCCTCAATCGGCACGAGTGGGGCACCCGTACCCGAGCGGTCTCTTGGGAGTCTGCGTGGGCGCGGATACCGGTCGGGCATCAGGGCAGTTTCGACAACTCGACGCTCGCCCGACGCTCCACCATGGCGTAGCCGCGGGCGGCGGCGCTCTCCCGTGCCTGCTCGAGGAGCTCCCGGGCTCGGTCGGCGTCACCGGGCCCGTTGCGCGCACAAAGCATTCGACCCCAATACATGTTCGTCTGGGCACCGGCGAACCCCATTTCGCCACGGGTATTGAGCTCCGCTGCCTGCTCGAAATACGACTCGGCCTCCTCGTAACGGCCAGCCACAGTGGCGAGACCACCCAGGTACGTCGCCACTGGTGGATGGGGGACAACGCCGTCGTGCGGCACCTGGTCCCGGAACGGAACAAGCAGTTCGATCAACCGTTCGCCATGGGCACGGAGCTGCAGCTCGATCACAACCCTCGCGTAGTAGACGATCCCGTCGAACCACGCACTGTCTTCGGGCATGGAGAACGAATGTGCCGCAGCCTCGTCGATCAGCTCCTGGGCGGCCGCTTCGTCGCCGGCATCGAGGTTTGCCGCTGCAAGCCCTGCCCTGTAGGCGGGTATCGACGGAAACTGCTCGGCAGCGTCGGCGATGAGCGAGACGAGCTCTCCCAGCCGGCCCTGCTTATCCCGGGTGCTCAAGAGCTGCAAGACGTAGAACGCAAAGGCGTCGGGCTGTCCGCTTGCGGTACCCACATCGAGGGCCGCCGTGGCGAGCTGCTCGGCCTCTTCGGTGTCGCCGTGTAGCAAAGCGACTGAGGCTTCGTAAAAGCTGATGATCCACACGAACATAGGCTGCCCGAGCTTGTCCGCCATTTGTCGCTGAATCGCCAGGCGTTCCCTGGCAAGCTCGAACTGGCCGGCGCGAACGGCGGGAGGGAACCCAGCACTGCCGGTAAGGTACAGGGCAACGGGGTCTTCCAGGTCACTGGCCGCGGCGAATGCCTCCGCGAAGTCCGCCAGTTCCGTGGCGAGCGTCGAAGGGGCGGCGAGGGCCGGGCCGCACCTGTTCACGACATCGACGAATACGGCCCGATCACCCAGGCGGCGAGCGATCGCCTTGGCCTCGTCGGCCAGGGCGAGGCGGCGTTCGAGCGAGCTGTCGTATTGGAGCTCACTGCACAGCGTGGCGAGAAGAC
>PKYA01000099.1:8672-25088 GCA_003133545.1 Acidimicrobiaceae bacterium | reverse complement strand
TGTCCATGCCGAAGGTCTGCGATTCCTCGACGGTGATGACGCCGTCACGGCCCACCTTGTCGATGGCCTCGGAGATCATCTCGCCGATCTCGGTGTCGGCGGCGGAGATGGACGCCACCTGGGCGATCTGCGACTTGGACTCGGTCTCCTTGGCGATGGCGTGGATGGAGGCCACCGCGGTCTCGACGCCGGCCTCGATACCCCGCTTGAGCGACATCGGGTTGGCCCCGGCCGCCACGTTGCGCAGGCCCTCGTGGACCATGGCCCAGGCCAGCACGGTGGCCGTCGTGGTGCCGTCACCGGCGACATCGTCGGTCTTCTTGGCCACTTCCTTGACCAGCTCGGCCCCGATCTTCTCGAAGGGGTCCTCGAGGTCGATCTCCTTGGNNACGTTGCGGCCCTTCGGGCCGAGGGTGACGCGCACGGCATCTGCCAGCTTGTTCATGCCGGTCTCGAGCCCGCGACGAGCTTCTTCCTGGAAGGTGATCAGCTTGGCCATGTGGTGTGTTCCTCCATCGATCTGCTGGCCCATCGAGGACCATTAGCACTCTAACCTGTCGAGTGCTAATAGAAAACCACGCCAGGGCGCCGCGCGCAAGAGCGGCTCTCGAGGGGCTGGTCAGCGCCCCCGCCGACCCCGATGCCGCGTCAGCCGCCGGCGACGGCCGGGACGATGGAGAGGGTCTGCCCCGGTGCGATCGGGGTGGCCAGGCCCTCGAGGAAGCGCACATCCTCGTCGGCCAGGAACACGTTCACGAAGCGCCGCAGCTCGCCGGCGTCGTCGAACAGGCGGTCAGCCAGGCCCGGGTGCGCAGCGTCGAGGGCCTTGAGGGCCTCCCCCACGCTGGCGGCGTCCACGTCGACCTGCCCGGCGCCACCCGTGAGGGCGCGCAGCTGCGTCGGGATGCGGATGGTCACGCTCATCGGTTGCTCCTCGGTGTGCTCAGCGTGCTCAGCCCGGGCTGCGGGCGCCGTCACGCTCGAGCACGGCGTCGAAGGCGGCCAGGGTGGGGGCGATGGTAGCGGTCGGCCCGGTGTAGTCGGCCAGGGCCTCGACCGTCTTGAGGCCATGCCCGGTCACCAGGGCGACCACGCACTCATCGGGGCGCACGGCCCCCGAGGCGGCCAGCTTGGCCAAGGTGGCGATGGTCACCCCGCCCGCCGTCTCGGCGAAGATCCCCTCGGTGCGGGCCAGGAGCCCGATCGCCTCCACCACCTCGTCGTCGGTGACCGAGGCGCACGAGCCCCCGGTCGAGCGCATGGTCTGCAGGGCGTACCAGCCGTCAGCCGGATTGCCGATGGCCAGCGACTTGGCGATGGTCTTGGGCTTGACCGGCCGGATGGCATCGGTCCCCTGCGCGAAAGCGGTGGCCACCGGCGAGCACCCGTCGGCCTGGGCCCCTGACACGCGGACGTGGGGCACCTCGTCGAGGAGCCCGACCTTGCCCAGCTCGGCGAACCCCTTGGCCACCTTGGTCAGCTGGCTGCCCGAGCCGATCGGCACCACGACGTGATCGGGTGCCCGCCAGCCCAGCTGCTCGGCGATCTCGAAGGCCAGGGTCTTCGAGCCCTCGGCGTAGTAGGTCCGCACGTTGACGTTGACGAAGGCCCAGCTGGGGCGCTCGCTCGTCAACTCGGCGCACAGCCGGTTGACGTCGTCGTAGGTCCCCTCCACCGCGATCACGGTGCCCCCGTAAATCGTGGTCATGGTGACCTTGGCCTTCTCGAGGTCGTGGGGGATCAGCACGACCGACTCCATGCCGGCGCGGGCGGCATGGGCGGCGACCGAGTTGGCCAGGTTGCCGGTGGAGGCACAGGCGGCCACCTTGAAGCCGAGCTGGCGGGCCTTGGTCAGGGCGACTGAGACCACCCTGTCCTTGAAGGACCCCGTGGGGTTGGCCGTGTCGTCCTTGATCCACAGCTCGCCCAACCCGAGCTCGGCCGCCAGGCGGTCGGCCCGGACCAGGGGAGTGAAGCCGGCCCCGAGATCGACCGGCGACTCGTCGCTTACCGGCAGCAGGTCGCGGTAACGCCAGATCGTGCGGGGCCCGCTCTCGATGCGGGCCCGGGTGACGGTGGCGGCGATGCGCTCGTAGTCGTAGGCCACCTCGAGCGGCCCGAAGCAGTAATCGCACACGTGCAACGCCTCGGCGGGGAATTCATGTGCACATTCCCGACAACGCAGGCCAGTGACAAAATCGAGCATCGGTCCTCCTCATCGATCGGGCATTGGCACCTGTTGCCCTCGAAAACGAGTGCACTGGTTGCCGCGACGTCAACGGGCCCGTCCCTCAGTCGCTCTGGATGATGGCTTCAATGGTAGCCCCTGGGCGCCGCCAGCGCATCCGCATCCGCACCCGGGTCGGGGCCGGTGGCCGGCAGGTACCATGTTGGCGGCATGTCGGGACTCCGAGACGCAGAACGCGCGAGCCCGCGGACCTTCCACCACGCGGATTTCCCCTCACCCAAGGTGCGCGAAGCCAAGGCGGGGCGCACCGTCTCGGTGTGCATCCCGGCACGCCACGAGGGATCCACCGTGGGCTCGGTGGTCCGGGCCGTGGTACAGCCCTTCTTGGCCTCGGCGGGCGGGAACGGCCTGGTGGACGAGGTCATCGTGCTCGACGACGGGTCGACCGACGACACCGCCGAACAGGCGGCCGGGGCCGGGGCCCAGGTCGTCCGGGGGGTCGAGGCCGAGGGCGGCAAGGGACAGGCCATGGCCGCCGCCCTGGCCGCCTCGCGCGGCGACGTGGTGGTCTTCCTCGATGCCGACGTGGCCAACACGACGCCCGCCTTCGTCACCGGCATGCTCGGGCCGCTCCTGTTCTTCGACGACGTCGCCCTGGTGAAGGGCTTCTACACGCGTCCGCTCCACGGCGAGCCGACCGGAGGGGGGCGGGTGACCGAACTGGTGGCCCGCCCGGTGCTCGAGCTCTTGTTCCCCGAGCTCTCGGAGGTGCGCCAGCCGCTGGCCGGGGAGACGGCAGCCTCGCGCTGGGTCTTCGAGAAGGTGGGCTTCGCCGACGGCTACGGCGTCGAGCTGGGCCTGCTCATCGACGTGGCGCAGCTCCTCGGCGCCGGCGCTCTGGCCCAGGTCGACCTCGGAGTGCGCATCCATCGCAACCGCCCGCTCGACGAGCTGCGCCCCCAGGCCACCGACGTCCTGCGCGCCGCCCTGGCGCGCGCTCCCCGCTGATTCCGCGTCCTGGTGCACCGGTGACTGCCGACGCGAGGGGCGAGCGGGCCGACGAGTGCACGGTCGTCTCCAATCGCGGCCCGCTCTCCTTCCGCTTCGACGCCGCCGGCGCGCTCGAAGCCGTTCCCGGCGGCGGCGGCCTGGTCTCGTCGCTGCAACCGCTTCTGGCCGGCTCGGGGGCGACCTGGGTCTCGGTGGCGATGGGCGCCGCCGACCGCGCCGCTGTGGATGAGGGGCGCATGGTGGGCGACGGCATGACCCTCCTCCCGGTCGTCGTCGACGACGCCACCTACCGGGCGGCCTACGACGTGGTGGCCAACACGACCCTGTGGTACTGCCATCACCACCTCTTCGACCTGCCGCGCCGGCCCCGCTTCGACCGTTACTGGCGGGAAGCGTGGGAGGGCTACCGCCGCTACAACCAGGCCGTCGGCGACGCCGTGGCCGACAACGCCCCGGACGGCTCGGCGGTCTTGGTCCAGGACTACCACTTCTCGCTCCTGGGCCGCATCCTGGCCGAGCGCCGGCCCGACCTGCGCACGGTCCATTTCTGCCACATCCCCTTCGCCGACCCCAACATGTTGCGCGTCCTGCCCGATGCCGCCGCCGCCGAGCTGCTGGCCGGGCTGGCCGGGTACGGCGCCTGTGGCTTCCACGCGCGGCGCTGGGAGGACGGCTTCCGCGCCTGCTATGCCGACGCCGCGCTGGCGGCGCTAGCCGGCACGTCCACCGCGCCCCGCACATTCGTCTCCCCCCTCTCGCCGGACCACGAGAGCCTGACGGCCGAGGCAGCCGGAGCGGAGTGCGAGCGGGCGGCCGCGACCCTGCGGGCCCAGACCGGGGGACGGCGCATGGTCCTGCGGGTGGATCGCGTCGAGCCCTCGAAGAACATCGTGCGGGGGATGTTGGCCTTCGAGGAGCTTCTGCTCGCCTATCCCGAATGGCGCGACAAGGTCGTGCACGTCGCGCTGGTGTACCCGTCGCGGCAGGGGCTGGCCGACTATCTCGCGCTGGGGGCAGAGGTCGCGCACACGGCCGAGCGCATCAACCACGTGTGGAGGACGCCGACGTGGACACCGATCGCGTTGCACGTCGAAGACGACCGGGCGCGCTCGCTGGCGGCCTTGACGATGGCGGACGTGCTGTTGGTCAACCCGGTGCGCGACGGGCTCAACCTGGTGGCCAAGGAGGGCGCTCTCCTCAACCGCGCCGACGGCGTGCTCGTCCTCTCGCGCGAGGCGGGGGCCTGGGAGGAGCTCGCCGGGGCCGCCTTGGGTGTCAACCCCTTCGACGTCTCGGGCACGGCAGACGCGCTGCACCGCGCCCTGTCGATGGACGCCGCGGAGCGCCGCCGCCGGGCGGCCGACCTGCGCGCCCTGGTGCTGGCCCGCGACGCGTCGGACTGGTTGGACGATCAGTTGCGCGCCGCCGTGGCACCGTCGGCCTGAGCCAACAGTTCGAGCAGCGCGACCGCAGCCGGAGCTCCCTGCACGGTCAGGTCGGCCCGGGCCGCCACCTCGGGCGCGGACTCGTCGTCGACCACGGCGACCCGGGCCACGGCGACACCGTGGGTGGCCAGTTCGGCCGCGGCGTCGAAGGCCGGGAGGTCGCCCAGGTCGTCGCCGAACACCGCCACGGCCCGCATGCCTTCGGCCAGGGACCGCACCACGGTCCCCTTGTCCACCTCGACCGGGGGCCGCAGCTCCAGCGAGAGGCGACCCGGGTACGGCCGGAGTCCCCGCTCCCGCTCCTGGCGCGCCGCGAACGCCGTGACCCAGGGGCCCATCTCCGGCGCCTGGCGCCAGTGCAACGTCACGGTCACCCCCTTTGGCTCGACGTAGACGCCGGGGGGCGCCTCGGCCTCGGCCTCGGCCACGGCGGCGGCGATCACCGGCCGCCAGGGTCCGACGTCGGGGCCGATCTGCCCCAGTCCGTAGAGGCCGACGAGCGTCACGCCGGCCGGAGCGCCCAGGACGCGCGCCAAAAAGTCCACCGGGCGACCCGAGATGACGGCGACCAGCGCGAAGCGGGCCGCCAGCCGGGCCAAGAGTTCGGGGACCCCGGGGAGCGGACGCGCCCCGACCGGGTCGGCGACGATTGCCGCCAGCGTCCCGTCGAAGTCGAGGCACAGGGCGCTGTGCCCGGGGTCCTGGATCAGCGGGACGAGGACGTCGGGCAAGGCACCCATTGCGGGCAGGTGGGTCAGCCCCCGGCGGCCGGAACCAGGTCGGACCCGATGACCACCACCACGTCGTCACCACTGGCCCCGGCCACGGGCACCGAGGTGGTCAAGGGCATGACGGCCGTCGGCTTGATGCCGAGGGTGGTGGCGATGGCGGCGGCGGCCTCTTGCTGGCCGGCGGCGTAGTACACCGACGAGGTCGCCTCGGTGGTCGAGGCATCCACCGGCGTCTGCATCGCCCAGCCCTGGGCGCCCAGGATGGTGGAGTAGTGCGCCGCCAGCGCGTTCGTCTCGGTGGCATTGGCCACGACCACGCTGACCGAGCTGTGCGGGACCGTGGTGGTCGTCGTGGTGGGCGCCGTCGTCCCCTTGTGGGTGGTGGTCGTGGTCGTGGTACTCACCGCCGCGGGGGTATCGCCGCTGACCGAAGGGCGGGTGCCCACGGCGACCAGGACCACCGCAGCCACGACGAAGACGACCAGGACGATGAAGGCCCGTACCGGCGCGATCCGGGTCGGAGGGCCGTTGCCGCTCGAACCGCCATGCTCGGTGAACGGGGGTTCAGCGGTCATTGAAGGTTCAGCCTGCCGTGCCTAGTCCCCTGACGCAAGCCTTTCGCCTAACCTTGCTCTGGCCAGGCCCGAGTAGCTCAGTTGGTAGAGCACTTCACTTGTAATGCCCATTTTGGCTTTTCGCGCAAAATGGCCTGATCAGCACTTCTCTGCATAAGCGCCGCTCAGATGCGATATTTCGCATGGAGGGCCGTGGCCGTGGCGACTCATCAACGCTGAAAGCACTCGTTGTGTCGTGAGGTTGAATCTGGGACGGCCCGTAAGTTGAATCTGGGACAGCCCGTAAGAGGATCGATTTACTGGACGCTGAAAGTTGGAGCGGCGGGCTTCAATGCCCGCGAGGCGCGACCCGGCAAGTGCGTCAACGCTGAATCGTCCGGCGCCTGAAGCCGCAAAGAGGAGGGCGAGAACTCCCGGTCGCCCAGGTTCAATTGGTAGCCCGGAGCTGACGTCTGCAGGTTGATCCCGGTCGCCCAGGTGACGGTGATGTCGGTGTTGCTGCGTTTGTTACGGCGCAACGGGCACAGTGTTGGATAGCTCGCTTTGGGCAAAGATCCGCTTCCGTGCCCGAAAGGATTTCTCAGCATGGCGAACGAGAGCCTCAGCGCCACGGTCACCGTCAAGGCACCGGCCGACGCCGAGGGTCCGCTCGCAGTCGATGTCCGCGGACTAGTGAAGTCCTATTCGGATACGCAGGTCGTCAAAGGCATCGACCTGGCGATCCGTCAGGGCGAGGTCTTTGCCCTGCTCGGTCCGAACGGGGCGGGCAAGANNGCAAGACCACGACGATCGAGATTCTTGAGGGTTACCGGACCCGTGACGGCGGTGAGGTCAGCGTTCTCGGCGTCGATCCAGGCCGAGAGCGGTCAAGGCTGAAGAGCCACATCGGGATCGTGCTGCAGTCCACGGGCATCGACCGATATCTCACCGTGCGCGAGACGATCGCCATGTATGCCACCTTCTACCCTCGCCCCAGGCCAGTGGATGAGGTGATCCACCTCGTCGGCCTCGAAGAGAAGAGCACTATCCGGGTGCTCAAGCTCTCCGGGGGGCAGCAGCGACGACTAGACGTGGCGGTCGCCCTGGTCGGCAATCCAGAGTTGCTGTTCCTCGACGAACCGACNNTGCTGCTCACCACGCACTACATGGACGAGGCGCAATTCCTCGCCGACCGGGTCGCGGTGATCATGGCGGGCCGGATCGTCGCCGAGGGTCCACCAGCCACGCTTGGCGACCGGAACCTGGCCAAGGCGCGAATCCGGTACCTGCCCCCGGCTGGCCCGACTCCCCCAGCGGGGTTGTACGCCCCGCCGGGGCCGGACGGCTACAGCGAGATCACGCCGGACGACGCACTCCAGACAATGCATCAGCTCACCGGATGGGCCATCGACCATGGGGTCAGCCTCGATGAGCTGGAACTGACAAGACCGTCGCTGGAGGACATGTATCTCTTGCTCACCAGTACCCCAAAAGGACCCGGGGAATGAACGAGGCGACACTGACGCTCTCGCAGCTGCGGTATGTGAACAAGGCCTACTGGCGCAGCCCGGCCTCGGCATTCTTCGCTCTTGTCTACCCGCTCATGTTCCTGGTGATCTTCACCTCGATTTTCCGGAACTCGACAATTCAGTTCGGCGCGAAGTCAGTGAACGAGGCGACGTATTACGTGCCCGCGATGGTGGTGCTGGCCGTGATCACGGTCTGCTTCAACAACATAGCGGTCGCGGTCACATTCCAGCGGGACTCTGGGGTGTTCAAGCGCATCAACGGGACCCCTCTGCGGAGCGCACCGTTCTTTGGTGCTCGGATACTGCACGCGGTGCTCGTGTCGGTGCTGCTCGTGATAGTCACGTCGGGGTTCGGGCGCGCTTTCTACCACGCCGACATCCCCACTGGGGCCACCCTTGTGCGGATGCTGGTAATGCTCGTCGTCGGCGCGGCAGCATTCTGCGCGCTCGGGTTCGCCATCTCGTCGGTCATCCCAAACGCCGACGCTGCGCTCCCGATCGTCAATGCGGTCATCTTGCCCCTTTTGTTTCTGTCCGGAATCTTCATCCCGCTCGGGAACAACCCGCCTGCCTGGATGGTCTGGGTCGGTCGGGTCTTCCCGCTCAAACACTTTCTCGCTGGCATGCAGGCATCGTTCCTCGGCAGCCCTTTTGACTGGACCGACGTGCTGGTCGTGGCCGCGTGGGGGATTGCCGGCTTGCTCTTCGCGATCCGCTTCTTCAGCTGGGAACCACGAACGGGCTGACTCCTTGAGACAAACGTTTCTGTCCAGCTTCCCCTCGTCGTAGACGCTCTCCTCGCCGGGATCGCTGCCTGGGCAGGCCCGCCACCGCTGGCCATCAGCCACGGGGCTTGGCGCACAAGTACGCGCCGACTGGGAGCCACCGATTGACGTTTCGGGGGGAGTCGAGCTATGAGTGGGCGCCCCTACGCCACGTCACGGAGGCTCTGCTCGAGCCGCTGCACTCCCCGGTCTTCTCGCCCGGGGAGCCACTCCCTGGTAGATGTCGAGGAACACCGACAGCGTGCGGTGACCCGACCACCGCTGGCAGACGACCGCATCGACTCCCTCCCGTAGCCACCAGGAGCAAGCGGCATGACGCAGGTCGTGGCGTCGCAGGCGCGAGAGTTTGGATTGGCGGGGGTCGTCGGGAGCGAGGTCGGCCCGGCGGGGGAACAACTGGGCGCACGCCGGCTCCCACACTCTGATCGCGAACTGGTTGCGGACGAAGGCTTTGCCGTTGCGGTGGAACACGAGCCCGCCGGGGCCTTCGCCGTAGAGCTCCCGGTGCTGATGGAGCTTGGCGACCAGGAGCGACGGCACCGGGACCCGGCGGCTCTCGGTGAGATCCCGGTCCTTGAGCGGTCCCCATTCGGGGTCCTCGTCGGGGTCGAGCCACCGATCCTGGGTCGGTCGATGGGTGCGCCGGACGACGAGCCATCCGAGCTCATCGTCCAGAGGCAGTTCCAGATCCTCGCTCACGAGCCCGGCCGCCTCCCCGGGCCGGAGCCCGCACAGTGCCATGACGAGCACGAAGCTTTCGACCACTCCACCCCACGCCCCCTCGGTGGCGCACGCTTCGGCCAGGGCCAGCGACTGGAAAACGCTGAGCACCATGTCGGCGTCCAGCGCCAGACCGGCTCGTCCGGCCGCCAGCGTGGATTTGCCCTTCACCTTGCGCCGGGCGCGGACCACCACCCACGGGCTTCGGTCGATCGCGACGTCATCCCGGGCGATGGCCCAGTTCCAAGCGGCCCTGAGAGGTTGCAGGTAGCGGGTAAGTGTCGCCGCCGACAGCCGCGTGCCGGGTTTTCGTTCGCTGATCTCAATCAGGGAAACGAAGGCCTCAATCTGCTTCGAAGTGAGCGAGTCGGCGGGAGCCGAATGAGCCTCCAGCCAGACCTGTCCGGCCCGCTGCGGTTCGGTGATCTGCCCTTCCAGACGAGCCGGAAGGAAGCTGGCATGGCTTGAGAAGTCCTCAACGGCAAGGAGATCGTCGCCCGCCGGATCAGCGCCGGGCACCAGGAGCCAGCGCCTGGCTCGGTTGTACGACCGTGCCGCGGCCTCCTTGGTCGCCGGCTCCCATTCGGGGTTGTGGTGGAAATAGCGCTCTGTCAGAGCGAATACCGATGGGGCCACCGGCCCGGTTGGTGCCTGCGGTTCGATGAACTGCTTCGCCTTGAGATCAAAGGGCAGGCCCCGGGTGAAATCCCGCTCGGCCCGCTCTCTCCACTCCTGTGCCGCGGCCAGAAGACCTAGAATGGATGTGTCGCCCGAGTAGCTCAGTTGGTAGAGCACTTCACTTGTAATGAAGATGTCGCGGGTTCGATTCCTGCCTCGGGCTCCACCCGCTCCGCCCGACGGCACCGCCCGATCACGGCGTGCGCCAGTGCACCAGGTCGTGGCTGGCGGCGATGCCGATGGCGGCGTGACCCCAGCCGTCGAATTCGGTGAGTTCGTCGCTGCCGGCGAAGAGCAGGTAGTCGGTGGCGTCGGCCGGGTCCACACACAAGAAGGCCGAGTTGTCCTGTTCGTGGGTCACGCTCGTGGGTCCGGGCGCCGAGTCCCAGGCGGCGGCGGGCACCTGGAGTGCACGGCCGCTGGTCCACTGCAGCCATCCCGAGGGCCGGGACGGATCGCCGGCCAGGGTGAAGATCCAGGGCTGGTCCAGCAGGTTGGAGGTCGCCACCAGCTGCCAGTGGCCGCCAACGGCCACGAACTCGTAGTTCTCCACCGTGTCGCCGTACACCGAGATGTCCGGTTTCCCCACCAGTCGCCAGGGGCCGCCAAGTGACCCGCGGGGGGACCAGGCAATCTCGAACGCCTGCCGCCCGGTGGCGGTGTTCCACTTGAAGCCGAGGATGGCGCCGCCACCGGTGTAGGCCAGCGCGCCGTCGATCATGCGGTCCCCGGCGGCCGATGCCAGGTTCTGGGCCAGAGGGTGCGCGGCAGACCAGTGCACCAGATCGCGTGACGTCCGGTCGTAGAGGCGGTCCTGCGCCCCGTCGCGCTGACCCGGGTCGGACTGGTAGGTGACCACGAACACGCCGTTGGGCGCACGCACGATGTCGGGTGAGGCGGCGCCCAACGTCCCCGCTTGGTACGGCCAGGGGTCGGGCGCCGACCAGTGCGCGAGGTCGGCACTGGTGGCGGTGGCGATGTCCCAGCGCACGCCGCCCGGCGCCGTCGGGTCATGGCGCAGGTAGCTGAAGAGCATGTGCCAGCGTCCGGCGAACCACACGATCGCCTCATCCTTCTCTGCGGCATCGGGTGCCGAGAGGATCGGGTTGCGCAACCGCGCCCAGTCGATCTGCGGACGGCCCGGTCCCACCACGCACTGATGGTCGGCGCCGACCGGGCCCGCCGCGCCGGCCGCCGCGCCGGACGGGTCGGCGATCGGCCCGAGCGTCAGGGTGGCCGCACCGAGCACCACCAGGGACGAGATACCCCAGCGCGGTCGGTTCCACCGTCGCCGCACCGCGGCGTCAGCGCGGCGCCAGGCTGCGCTGGCGGGCCACCTCGAAGGCGGCGACCGCGCCGGCCACCCCGACGTTGAGCGATGGCAGCGCGCCGTGCTGGGGAATGGAGACGACGGCGTCGCAGCGGCGGCGCACCAGCGGGGCCAGCCCCTTCTCCTCGCTGCCCACCACCAGCGCGAGCGGCCCCTCACCCAAGGGGAGGTCGTAGAGCGACTGCGACGACTCGCCGGCCAGCCCGACGGACCACACCCCGAGAGCGGACAGCATCGAGAGCGCTGCCGGTATCCCTCCCACCACGGCGAAGGAGAGGTGCTCAATGGCACCGGCCGCCGTTTTGGCCACCGTCGGGGAGAGGCGGGCCGAACGGTGCCGCGGCAGGACCACTCCGCTGACACCGGCGCACTCGGCGCTGCGCAGGAGCGCACCGAGATTGCGCGGGTCGGTGATCCCCGCCGCCACGAGCAGGAACGGCGGGGCACCCTGGCGGCTCGGGGCGCAGAGATCCTCGAGGGCCACCGGTTCTACGGGTTGGGCCACGGCGAGGACACCCTGCGGCGCCTCGGTCCGGGCCTGGGCGTCGAGGCGGTGCCGCGGCACGGTCTCGACGGGGACGCGCAGCCGGGCGGCCAGCTCTTCTATGCGGTCCAGTTGCGGCGAGGGGTCCTGGTCCTCGGCCAAAAGGACGCGGCGCACCCGGCGGCGTCCCACCGTGAGCAACTCGAGCACCGCTTGCCGCCCCTCGACCTGGTCGCCGCCGAGCTCACTCGGCTCTCTTTGCTCGGGACCGTGCGGTCGGGGGCGCTGCGCACCACCTACGGGGCGCCGCGGTCCACCTCCGGGACGCCGGGGCGTGCCCCGCGCAGGGCTCATGCCTGTTCCAGCAGGACGACGGCCAGGCAGGCGATGCCCTCGGCCCGGCCCAGCGCGCCCAACCCCTCGGCCCGCGTGGCCTTGACCGAGACGGGGCAGCCGAGCACCGAGCCGAGCCGCGCCGCCATGGCGTCGGTGTGCGGCGCCAGCCGCGGCGTGTCGGCGATGACCGTGCAGTCGGCGTTGCTGGCGACGAAACCCTCTGCGTGCGCCATACGCAGCACTTCAGTCAGCAGGCCGACGCTGTTGACGCCCTCCCAGACCGGGTCGGTGTCGGGAAAGTGACGGCCCAGGTCGCCCAACCCGACGGCGCCGAGCACGGCGTCAGCCAGGGCATGGCAGACGGCATCGGCATCGCTGTGCCCGCCCAGACCTCGGGCTCCCTCAATAACCACCCCACCGAGCACCAACGGCCGGTGCGGGTCGTCGGCGAAGCGGTGGATGTCGATTCCCTGTCCAATGCGCACGCTCAACCTCTCAAAAGGCGCTCGGCGGTGCCCAGATCGGCCGGCGTGGTGATCTTGAGATTGCGCGGGTCGCCCGGGACCACCC
Source organism: Acidimicrobiaceae bacterium (assembly GCA_003133545.1). Taxonomy (GTDB): domain Bacteria; phylum Actinomycetota; class Acidimicrobiia; order Acidimicrobiales; family RAAP-2; genus Bog-473. Next base: position 12,727 of record PKYA01000099.1, on the reverse strand, counting down.
GCACGGTAGCGCCGAGGGCCTCGACCAGCGCGGCATCGTCGGTCGCCTCCACCCCGGTCGCATGGGCGCGCCGCAAAAGCGCCGCATCGAACGCCTGCGGTGTCTGCACGGCCACGAGGGTGGAGCGGTCCAACGTTGCCGTCACGGTCTTGGAGGAGTCCACCACCTTGATGGTGTCGCTGACCGGGAGCGCGGGGATGGCACCACCGGCGCCGCCCGAGGACACGGCCGCAATGACCGCGCGGAAGAGCGCCTCAGAGGCCAGCGGACGGACAGCGTCGTGCACGACGATCACCTCGGCGTCGTCGGGGACGGCGGCCAGGCCACGCCGCACCGACTCCGAGCGGGTGGGCCCTCCGTCGACGACCACGTCGGCCCCGTGCCCGGGTCCCTGCCCCGCCCCGGCATCGGCAGCGGTCCCCGGTGGGACCACCAGGACGACTCCCGCCGCGCAAGGGCGACAGGCGGATACCGCCCAGGCGACGACAGGGCGGTCCACCAGCACGGCGAACTGCTTCAAACGCCCGAAGCGCTGACCCGAGCCGCCGGCCACTACTACCGCCCACACGCGCGCCACGACGACGGCGCCGTTGTTATGTCAAGGCGTCGTTGAGACGCTCTTCGGCCGTCTCTTCGTCCACGTTGAGGGCGAAGGTCAGCTCGGAGACCAGGATCTGGCGGGCCCGTTGGAGCATGCGCTTCTCGCCGGCGGACANNGTCGGCATGCGCGCTTCCTTCTTGCGCAGCACGGCGAAGACCTCTTCGACTTCCTCGTCATTGATCACTTCGCGCAGGCCCACACCTTCGGTGTTGTCGGCCGGCACGTTGAGGATGAGATCGCCGTAAGCCAGGCGCAGGACCAGATACTCCCGCTTCTCCCCGAAGGCCACCTTGGTTTCACGCTTCTCGATGACCGCAGCCCCATGGTGGGGATACACGACTTTGTCTCCGACCTTGAACACAGATCTCCCTTGCACGGACACGGCGCCGGGCCAGCGACGGTTTCAGAGGTGCATGCCCGGTCCCGACAGGTCAGCCGGCCGGACAGCAGCTAGCCATTTTACCAGATCCCCCAACTATTCGTACCGCTCGAAGATACTGGCCTCGACCATGCGGGCCAGCCCGTCGCGGACCACCCGGGCGGTCGCCGCACCGATGCCCTCGACTGACTCGAGCTCGGCCATGGTGGCTGACATGATCTCGGGCAGGGTGCCGAAACGATCGACCAAGCGCTCCACCAAAACCGGGGGCACCTGGGGCAGGCGGTGCAAGAGGCGGTAGCCCCGAGGGGCCATTTCGGCATGGAGCTGGTCGTCGGGCGCCGGCAGGCCCAAGATGGCGACGACCTGGGGCAGGTCCATCAGGNNNNGCGATCCGGCGCACCATTTCGCCCGGCTGGAGCACGGCCACGACGTCGCGCACCGAAACGGTGTCCTCCATCTCGAGCCGCGACAGCGTCGTCAGCGCGTCATCGAAGCGCATCCGGAAACGCTGCTGGGTGGCCAGGGCCTGGCTGGACCGATCGATCAGCCAGCCCGAGGGCTGACTGGTGTGCTTGAGGTCGTGACGGTAGACGGCGATGGTGGCCATCGCCTCGGAGACGGCGATCACGGGCACGTCGATGGAGCGCGCCACCCGCTCAGCCGTGCGGTGCCGGGTGCCGGTCTCGGTGGTGGCGATGCTGGATTTGGGGACGAGGTGCACGTTGGCCCGGGCGATGCGCGAGGCGTCGGCGGCCAGGATGATGGCGCCGTCCATCTTCGCCAGTTCGGACAGCCGCTGGGGGCTGTACTCCGCATCAAGGAGGAAGCCCCCGGTGCAGACCGAGAGGACGGCGGGATCGTCGCCCACGATGATCAGCGCGCCATGCTTGGCCTGCAGGATGCGGTCGAGCCCTTCGCGCAACGTGGTGCCCGGGGCCACCATCGCGAGTGCGTCGTTCAGCGGCTGGCTGCCACGGTCGACCACACGGGAATCGTAGTGTTCAGGGCCTCCGTCAAGGTGCCGACGCGCCGGATCTCCATACCGGGCGGGGCGGCGTCGGCCGGCGTGGACGGTGGCACCAGTGCCGAGGTGAAGCCGGCCCGCCACGCCTCGGCGAGCCGGCGGTCAGCGCCCGGCACCATCCGCACCTCGCCGGCCAAACCGAGCTCGCCGAACACGACCAGGTCGGCCGGCAGCACACGCCCTTGGGCCGCCGAGGCCAGCGCCAGGGCGACCGCCAGGTCGACGGCCGGCTCGGTGATGCTGATGCCACCCACGGCCGCCACGAAGACCTCGCCTCCGACTTCGACCGCGGCCCGCCGGCTCAACACCGCCAGCAGCAACGTGACCCGTGAGGCGTCGATGCCGGACGAATGCGGCCGGGCCCCGAAGGCACCCGGGCCGAGCAGGGCCTGGACCTCGACAAGCAGAGGGCGCCGGCCCTGGAGGACCGGGATGACCACGCTGCCGGGGATGCCGGCCATCCGGTCGCCCAACAGCAGCGGGCCGGGATCGGGCACCGCCCGCAGACCGTCGTCGCGCATTTCAAAGATCCCCGCCTCGCCCGTCGGGCCGAACCGGTGCTTCACGGCGGTGAGGACGCGCAACGCATGGTGGCGATCGCCGTCGAAGGAGAGGACCGTGTCGACGAGATGCTCCACGGCCCGGGGCCCCGCCGGGTCCCCGTCCTTGGTCACGTGTCCGACCAGGACCACCGGGACGCCCGCGGACTTGCCGAGCCGGGTCAGCCGCTCCACGCAGGCCCTGACCTGCGCCAGGCTGCCGGCCGCCCCCGGCAGCTGGTCGTCCGCCACGGTCTGTACGGAGTCGACGACCACTAGGGCCGGAGAATGACGGATGATGGCCGCCTCGACGGCCGCCACGTCGTGCCCGTCCAGGGCCAGCAGGGTCTCGGGCACCGCACCGAGGCGCCCGGCCCGCCCGCTGACCTGACTCAGGGACTCCTCGGCCGAAGCCAGCACCACGACGGCGCCGCTTCCGGCCACCGAGGCCAGCACCTGGAACAAGAGGGTGGATTTGCCTACACCGGGAGGCCCGAAGACGAGGGTCACCGACCCGGCGACAAGGCCACCGCCGAGTACCCGGTCGAACTCGGTGACGCCCGTCGGCACAGGGAGCGACGCATCACTGCCGACATGGCGCAACGGGACGGCGGCGCAGAGAGCCCCCGGGTGCGCAGCCATCGCGTCCCGTCGCACGGTGGCCACCAGGGAATTCCACTGCCCGCACACCGGACAACGGCCCACCCACTGGGGCGCGACGCCCTCACATGCCGTGCACAGGTAGATCTCCATCGGGCGGGCCATGCCCGCACCCTAGGGAAGGGGTGTGACTACTCCCCTTCGACCCCGGCTCCGGCCAACTCCATCGGAGGGCTCTGGATCCCCTCGATGGCCCGGAAACTGAGCTGGGGCCCTTCCCCGTCGATGGGCGCGTTCTCCACATCGATGATGATCGTCTCGCCGACCCGGAATTCCTTCCACAAGATGCGCTCCGAGAGCGGGTCCTCCACCAGCTGCTGGATGGCCCGCCGCAGCGGCCGCGCCCCGAGCTGGGGGTCGTAGCCCTTCTCGGCCAGGAATGTCCGTGCCGCCGGCGTGAGCTCCAGGCCGATGCCCTGGTCCGAAAGCTGGTTGATCGTGCGCGTCATCAGCAGGTCGACGATCTCGGTGACCTCGGCCAGCGAGAGCTCGTGGAAGACGATCACCTCGTCGATCCGGTTGAGGAACTCGGGACGGAAGTGCGCCTTGAGCGCATCATTGACCTTGGCCTTCATGCGCTCGTGCGTCACCGCTTCGGAGGTCTTGGAGAAACCGATGGCCGCCTTGCGCAGATCGGACGTGCCGAGGTTGGACGTCATGATGAGGACCGTGTNNAGGATCTGCAGCAGCGTGTTGAACACGTCGGGGTGCGCCTTCTCGACCTCGTCGAAGAGGACGACGGAGAACGGCTTGCGCCGCACCGCCTCGGTCAGCTGGCCACCTTCTTCGTAGCCGACGTAGCCGGGAGGCGAGCCCACGAGCCGGCTCACGGTGTGCTTCTCCATGTAC
>PKYA01000099.1:0-8647 GCA_003133545.1 Acidimicrobiaceae bacterium | reverse complement strand
CTCGTCGTCGAAGAGGAACTCCGCCAGGGTCTTGGCCAATTCGGTCTTCCCCACGCCCGTGGGCCCGAGGAAGATGAATGAGCCGCTGGGGCGCTTGGGGTCCTTGAGCCCCGCCCGTGTGCGGCGGATGGCCCGCGAGAGGGCCTTCAGCGCCTCTTCCTGCCCGACGACCCGCTTGTGCAGCTCGTCCTCCATGCGCAGGAGCTTGGCGGTCTCCTCCTCGGTCAGCCGGTAGACCGGTATGCCGGTCCAGGCGGCCAGCACCTCGGCGATGACCTCCTCGTCGACCACGTCGAACAGGTCCACGCCTTCGGCTCGCAATTCGGCGTCCTGCGTCTCTTTGCGGTCCAGGCGCTCCTTCTCCTGCTCGGCCAACTTCTTGGCCTGCTCGAAGGCACCCTTCTCGATTGCCGCTTCCTTGTCGGCCCGCAGCCGGATGATCTCCTCGTCGAGCTTCTTGGCGCCGGCGGGAGTGGTCATGCGGCGGATGCGCAGCCGGCTCCCGGCTTCGTCGATGAGGTCGATCGCCTNNCACCAGGGCCTGGTCGGTGATGCTCACGGCGTGATGTGACTCGTAGCGGTCGCGCAGGCCCTTGAGGATGTCGATGGTCAGCGCCACGGAGGGCTGGTCGACCTTGACCGGCTGGAAGCGGCGCTCGAGCGCAGCGTCCTTCTCGAGGTGTTTGCGGTACTCGTCGATGGTGGTGGCCCCGACGGTCTGCAGCTCACCGCGGGCGAGCATCGGCTTGAGGATGGAGGCGGCGTCGATGGCGCCCTCAGCGGCACCGGCACCCACCAGCGTGTGAATCTCGTCGATGAACAACACGATGTCGCCGCGCGTGCGGATCTCCTTGAGCACCTTCTTCAGGCGCTCCTCGAAGTCGCCGCGGTAACGGCTGCCCGCCACCAGCGCGCCGAGATCGAGCGTGTAGAGCTGCTTGCNNACGCCGGGCTCGCCGATGAGCACTGGGTTGTTCTTGGTGCGGCGGGACAGCACCTGCATGACCCGCTCGATTTCCTTCTCACGGCCGATGACGGGGTCGAGCTTGCCGTCGCGTGCCAGCTGCGTGAGGTTACGGCCGAACTGGTCGAGCACGGGAGAGCCCGAAGGGTTGTCGCCGGAAGCGGCACCCTGGCTCGCGCCGACGGGATCCTTGCCCTGGTTGCCGGACATGAGTTGGATGACCTGCTGGCGCACGCGGCCCAGGTCGGCCCCGAGGCTGACGAGAACGGTGGCGGCCACGCCTTCGCCCTCACGCACCAGCCCGAGCAGCATGTGCTCCGTGCCGATGTAGCTGTGACCCAATTGCAGAGCTTCGCGGAGCGAGAGCTCCAGGACCTTCTTCGCCCGCGGTGTGAACGGGGGGGAGCCGCTGGGCGCGGTCCCGGCCATGCCGATCGTCTCTTCTACCTTCTCACGCACGGCTTCCAGTGAGATCCCCAGGGACTCGAGCGCCTTGGCTGCGACGCCCTCACCCTCGTGGATCAACCCGAGCAGGATGTGCTCGGTGCCGATGAAACTGTGGTTCAGCAGGCGCGCTTCTTCCTGCGCCAACACCAACACCCTCCGTGCCCGGTCGGTGAAGCGTTCGAACACCCTGACCGCCTCTCTCTCTACTCTCGTTCATCAGTGTACCTGCGGCCTCCCGTCCAAACGGCGGCAGGTCTGATATTGGGATCATATTGGGGCGACATTGAGAACTGCGCTGGTGACAAGGCCCAGCGCACCGGCCTCCCCGGGGGGCTGTCGCACCCTTTCTCCTGTCGCCTATCGTCACTCAGTGTGAACGTTTCACAGGCCCTCGATCTTCCCCTTCTCGAGGAAGGCCTGCATCGGGTGGAACCCCTGCTCAACGAAGCGGTGGTGACCGGCGAAATATTCCTCGACTCGGTGACCACCCACCTCATCGCCGCAGGTGGCAAGCGCCTCCGTCCGCTCTTGGCCCTGGCTGCGGCCACGGCCGGCCAGCGGGATGCCACCCTGGACGAGCTCATGGGAGCCGTAGCGGTGGAGTTGGTCCACCTGGCCTCGTTGTACCACGACGATGTGCTGGACGAGGCCACCATCCGCCGCAACGTCGAGAGCGTCAACAGCCGTTTCGGCAACCTCGTCGCCATAGTGGCCGGTGACTACCTCCTGGCCCGGTCGGCCGCCATCGCGGCCAGCCTGGGCACGGAGATCGCCGCACTCCTGGCCAACACCCTGGCCAGGTTGTGCCAGGGTCAGGTCTCCGAGGTGCGCTCCGCCTTCCAGACCACCCGGACCCATGAGGACTACATCGGGGCGATCGCAGGGAAGACCGCCGCCCTCACCTCCACGTCCTGCCGCATCGGTGCGCTGACCGGCAACCTTCCCGCAGACGAGGTCGAGGCATTGACCGAGTACGGGCATTGCTTCGGCATGATCTTCCAGATCCGCGACGACATCCTCGACATCACCGCCACGGCTGGTCAACTCCTCAAACCTGCCGGGCAGGATCTGGCCGAGGGCATCTACACACTGCCCACCTTAGTGGCGCTGGCCGATCCCGACACCGGTCCCGACCTCGCGGCGCTGCTCGGGCAACCGCTGGCCCAACCCGAACGGGAGAAGGCGTGCGGCATCGTCGCCCTCTCTCCGGGGATCGCGGCGGCGGTCGACGAGGCCCACACGTACGTGGAGAGGGCCAGGGCGGCCACCGGCGGAGTGGCCAATGCGGCATTGCGTGACGGCTTGGCGCAACTGGCCGCGGAGCTGCTCAGCGATCTGCCGGGCTGAGCGAACTCAACCCGGCAGATCGTGACTGACTCGTTACTGCTGACTGACTGCTGACTGCTGCTAACGGACGGCGTCACTCCTGACGCCGTTGCCGCCCGTCAGGTCGAGCTGGCGCTCCCGGTGCCCGACGAGGAGCCGGTCGTGCCGCCACACTTGGCGGCGATCTTCGCCAGCACGGTGTTGCCCCGGGTCTCCAACTTCTGCACCCGGCTGATGCGCTTGGCGATCCTCGCGGCCAGCTTGGTGTGCTCGGCGCCCGTCGCCTTGGCCTCGTTGGCCTGGGCCTTGGTCACCCATGCAGCCGCCTTGGCCTCGCCGGCCTGGATGACCGGCACCAGCTTCTCTGCCTTGGCGCACTTGGTGGCCAGTGTCGAAGGTGCGGGTGTCAATGACGGCGTCGGGGTCGGCGTGCTCGCCCCCGCCACACCGACGGCGCCCAGGGCCAGCGAGCCCGAGACTGCGGCAACTGCAATCAACTTGCGGATCATGATGTACTCCTCAGCTTGTGGAACTTCCGTTCCCGAGCCCCGGGTTGGAGCTCACGTTTCCAAGAACCACTCTGCGGGGCAGATGTGAGCAACCTGTAAAGAGATTGTGAGCGCTCGGCTTACTCTTTACCGAGCGCTTCCCCTACGCGTGAGCGCTCTGGGCGCAGCGTGGGGAAGGCGATCACCTCGCGGATGTTGCTCACGTCGCCCAGCAGCATCAACAGACGGTCGATGCCCAGCCCGAACCCCGATGTCGGTGGCAACCCGTACTCGAGCGCCCGCAGATACTCCTCGTCGACGTCACCGGCTTCCTCGTCACCGGCGGCGAGCTTGGCCGCCTGCTCCTCGAAGCGCGCCCGTTGGTCGTCGGGATCGATGAGCTCGCTGAACCCGTTGCCCAACTCCCGCCCGGCGACGACAGGCTCATAGCGCTCCACCAGCTCGGGCCCGTCGCGGTGGCGGCGGGCCAGGGGCGAGACCTCGGCCGGGTAGTCGATGACGAACACCGGTCCCCACAGCTCGGCCTCGGTCGTCTTCTCATAGATCTCCAGCAGGATCTTGCCCGGGCCCCACCCCTGGGACACCTCTATCCCCACCTCGGTCGCCACCTTGACCAGCTCGGGGCGCGGGCTACGAACGCTCAGCGAAAACCCGGTTGCCTCGGCGATCAGCTCAGAGAGGGTGGCCCGGCGCCATGGTGGCGTCAGGTCGAGCGGCCGCCCGCCGTAGGACAACGCGGTCGTCCCCAAGAGGTCCTGGGCCACTCCGGCCACGAGCTCTTCGAAGACGACCATGGTGTCGCGGTAGTCGGCGTAGGCCTGGTAGAGCTCGAGCGTGGTGAACTCGGGGTTGTGCCGCGGCGAGATGCCTTCGTTGCGGAAGCTGCGGCCGATCTCGAAGACCTTGTCGAAACCGCCGACGACGAGCCGCTTGAGGTAGAGCTCGGGCGCCACCCGCAGGTAGAGGTCCATATCCAACGTGTTGTGATGGGTGACGAAGGGCCGGGCGGTGGCGCCACCTGCGATCGGGTGCAAAATCGGCGTCTCCACCTCGACGAAGCCTTGCGCCCACAGGCGCTGGCGCATGGCCTGGACCACGTTGCTCCGCAAAGTGAGGAGCTGGCGCGTGCGCTCGTTGGCCCACAGGTCGACCTCGCGCTGACGGTACCTCGTCTCGACGTCGGCCACGCCGTGCCACTTGTCGCCGAAGTTGCGCCGGGCCTCGGCCAGCAGCTCCCACTCCGCCACCTTGACCGAGAGCTCGCCCCGGCGGGTGCGCACCACCTCGCCGCGCGCGCCGATCCAGTCGCCCAGGTTGAGGCGGACGAATTCGTCGAAACGCTCGGTCAGCGCCGACAGTGCGAACAGCTGCACCGCCCCCGACGCGTCCCGCAACTCGGCGAAGGCCAGCCTGCCCTGCGGGCGCGACAACATGATGCGGCCGGCCACTGCGACCACTTCGCCTGACTCATCCCCGGGCCCGAGCGCCGACCAGCGCGCCACGACCTCTGCCGCACTGTGTGTGCGCGCGAACCGGTACGGGATCTCGTTCGCCCGTTCGCTCACGTTCGGTCGCTCATGTGCGGGCACTCATTATTCGGCCTCTCACGACGAGCCGCTCGGCACATTGCGGTCGTAGACGATGCGCAGCCCGTGCAGGGTCAGCCAGGGTTCCACGTGCTCAATGGTGTCCGAATGCGGCGCAATGAGCGAACTGAGCCCACCGGTCGCCACGACGGTCGAGGGCCCCAGCTCCCCCATGAAGCGGCGGGCCAGCCCGTCGACCTGTGCCGCGAAGCCGTAGAGCGTGCCCGATTCGATCGACTCGACCGTGGAGCGCCCGATGACGTGGCGGGGCTCGACCATTTCGACCCGGCGCAGCGCGGCGGCATGCTGGAAGAGCGCTTCGAGGCTGATGGCCACACCCGGCATGATGGCGCCGCCCAGGTACTCGCCCGCCGCGCTGATGGCCTCCACCGTCGTCGCCGTCCCCAAGTCGATGACCACGCACGGCCCGCCGTAGAGGTCGAAGGCCCCGACCGCATTGGCCACCCGGTCGGCGCCCACCTCCTTGGGATTGTCGTAGAGGATCGGCATGCCGCTCTTCGTCCCCGGCCCCAGCACCACGCACGGCACCCGGGAGAACCAGCGACTCGCCATCTGGCGCAGTTCGCCGGTGACATGGGGCACCGACGAGCTCACCGCAATCCCGGTGACCGAATTGGCGATGTCGAGACCTTCGAGGTCGAGGAGCTGCGTCAAAAGCACGGCATGTTCGTCGGGGGTCCGGGTGGGCACGGTCGAGAGCCGCCAGTGATGAGTGAGGCCGCGGGGGGCGGTGGGATCCTCCTCGGTGCCGATACCCACGCCGACGCTCTCCTCGGGTCCGGCTGACGTTTCGGCCTCGCCGCGCGAGTACAGCCCGATGACCGTCTCGGTGTTGCCCACGTCGATGACCAACAGCATGCTCAGCCCCCCTCGCCGCGGCGCCAGATCAGATCGAGCCCGAGGTCGAGCACCGCGGCCGAGTGGGTCAGGGCGCCGACCGAGATCCGATCCGGTCCCGCCGCGGCGTACGCACCGATCGACTCCAGCGACACCCTGCCCGAAACCTCGGTCACGATCGGCCCCGGCGCTTCGGCATGGGCCACGCGGACGGCGCCGGCCACCGCGGCCGGGTCCATGTTGTCGAGCAGCAGCGCGTCGGCACCGGCGCGCGCCGCCTCCGCCACCTGGGCCAGCGAGTCGCACTCGATCTGCACCGTGCGCCCGGGCCACATGGCGCGGGCCCGGCGCACCGCCTCGGTGATGGTGACCCCGGCCAGGTGGTTGTCCTTGACCAGCACGGCCTCGGACAGGCTGGCTCGGTGGTTCACCCCACCGCCGGCCCGCACCGCCGCCTTCTCGAGGGCCCGCAGGCCCGGTGTGGTCTTCCGCGTATCGAGCACCTGCACGTCGGGATTGCGGGCGTGCGCGGCAGCCACGAAGCGCGCGGTCAGCGTGGCGATGCCCGAGAGATGCCCGAGAAAATTCAGCGCTGTGCGCTCGCCGGTGAGGATGGGGCGCAGCAGGCCGGTGACCTCCATCACCGTCGTCCCGGCCTCCAGGGCGCTGCCGTCGTCGGCATGCCAGAGCAAGGGCAACGCGGGGCTCAGCTGCCGGTAGGTCTCGGTGACGCACTCCCGCCCGGCCAGCACCCCGGCCTGGCGCGCCCGCAGGGCGAAGTGCGCCGTCGTCCCGTCGCGAACCAGCGCGGCCGTCAGGTCCCCGTCCGGCCCGAGGTCCTCCGCCAGTGCCCGCTCCACTGCCTCGGTGACCACGGCGGCGGGCACCGCCAGCTCGCGTCCGGCCAGGCTCACCGGGCTGGCCCGCCGTCGACGGGTGCGCCATCGACTGGTAGGCCGCCGTGGACCAGGCGCCGGCGCCACGCTGCATCCGTGGCCGGGTGGTCGCTGCGGGCATGCGCGCCCCGGGTCTCCGTGCGCGTCCGCGCCGAGGCCAAGAGCGCGTCAGCCAGTTGCACGAGGTTCCCGAGCTCGCCGGCCGCCACCGACGCCGTGCGGTCCCCGAGCGCCGCCACCACGTCGGCGACACCCTCGGCAGCGGCGTCGAGTGATGCCGCGCTGCGCACCACCCCGGCCCCGCCGGTCATGGCGCGCTGCAGCGAGTCGCGCAGCTTGGCGATATCGGACGCGGTGCCGCTGCCCGCCGCCCACCGGCGCGGCGCGTCGGCCAGCGTGGTGCACCCGATGCCGTTGAGGGGGACACCCCCCAGCACGGCGCGCAGGGCGCCGCTGGCCTCGGGCTCGTGGTGGCTCGAGGCGATGCGCTCAGCGAGCCGGGCGCCGAAGACCATCCCTTCGAGGAGCGAGTTCGAGGCCAGCCGGTTGGCTCCGTGCACACCGGTGCACGCCACCTCACCGATCGCCCACAATCCGGGCAGCGCGGTCGCGCCCCACAGATCGGTGACGACGCCACCGGAGAGGTGATGGGCCGCCGGGGCGATGGGCAACCAGTCCGTCTCGGGGTCCAACCCGATGGAGGACAGCGACGCGGCGATGGTCGGGAAGCGCTGCGGGAAGCGCTCGAGCCCTGTCGCATCGAGCCAGAGATGGTCCGTGCCCTGCTCGGCCATGCGGGCGGCCATGGCGCGGCTCACCACGTCGCGGGGGGCCAGCTCGTCGACGAACTGCTGACCCGCCCCGTCGCGCAACAGCGCGCCGTGGCCGCGCAGCGCTTCGGAGAGCAGCGGCCGGGGCATGGCGGGATGGTGCAGCGCCGTCGGGTGGAACTGCACGAACTCGACATCGGCCGTGGACACCCCGGCCCGCAGGGCCATGGCCACGCCGTCGCCGGTCGACTCCGGCGGGTTGGTGGTCACCGAGAACAGCTGGCCGGCCCCGCCGGTGGCCAGCACCACATGGTCGGCGCGCACCTCGACGACAGGCCCGTGCGGTGGAAGGGCGGACACGCCCACGCAACGGCCGCCCTCAATGACAAGGTCGAGCGCGAACCACCCCTCCAAGACCGCGCTCGCCGTGCGGTAGGTGGCGTCGACCAGTGCCCGCTCCACCTCGGCACCGGTCGCCGCCCCACCCGCGTGCACCACGCGGGGCCGGGAATGCCCCCCCTCGCGGGCCAGCGCCAAGAGCCCCGTCGCCTCGCGGTCGAACTCGACCCCGAGGGTGATCAACTCATGAACCCGGCCCGGCCCTTCGTCGACGAGTATCCGCACGGCCTCTTCGTCGCACAGCCCCGCGCCCGCCGCCAGGGTGTCGGCGAGATGCAGGTCGGTGGAGTCCTCATCCCCACCGAGGACGGCGGCCACGCCTCCCTGGGCCCAGCGCGTGGCCGACTGGGAGAGCGCTCCCTTGGTGAGCACACCGAGTGAAGGGGCGGCCACCCCGTCGTGGGCCGGGCCGGCCAGGCGGACGGCGGCAGAGAGCCCGGCCACGCCGCTGCCCAGGACCAGGACGTGGAACGGTCCCGGCCGCGCCGGCGTGCTCACGCCGGTTCGGTCAGGGCGAGCTCGGAGTCCAGGCGGGCCGCGGCCTCGTCGATCAGCCGGTTGCGCCCGTCGACGTGCACGACCCGCGGCAGATACGAAGTGAGCTCCTCGTGCGCATAGTCGGCATAGGTGATCAGGATGACCTTGTCACCCGGTGCCACCAGGCGGGCGGCTGCGCCGTTGAGGCATACCTCGCCCGGCGCGCCTTCAATGGCGTAGGTCTCGAAGCGCGCCCCGTTGTCGATGTCGAGCACCGCCACCTGCTCGTAGGGGAGGATGTCGGCCAGGGCCATCAACTCGGTGTCGATGCTCACCGAACCCACGTAGTGCAGATTGGCCCCGGTCACCGTGGCCCGGTGGATCTTCGACTTCATCATGCGGCGGCGCAACGGTT
>PKYA01000088.1 GCA_003133545.1 Acidimicrobiaceae bacterium | reverse complement strand
GCGGACTTCGGTGAACATTTTTTGGTGCGCCCCTCGGGATTCGAACCCGAAACCTGCGGATTAAGAGTCCGTTGCTCTGCCGTTGAGCTAGAGGCGCTTTTAGAGTGTAGGCCAGGACTCTAGGTCGACCGGATCCCGCCGCCTCGTAAAACGGGCCGAGTAGCGTGGCGGCATGTCCGGAGGGGACGAAAGCCCAGTGTGTCGCTTCGATCGGCCTTTGCGCATCGCGGCGTTGGTCAAGCAGATTCCTGTGGGCGAGTCGATGACCCTGGGGGAGGACGGGCGGCTCGTGCGCGATGGACTCGAGCTCGAGATGAATGCCTATTGCCGGCGCGCCGTCTCGATGGGAGTCGAGTGGGCCCAGCAGAGCGGAGGGTCATGCACGGTCTTCACTCTTGGCCCTCCTTCGGCTGAGGACGTGCTGCGTGAGGCCATCGCTTGGGGAGCGCACGCGGGAGTGCATCTGTGCGACCCCGCCTTTGCCGGATCGGACACCTTGGCCACGGCGCGTGCCCTTGCGGCGGCACTGCAGCGGGAGGGAATGTTCGATCTCGTCCTCGTCGGTCGCAACTCGCTCGATGGTGACACGGGCCAGGTGGGGCCGGAGATCGCCCAGCTGGCCGGTCTGCCCTTCGCCGCCGGTGTTCGCCACATGGGGATCGTGGGCGAGGAGCTGTCGTTGCGCTTGGAGCACGACGACGGCTGGGAGGACGTCGAGGTCGCGCTCCCCGTCCTGCTGTCGGTAGCGGAGCGCCTGTGCGAGCCCTGCAAGGTCCCCCCGGCCTTGCGCGCCGAGGTTCCGGCCGACCGCATCTCGGTCATCACCGCCTCGGACCTCGGGGGCGGTCCTTGGGGTCAGGCAGGTAGCCCAACCCGGGTGGGTCGGACGCGCGCCATGCAGCACCATCGTGAAGTCAAGGTCCTCAGCGGCAGCGCGGCGGCACAAGCAGCCGAGGCGGTGGCGCTCCTCGCCCAACGGGGTGCCCTCTCGCCCTCGGTCTCGCCCGCTGTGCCTGCCGCTGTGCCTGCCGCCGGGTCGTCCGCGTCCGACGGGACGGCTCGTGCCGCTCCCACCGGTCGCATTATCGCCGTGCTCACCGAACCCGACCGCCCGCAAGTGGGAGCCGAGATGCTGGGCGAGGCGGCGCGACTCGCCACTGCCATCGGCGCGACGGTGCACGCATTGGCGTTCGACGGCGCGGACATCGTTGCCCTGGGGACTGCAGGGGCAGATGCCGTCACCACGTTCACTGGGGTCCCGATTGCCCAAGATGTCGCCTCGGCGGTGGTCGCCTGGGCCCACGTGCATGCCCCCTGGGCGATCGCCGGGCCCAGCACGGCGTTTGGGCGCGAGGTCCTCGGGCGCTCCGCAGCGGCCCTCGGCGCGGGATTGGTCGGCGACGCCATCGGACTGGAGATCGTGGACGGGGAGTTGGTGGCGGCGAAGCCGGCGTTCTCGGGTGCCCTCCTGGCCGACATCACCTGCACCTCGCCAGTGCGGATGGTTTCGGTCCGCCCCGGCGTGCTGCCCTTGCCGTCGCGGCGGGAGCACATCCCTGACACGTTCACGCACAGCATCACACCCTGCAGCCGGGTGCGCCTGATCTCGGAACGCCGTGACGACGACGTGGAGGTGCTGGCCCGGGCCGACGCAGTCATCGGGGTGGGCGCCGCGGTGCAGCCTTCCGAGTACGGCGAGCTCTCCCTCCTGGCCGCGCTGTTGGGTGCCGAGTTGGCTGCCTCGCGGAAGGTGACGGACAAAGGATGGGCTCCCCGATCCCGCCAGGTCGGGATCACGGGCCGCAGCATCGCCCCCCGGCTCTACGTGGCCGTGGGCCTCAGCGGGAAGTTCAACCACATGGTCGGCGTCCGTGCGGCGGGCACGATTCTGGCGATCAACAACGACCCGGATGCCCTCGTGTTCTCCCAGTGCGACGTCGGCATCGTGGGGGACTGGCACGCCGTCGTCCCCGCCCTCGCTGCCGCACTCCGTCACCTGGATTGAGGCGCCGCCAGGGCTGAGGCCCCCGCTGTCGCCGGCCCGCAGCCTGAGGCGCGGGCCGGCGACCCCCCCGCGGGGCCGCCCCTAGGGGCGACGCATCTGGTCGGATGCGCCGCTTAAATTAGCACGGTGCCCGGCCTCGGCATAGGCGTTTGTTGGGCTGGGACTCGGTTGGCTCTCAGGTCCCACACCGGGGCGGTCACGCGAATTCCCTGCAAGACACCCAGAAAGCGATTTATTTCGGGAATGTTCGCTTCAGCGTCAAGGCCTTGAAGGGGGTCATTCGTCCCGGTGTTCCCGCTCGGGTCCAGGCTAGAAAGAGGCAGGGCGCAGACTGGGGGCGTCGGGGCGAGGGCCCCGGTGTCCCAGTGGAGGCCACCTCGAGGAGGAGCATGCCATGAGCGAAGCACACGAAGAAGGCCTGTCGGCACTCCTGCACGAGACGCGCACGTTCCCGCCGCCCGAGGCGCTGTCCGCCCGCGCCAATGCGCAGCCCGGGATCTACGAAGAAGCCTCTGCCGACCCGCTCGCCTTCTGGGCGGCTCAGGCAGCGCACCTGACCTGGGCCACTCCATGGACCGAAGTCCTGGACTGGAGCGCGGCGCCCTTCGCCCGGTGGTTCATCGGCGGGAAGCTCAACGTGGCGGTCAACTGCGTGGATCGCCACGTTGACGCCGGCCTGGGTGAGCGGGCGGCCTTCCATTGGGAAGGGGAGCCGGGTGACACCCGCACCATCACGTACGGGGACCTGTTGAAGCTGGTCAGCCAGGCGGCCAATGCGCTCACCGAATTGGGCGTCCGTAGCGGCGACAAGGTGGCCATCTACATGCCGATGATCCCCGAGACGGTCGTGGCCATGCTGGCCTGCGCCCGACTGGGGGCGCCGCACACCGTGGTCTTCGGCGGCTTCTCCGCCGACGCTCTGCGTGGGCGCATCCTCGACTGTGACGCCCACTTCGTCATCACCGCCGACGGTGGCTACCGCCGTGGGGTGGCCAGTCCGCTCAAGCTCGCCGTCGACGAGGCCGTCGCCGACTGTCCCAAGGTCGAGAAGGTACTGGTCGTGCGGCGTACGGGTCAGGACGTCACCTGGGACGACGGGCGTGACGTGTGGTGGCACGAGGTGGTCGATCGGCAGAGCGAGCAGCACGACGCCGAGGCGTTCGACGCCGAGCACCCGCTGTACATCATGTACACCAGCGGCACCACCGCCAAGCCCAAGGGGATCTTGCACACGTCGGGCGGCTACCTGACCCACGTCTCGGCCACCCACCGGCTCATCTTCGACATCAAGCCCGAGGAGGACGTGTACTGGACGGCGGCCGATATCGGCTGGGTGACGGGCCACAGTTACATCGTCTACGGCCCATTGGCCAACGCCACCACGTCGGTGATGTACGAGGGGACGCCGGACACCCCGGCGCGCGACCGCTGGTGGCAGATCGTCGAGAAGTACAAGGTCAACATCCTCTACACCGCCCCGACCACCATCCGCACCTTCATGAAGTGGGGGGAGGACCTGCCCGCAGGCCACGATCTGTCGAGCCTGCGCCTGCTGGGCTCGGTGGGCGAGCCGATCAATCCCGNNGGTGGCAGACCGAGACGGGCGGCATCCTGATCACCCCTCTTCCGGGTATCACCTCGACCAAACCCGGGGCGGCGATGTCGCCGTTTCCCGGCGTCTCGGTCGACATCATCGACAACGACGGCCGCTCGGTGGGCAACGACGAGGGTGGTTACCTGGTCATCACCGCGCCCTGGCCGGGCATGCTGCGGGGCATCTGGGGCGACGACGAGCGCTACAAGGAGACCTACTGGTCCCGCTTTCCGGGGCGCTACTTCGCCGGCGACGGGGCCAAGCGGGATCAGGACGGCGACATCTGGCTGCTCGGGCGGGTGGACGACGTCATGAACATCTCGGGCCACCGGATCTCGACCACCGAGGTGGAGCATGCCCTGGTGAGCCATCCCGCCGTAGCCGAGGCTGCCGTGGTCGGGGCCAGCGATGCCACCACGGGACAGGCCATCGTGGCCTTCGTCACCGTGAAGGGCACCGGGTTCGACGACGTGGCCGACGGCGATACCTTCGTGGCCCAGCTGCGCGACCACGTGGCCCACGAGATCGGGCCCATCGCGAAGCCACGCCAGATCATGCTGACCCCCGAACTCCCCAAAACGCGTAGCGGCAAAATCATGCGCCGCCTCTTGCGCGACGTGGCCGAGCACCGTGAGCTGGGCGATGTGACCACGCTCATGGACCCCACGGTCGTCAACGCCATCAAGGAGGGCATGGCGGCCGGAGGCGACGACCAGGAATAGCCCGAGGCTCGGATCCTGCCGGGATTGACCCCCGGGCCATGCATCGGCCATGCTGCAACGAACCTGACATCAGCGTCAACACGTGGTGCGTGGTACCCGTCGTTGGCACCGAGGAACACTCTGGGGGACCCGACCGCGTGTTGATCGACGACCACCTTCGCCGCATGGCCGAGGAGTTCCCCGACGAGACGGCATACACCGTCGTCGACGTCGGTTCCCTGACGTTCTCCGCATGGGACGGCGCGGCCAATGCCATGGCCCGCGGCTTGGTCGAGGGCGGGGTCAAGGCCGGTGACCGGGTCGGCATCCATCTCCACCCGGAGGCAGCCATGCGGTGGCTGGTGTCGTACGCGGCGGTGCACCGGGCCGGCGGAGTGGCCGTGCCGATGAATCCCCGACTGGCTCCCGCCGAGGTCGCCCACGTGCTGGCCCACTCCGGCGCAACGGGTGTGGTCGCCGACGCCGAGCTGGTGGGCGCCGACATCGGCGTCGCCCCTGACGAACTGGTGCTGGTAGTCGACGCCACCGCGGACGGTGCCCTGCCGGCGGTCCTCGGTGCAGCGCCCCGCGTCGTCGGCTGGTCCGACATCACCGCCGGCGACCGGGCGCCGATGCAGGTGCCCCGGGACATGGACGACCTGGCGGACATCCTCTACACATCGGGCACCACGGGCCGCCCCAAGGGCGTGGCCGTGCGCCACTCCAACGGATCCATGGTGGGTGACGTGCCTCCCTCGTGGACGGGGGGCAGCTGGGTCCACGCCAGCCCGATGTTCACCTTCGCCGGCATCTCTTTCGTGTACACCCCCATGAAACTGGGGCTCAAGGGGGTCTATCAACCGAAATTCGAGGTGGACCGCTGGTTACAGCTGGTCGAGGACGAACGCCCCGTCGCCGTCTTCCTCGTCCCGGCCATGGCGCACCTGCTACTCGACCATCCCGGTTTCGACACCGTCGATCTCTCCTCGGTCTCCATCTGCTCGGTAGGGAGCGCGCCCCTGGCCCCGTTCGTCATCGAACGGCTGCAGGAGCGGATGCCCGATGCGATGGTGTCCAACAACTACGGGATGACCGAGGCCGGTTCGGCGTACTGCATCATGCCCAAGGGTGAGGCGGTGAAGCGTCCGGGATCGGTGGGGCAGATCGCGCCGCCGGCACTGGTGCGCATAGTCGGCGCCGACGGCGAACCGGTTCCTGCCGGCGAGGTTGGTGATGTCCGGATGCAGCTGCCCGGCCACCAGCGGGAGTATTTCGGTGATCCCGAAGCCACGGCGGAGACGTGGAAGGACGGTTGGCTGCTCACCGGCGATCTGGGTCGCCTTGACGACGACGGCTACCTCTACATCGTTGGCCGCACCAAGGATGTGATCATCCGCGGGGGGAACAACATCCATGCCAGCGATGTCGAGCATGTCCTCGTGGCCCACGACGACGTGGCAGAAGTCGCGGTGGTCGGCGCCCCCCACCCCGTGCTCGGTGAAGACGTCGTGGCTTTCGTCGTCCTCCATCCCGATAGCGACATTGACGGCGACGCTCTGCGCGCCTATGCGCTGGAGCACCTGGCCGACTACAAGGTCCCGCGCCAGTACGTCTTCGTCGATGAGCTGCCGCGCAACGCCACGGGGAAAGTGGTCAAGAACGAGCTGCGAACCCGCCTGGCCGACGTCGCCACCTAAGCCTCGATCCACCG
>PKYA01000075.1 GCA_003133545.1 Acidimicrobiaceae bacterium | reverse complement strand
GGGGTTTTTCAGGGCGAAGTAGATAGGGGCTCGGGTATGGGTGTCCGATACCGGTTTCGGGCGTCATTATTTGCCGACGGGTCGGCTGCCATGATGGTCGCGATGAGCGATGCGGGCAATATTTTCGACCTCGTGACCCAAGCGTGGGTGCGGAGAACAGGTCGGAAGGTCTCGTTTGCCGCTTACCCGTGGCTTCTTGGGCCAACGGGTGATGCGAATCAGATCGATGATGGGTGGCTACACCGGGAAGCGGAAAATCTTGGTGGAGACCTCATCGAGGGCGGGGGATTACTCGACCGAATGACCGACATGGGAAGCGGGGACTTCGATCCAGGTCTCCTCGCAAGGCCGATCGTGGATTTCTATGAACGGACCTCGGAGTGGCGGATGGAAGTGCGATGCCAGTGGAGCGCCGCAGCGTGGCCATTCGGATGGTTCCTCTCATCGGTCTTCTCCCAGCGCCTCCGACAGCTGAACCTTCCGCTGCGCTCACTCGATACCACCCGCGGGATCGACAGCCGGATTGTCGTGGTCCGGGATCAGAACGAGTCTCGCCTCGGTGCCGCGTGGCTGCGCACCCTGCGGGCCACCGGACAGACCATCTACAGCGGCAGGTACGGCACGACGACGTTGCCGGATTCACATTGCCCCAGCCTCCGTGTCGTATTTCCGCTTCCGAACGGCAACGTGACCGCCTTTTTGCGCCCCGAAGTCCGCCCAGACGGCGCTCTCGTCCTCGCGTCACCAATCGGGCCGTTCGGGACGGAGGGTGCGTACCTGGTCGTAGCTCGCCCTGACCGGGTGTCCGGCTGGGTCAGGCGGGTCCCCCTGGCCGAGGAGTTCGTCGTTTCGGTCGACGGTGAGGGCGCCCTGCGCGCAGATCACAACCTGCGGCTCTGGCGCATACCCGTCTTTCAACTGCACTACCGAATGGCCAAGGTCTGAGACCCCCGCCCAAATACACCGGGATCGGGGGAGCTGGTCAGTACCGCGACCGGCGACGTTCACCCGGTCCCGACTGAGTACAAATTGGTAACCGAGCCGTCGACATGTATGACTGGATGTCGCCCACGACCGGCCAAGGCCGGCATAACGACAGATCTCGACATCAACAACCAGTCGGCTACGACATCGAAGTCCCGCGATCAGCGACGGGCATCCAGCCCTCAGCGATCGAGCGCTGCTCGGATCTGGCTGAGCCACTCTGTGCCCAGCTGCCGCCCGTTTGGGAGTTGGTCGCCTCGATCCCAGCGCCACGTTGCGATCATCGCAAGCACGAGAATCCGGCACTCGCCTAGCAAGTTTTGATTTACACCCGGATAGTGCTCGCTGACATCTTCGGGCGCGTGGGCGAGGTCGAATTCGACAGGCCCACGGCAACACGTCTCGAGGTCTATGAACAGCAGCCCATTCTTCGTGGTGAGCACGTTGCCTGGGTGCGGCTCGCCGTGCAGTAGCTGCTCAGCGTCGCCGCGGCCGCTGATCACTCGTCTCAGATTTCGTAACGTGTCGCCGAGAAGCTCCCGGTCCGCGTCGGCGAGCGCCGGAGTGTGGTTGCGGCTCGCAACGAGTTGTTGAGCCTGCTCGACTCGATCCGTGAAGTGGGGCGTCGTGACATCGAGCTTGCGCATGCCGGCATGCAGCCGTTCCAGCGCATTCGCGTATTCGGCTGGTGAGACCTCTCGAGATGTCGCAGGTTCGTAATAGGTCCATAGCGTGACCACGAAGCCATCACGCTCGTAGACGCGTGGCTCCACTCGAGGCTCTAGAGCAGCCACAGGGCTCTCGGTCTCGGCGAGCCGTTGAGCAAGCTCGACTTCGAACTGCGCGACCTGATGCGCTACATGGGCCACCCGGGCCAGGACGTCACAAGGCAGCAGACGCAGAGTGAGTTTGTTCGAGTCATGAAGAACGATCGCGTCGTCGACAGTCAGGTCAAGTGATGAGGCGATCGACATGGCCACAGCCACCGCCCGCGGGACCTCTGACGCCTGCATTGTCGCCTGGCCCCTCTCCTTTGAGCGCTGCCGTACTCTCCGAGCAGTGCAACCTGGGCACCATACCAAGTTGTCGATGGAGAGCGGCGATGGTACGACGGGCGGGGCGCGACTGAATCGGCGATCCTACGCTTCAATCACTTTTATGGGGATGCGCGAGCGGCCTCGACCGGCGGAGCCCCCCGAGTGCTGGCCGGAGACCGGCTGATGATGCTGTCCGTCCTCCGCGATTGCGCGCATCACCAACCTGCTGGTAATCAGGCCGCAACGCTACAGTCGCAAGGATGAGGCACCAGGTTCCGTCGGACAGCCAGTCGGATCTGCTCCAAAAACGTCATCTGCTAGTGGCGTTGGGAGTGACCACCGCCGTGTGGATCCCAATGTTCGCGGTACGGATCTCCGCCCACCAGGCGAACGTGGACGACTTCGCCTATGCCGCGCTGACTCGGCATCTGCTGCACAGTGCTGACATCGTCACGGCACTGCTTCACACCGGTCAGAATGCTCCGTTGGTTCCTGCTTTGGCCCTTCCAGGCGTGGCCATCGATGGGGTCTACGGCGCAATGGCCGTCGAGTTGCCAATTCTGCTTCTGTTGGTGGCAGGTACTTTCGTCTTGGCCCGGAACTGGCTGAGCCCATGGCCGGCGGTCGTTACTTCGCTACTCGTCAGCCTCAACGAGGCGGCGTTGAGTTACTCGGTCATGCTCAACTTCGCCCTGGCAGCCACAGCTGCAGTGGTCTGGTGCTTTGCCTCATACGTGAAGAGTGAACGGTTCCAGAGTTGGCCGTGGTCGTTGATCTTCGGCATCGCGTTTGCCGCTCTCCTGCTGTCGCGCACGGTTGCGCCTGTCTATGCGGTTCCGTTGGTCGTGGCCGTGCTCGCAGATCTCATCATCGGCTGGCGAACGCATCCTCCCCGCGGTGTTCTCCCGATGGTGGCCGCGATCGCCGTCGTGCTGATCGTGGCTGGACCTTGGTGGCTCGTGTCCGGCTCTAATGCGATCCACTATCTGCTCAATGCCGGATATCAACCGTCGAGTGGCTTTACAGCTCACGGCGCAGATCTGAGCCCTTCGACAATCGTCCAACGGTCAAGGTTG
The DNA here is from genome assembly GCA_003133545.1 of Acidimicrobiaceae bacterium. Classification (GTDB taxonomy): domain Bacteria; phylum Actinomycetota; class Acidimicrobiia; order Acidimicrobiales; family RAAP-2; genus Bog-473. The sequence goes on along the minus strand of PKYA01000075.1, from coordinate 112,324 downwards.
GAGTTGACGAATCTCGGGTGGACACAATCTGTCTTCCTTGCAGTTGCCGTCATCACGGCCCTGTGGGCCATTTTCCGGCACCGAAGCGAACTCAGACTCACACGATTGTGGATGCTTGCTGTTTGGGCCATTCTGACCCTCCTGGTTCTCTCTTCGAGCGACAATCCGGGAACTGCCTTTGGATTGCCGGTCCTCGCAATCGTGGTCTTCCTCTGCGCCGTAGTACTCGCCCAATGGGTTCGGCGCTGGCCCCTTGCACTCGTCGTAGCCGTGGTCGCGCTCTTTGTCGGCATCACGGCAGAGTTCTCGAGTTCGACTGACGGGTGGTGGCACGGTCCCCCCTACCGCCTCGGGGTAATAGCTGCTGGGGGAACGGCGAGAACTAACGTCGACCAACTCGACGCTCAGGTGGCACGCGCCGTGGGACCGAGCACAGCCTTACTCGCGGTGAACAGTCCTATCTTGAACGGGAATGGCCTTGATTGGTATGCACTCCCAACAGCCCGGATTGAATCACCGAACAGTAGCGAGATAGCCGTAAAGGGACTTCCCTACTCCCGGTACCTGATTACGGGAAACTTCTCCTACGTCTACGCACCTTTGATCGAGCAATCGGTTGTGGAGTCGGCAGCTTTTCGCGACGGGTTCAAGCCGTTGCGGAGTTGGACGATGGAAGGCGGCGACAGCGTTCTACTGTGGGAACGCGGTCTCCGGAAGGCGCACGTTCTCGTTGGTCCGCCGAAGACGCGAGTCCTGAGTCCGAAAGCGAACTCCTCTCTTTCTGGTTCCAAATTCCTTGTCGCCAGTGCCTCCGGCACCATCGGGATCGCCAGGGTCGAGTTCGACATCACCGGAGGATCCCTGCGGAGCCCTTTGATCGTATCTGCGCAGCCATTTCCCTACGGGTGGATCGGTGGATTGCAGACCACCGACCTTCCCAACGGTCGCTACGCCGTGACAAGCGTCGCCACGGATCCGGACGGGAAGAGTTCCCGCAGTCGTGCTGTTTCGTTTCGAATTGTGAATTGATCTCGCGTCGGTTCGCATCGCCGAGAGACTTGGCCTCTGGGCGGTATCGCAGGATGGTGAACCTGACAGACTCACTCCTGATAGGTCCAATGATGCCGGTCACCCGGGGCTCCGGAAGCTGCGGTGTCCGAATTCGGTTTGCCGGTGTCAATCCGCTATGGGGCCGCCCAGGATTGGGTCGTGCTAATGACCGGTGCCAAACAGGGAGTCAGAGTCAAGCCCACCTGTTTCGATGAGCCAGGTGGGCTGCGATGAGTTTGTACACGCGGGCAGCGGGGTCGAGGCATTGCCATAGGGGGACGTCAGCGCCCCTCGGCCATTGGCAAGGATGACGTGGAGGGTCAATGGTCGAGCATTGCCGGCGCACCAGTTCTGCCAGTAAAGGTTCGCCACCTTCGCACCGCTCGGACCGGGTTGCATGTCGAGGTCGACGTGGACCTCTCCGGGAGGCGGGGCCGTAACGCGCATGCCGGCGCTTCCGACGAGTTGGAGCACGGGGAACGTCCTGATTTCACAGGCGGTACCCGACTTGTTGGTCAGGGTGAGCAACGTTGCGCTTAGTTGTTGAACCGGACNNACCGGACCTCCCTGACCGTCCGCAATCGTGGCAACCAGTGAATCCGCAGCGCAGGGGGCAAGGCTTGTGGATGTAGGGGCTGGGTGACGTGCGGTGACCCGCGCGTGAAGGTGGTGCCTCACACGTCCCTCGCCTTTCGTGATCGCCCAAACGCCAACGACAGCGAACAGCGCGACGGCGGCAATGCCCCGTAGCAGATTGCGACGCCGGCGCCTTCGCCGAGCCTCTTCGAAGAGTGCCCGAGCTCCATCGTCCGCAGCGTGCAACCGAGAGGGTGCCGCTGTGAGGGTCATTCAACCCCTCGCAGACACAGAACGGGCATGGGGGTCATGTTTTCCCGGAACTTGCCGGTGCCCGACCGGCGGACTCCACAACACTGTCACCGTTCCGTCCGGGCTTTGTTTCACGATGGTCGGTGGTCCGATGCCAGAGATGCCGTCTTGAGAGAGGTACAGAGTGCCATTGCTGCTCACGGCGATGCCCTGCGGTTCGAAATCCTCGCCATTCGGCAGTCCATTGGAGAGGAGATTGGCGATGAGCTTCTGCCCGGCAGGTCCGTACTGCTCGACACCGAATCCGTCAATGGCGAGGACGTCTCCGCCAGGAGCTTCCACGAGGGCCGCCGCTGCATCATGTGGTCGATCCGTCCCCAATGGCTGTAGGACGCCGCTCGGAAGGCGTTCCACCAGTACGTAGGGGTCTTGACACATGAAGTAGAGGTCGCCGGAACCGTCGACGGCTACGGATGCCGGATCGCACTGGTTGTTCAGTGGCTCCGTGGCAGCGAAGCCGGCATCGTTCTCCGGATCGACGATATCGCTCAGGGTATTGTCCTGCGAGAGCTCCAGCACAGCGAATGAAGTGGTGATGTAGAGCGACCCGTCGGCTCCGAGCGCGACGTCGTAAGTCGGGCCGATCGCAGTATCGGTGGGCGTTCCAGAGACAATGGGAGTCCCCGCGGGGCCCGTCGCCTGGAGGCCGTCGCCCGCAACGGTAATGATGGTGCCGTTCGGCAGTATGGCTCGTACCCGGCTGTTCCCGGCATCGGCGAAGTAGAGGGTGCCATTCGACGCGACGGCCATGCCCAGAGGGTCGTTGAGTTCAGCTCGGGTCGCCGGTCCATCGTCGCCCGAATATCCGGCTGCTCCGGTACCGGCAACGACCTTGAACTTTCCGTTAGGGAGGCGGGCCAGTATCTCGTCGCGTGCATCATCGGCAACGTAGAGCTCCCCGTTCGGTCCGAGTGCAAGCGGTCCCGGTTGGCGGGGCACAACTGCCGGAACTGAGAAACGGGGTGCCGAGTGCGGTGGGGCAACTCTCAGGTGGGGCTTGGCCGGCTGTTTGGGTGTTGATCTGAGGGCATAGCCGAGCGTGATTCCGAGACTGCCAACCAGTGCCAGGGCCACCCCAGAACGCACATAGCGCCGTCGCCGTCTCTGACGGGCCTCCTCAAAGAGCACCTGGACGTTGTCGCTGGTCGTTGCAGACTCGCGCCGTGTCGTGATGGTCATGGGAGGACTGGCGCTCGGCGGGTCACAGGCCTACTATGACTAGTACCATGATTTCTGTCAATATCGACCGCTCAGACCCTGTGCTCCTCCATGACCAGGTGGCCGCCGAGATACGTCGTGCCATCGCCGAGGGAGAAGCGGGACCGGGGGATCGCCTGCCGCTGGCCAAGGACATCGCTGCCATCCTCGGGGTGAACAAGAACACGGTGCTGCGNNGTGCTGTGCCAGGTGCGTGACCTGGTTGACTTCGCCCGTCACAAGGGCTATCGGCGAGAGGATGTGATCGGGATGATCGAAGCTCTGCCGTAGACACCGGACGTGACAGGCCACCCTGCATCGAGAGACGCCGGTGCATAGTGTGGCGATAGGCGGAGAGGAGTCCACATGACCCAAACTGAACCTGAGGACCTCACCCAAGGCCTCTTCGCTCCCGCCGTTGCGGACGATCCACACCCCACCTATTCCAAGATGCGCCGTGAATGCCCGGTGATGCGGGGAACGATGATGGACATGCCGATGGTCTTCATCTCCGGCTACGAGGATGCCGTGTGGGCGCTGCGTCACCCCGACATTTTCAGCTCGGAAAACACGATCTCGCTCGGCGAGCAACCCTTGATCCCTGAGGAGATCGACCCGCCTCGGCACACCGCCTACCGGCGCCTCCTCAACCCCCAGTTCGTCCCGCGAGAGATCGAGCGGCTGGAGCCGGACGTGCGAGCTACGGTGAACGACCTTATTGACCGCTTCGCCCCCAACGGGTCATGTGACTTTCATGAGGAGTTCGCCACCCCGCTGCCGTCGGGAATCTTCCTCGCCCTCATGGGTCTGCCCCGATCTGACCTCCCGTTGTTCTTGAAATGGCGGGATGACAGCATCCGTCCGGATGTTGAGCCCGGGGATTTCGAAGGTGCCAAGGCCATCCGCGACGCCGCGGGACAGGAGATCAGTAACTACTTCCGGAAGTCGATCGCGGAGTGCCGGCGGAACCCTGTCGACACCCTGCTCTCCAGGATCGTCCACTCCGAGATCGATGGCGTGCCATTGAGCGAGCCAGAACTCCTGGGAATTTCCCACCTATTGCTCCTTGGTGGCCTCGACACCGTCACTGCCACACTCGACTGCATGATCGTCTTCCTGGCCCAGAACGCGGACTACCGCCAACAGATCATTGATGACCCAGGTTGCGTGCCGGCCGCCGTCGAAGAGCTTCTCCGATGAACCACCCCGGTTATGGCCGTCCCACGCATCCTCACCCAGGAGGTGGTGCTCGGCGGCGTTGCACTGGAGGCGGGCGACCGGGCAACGGTGATCCTCGGCGCGGCCAATGACGACGAAGAGGTGTTCGGGCCCTCGATGGTGGACTTTGACCGGACGCCCAATCGCCACGTGGCCTTTGGTGCTGCCAACCACCTCTGCCTGGGCGCCCACTTGGCCCGTCTCGAGTTGCGGGTCTCCCTCGAAGAGATCCATCGGCGCATCCCGCACTACCGTCTTGCCGACGGAGCGGAGATCCACTTCTCGCCCGGCATCCGCCAGGCGGAAGGGCTGCCCCTCGTCTTCGACCCCTCCTGACTCGGGTTACGGAGAGACAGGGCGACCACGCACATGGCCATCCGGATCAGCATCAACCGAGAAGTGTGCATGGGCTCAGGCAATTGTTCGTACTGGGCGCCGGAGGTCTTCGACCTCGACGACGTGGGGATTGCCGTCGTCGTCGGTGATCCGTTGGCCAGCGAGGACAAGGTCCGGCTGGCGGCCGAGAATTGCCCTACATCGGCCATCATGATGAGTGAGGGCTGAGGCGAATTCGTCGCTGCTCAGGCATCCATCGCACCTTCGCACGTCCGTCGCTCGCCGTACTGCGACGACTCGGAAGAGGCCGAGGGTGCGAGCGGGCTGCGATCGGATCTCGACCGCCTCTCGCTTGCTGTCCGGGTAGAGGAGCGCAGTTACACGGGAGTTTCGTTATCCTCGCCCGATGGACAGTGACGACGACGGGAACGTCTCTGCGACGGGAGAGCGAGTGTCGTGGGAGCTCGCAGAGATCATGGGCTATGCCCTGGTCGTCATCTTGGGCGTCTTCCTGGTTGCCTGCGTAGCCTCCGCGGCCACAAGAGGGTCGGAACTCGCCGCGGGATCGGATCCTGGTGACGCCGTTCTTGGGTTCGCCAACAGTTTCTCTCTGGGCCTCGTCCTGCAACAAGCGTCGTTATGGGCCTCTCCGCAATTCGCCACCATCTTCATCTTTGGGTCGCTCGGGATGGCGTGGTGGCAGATCGAGTCCTGGTCAGCTGAAGAAGGAGGGATCCTCGCAGCGCAAGCGCCCGTACATCTTGGGCGCGCCTCGTTGCTGCTGAAGTTGGGCCGCGTTGCCTCGGCATTGTGCACCGTGGGCGGTGTTTTCATTGTGGTGGCCGGCGTGCTCATCGCGCCCCCTGGGTACGCCGCAAGCGCGATTCTGACCAACGTCGGACTAGGTGTCGGCTCGGTCGTTCTTGGTTGCGCCGGCCTGGTGGCCAGCAATCGATTGCTCGTTGCGTGTCGCTCCCTCGGAGGCGTCACTGTCGCCCCGTGAGTGTCGGTTCACGTTCCACGCTCATCCAGGTCCATATCCGAGATGCCAGGGAGCTCGGCCCCGGTTGATCAGGCGGGCAAGGGAAGCCCGGCAGGCGCCCAACGGGCGGCTTCCGGTAGTTTCGCCGGCATGAAGAGGAGGGCGTGTCCGAGCGGAAATGACGGCGCGAGCCCGTGATCGCCACGGTGGGCTTGATCGTGCTCGTGTCCGTTCCCCTCGCCGCATGGCTCGTCTTCCGGCAGTGGCCCAACCGAAGGAAGCGGCCCAAGGTCCAAACCTCTCAACGAAGGCACCGTTGGTGGCAGCCCTGAGGTGGACGTCAACCGACTGGTGGCATCCCGATCATCTCGCGGAACTCATTTGTCGTGTTGGTCACGGGGAATGGCTCGGGAGGAATGGGGAGGCCGAGCCGTTCACAAATGGGTTGCCATCCGTCTCCGGGGGACCACTCCAGCAGGCGACCTGACGGTACCCCAGCTCGCACTGCGGCATTGTGGCGCTCGTAGGCATCCATCATGGCGGTCGGGTTGTCGAATCGATCGCAGAACCTGTCGCGCAGGAGCCTGCGGACCGCATCCATCCACGGGGCCAACTCCGGAGGCATGTGGTCGAACGTCAAGAAGATTGTGTTCGATGCGCTGCGGTACCACGCTTCGGGGTCACGAAGCGAGAGGAGAACGAGGGCATCGGGATTCGCCGCGGAGAGCTCTGACCAGAACGAACCTCCGGGCCAATCGACGATGGCACCGTAGCGCTCGAGCATGGCTGACCAGTCGACGGGGCGCCCTTCAATGGCATCTATCCAAGCCGGCACCTGCGCCGGGTCGCCAAGGATCTCGACCATGTGATGGCAGGGCGCTCCGAGTAACTGCTCCAACGCCACCTTGAGAGAATGCGTCCCGGTACGGCCAACTCCGGCCCCGACCACTGCAAGTTCCATGTGCCCTCCCCATGTCGCGGCCGCGGAGGTGGCTGTGGTGCGCCCCGGCCGTCCGCCCATCGGACTGATGCAGGCTTGATTGTGCCATATCGCGAGCACATCCACCGGGCCGGACTTTGGTGCCAATTCGCCCGCTTTGTCACGGAGCCGGGGATCCGCCTCGATGCCATCTCCGGGCCCGGTGTGTGACCCGTCTGCGGAGGTGATTGGCCTGTGTGACCAGCAGGCGTTGCGTTGCCAGGGTCGGCTCGTTGCCCCCATAGGCGCTGGCCTGCACCGGTATGGCCAGCTGCCGCCAGGCGGATGAACCATCACCGGCGAGGGTGTCGAGAGTCGTTGCGTACTCGACGAAGGTCTCATGGGGCCGGCGGTGCCGCCCGGCGTGTCGGCCCGCTCTCTCGGCGCTGCGGGCCACTCGTTCAACCCAGGTCCGGGGCCGAGTGCGGCGCCTGTGCACGAGGCCAGCCGTGGCAAGTGCGCCGAGGAGCACCGCCGAGGAGGGCACTGGGGGAACGTGGCCCAGTGCGGCCGCGACGTCATGGAGGGCAGCTGATCCTGGCGCGGGATTGGACAGCGGAACTACCGCAGTCGGGTCGAAGCTCTGCCAGCCGAATCCCGGGAACCACACCTGGACCCAGGCGTGTGCATCGTCAGCCCGCACCTCGTAGAGGTCGGTGATGGGGTTGTAAGAGCCCGGTACGTAGCCCACTACTTCGCGGGCAGGGATTCCGATCGAGCGGAGCATGACGGCGAGAGATGTGGATATCTGCTCGCAAAATCCCACCCGGTTCCCGAAGAGGAACTCGTCCACGGTGTCGGCACCCGCCGGCAGGGGAGGTATGTGCACGGAATAGTGCGTGTGCGAGCCGATCCAATCGATCAGCGACTCCACCCGGGCGTAGGTCGAGCCATCGTGAGCGGTGACGGACCTGGCCAGAGCCTGTACCCGCGGATAGGGATGGGGGAGTTGGAGGTACGTCTTCTCGGTTGACGGCGAGAGCGATCCTCCACGTGCGTCGTTGCGAAGTTGTTCGGACGTGGGTGCGATGACTTGGGACTCCACTGAGTAGATCGCACCTTTTCCCAATCCGATAGGGGAGATGATCGTGCCGTCCTCCGAGAAGAAGATTCTTGAAGCCGGGAACCACAGCTCAGCGGCGCTTTGCGCATGGAAGACGAGGTTCGCCGTCGAGCTGACGACGTAGAAGGTCTGCAGGTCGGTTTGACCCGAAGCGGTCGACTGTTCGGAGAAGGGCAACATGAAGGGTGACTGCTCACGCAGGGGATGCGCCTGCGCGTTCGTCGCCGTCCAGCTCTGACCGTTCCAGCTGTTGAAGGTCTCGCCCACCCAATACGAGGGGCGCTGGGCCCGGACGAACATCAACAAGGTGTTGCCCAGGTTTCCTCGGAGCGCCGTGTCCAAGCTGCCGGCAAATCCCAAGTACCCGCCGACGCGCGTCGGCCCTTGAGGGCTCCCGGGGTGCGCGAGTTCGGAAGGGGATCCGGAGTCCCCGGCAAGCGCTCCCGGAATACCGACGGATCCCCCGATTCCGGCCTTTGCGAACAGGCTGAGCTTGGCTGCCACGGTCGGAGCGGGAAGAACGAGAAAGACGGCGGCCGCGGCAATGGTCACGGCGCTCAGGACGCCGACGAGCCGTCCAACCGAGATCAGCCCGCCGTCGCTCGCCGACCTCCACATCCAGATCAATCCGCAAAGGCTGCCGCAGCCCCATGCCAGTACGTACCACCCGAAGGTGAGATTGATGGCCTGGGCGCCCCCAACGGCCATCAGCCCGGCGGACGCCGCCAATGCAAACGTCAGGTCGCGACGCGAGGGCACGTGAAAGGAATGCAGAACGAGCACTGACACGAGAAGCAAGGTGAGCGGCTCCTCCACGTTCACCACGTCGGCCACCGGAGCGAGGACGGCATGGACGAACCACACCGAAGCCGCGATGGCCCCGGCCGCCACGAACAATTTCACCCAACTTGGTGGTCGGGACCTGGTGGCATACGAGAACGCCATGCCGGCCGTGACCAATCCGATGCCGCCTGCGGTGGTCGTTACCGGTATCTCTCCCATGGACGCGCACGCAGCGATGGAGACGATCACCGTGCAAAGGCAGGCAACTCGCAGCCGGACCGAATGTTCCGGAGGCCCCGGTTGGTTGACCCGGCGGATCGTTTCAATGATCCTCATGGTTTCGGGGCAGGGGCCGGTGTGGGGACGATCCCAGCGTCGGCTACCGCCCGGGCCAGGCGACGCCCGGCACCGCGTCGATCGACAACCGGCGCAACGACTGGTCCCATTGTTTCCGCGGTGGCCAGGCGTACCCGAGCACCACGCTCGAGCAGTTGCACAACCGTGCCCAGGGCACGCTCGGCAATCCGCTCCGCCTCATCCGGGTCAATCGGCAGCGCGACGCGCAGCGTGATCGGCTCGGCCGACGGGCGTTCCAGGTCCCGCACCATGAGCTCACCGGCGTGGGCTGTCGCTCGCCAATGGACCTGCCGTCGGCTGTCGCCGGGACTGTACGGGCGCGCACCCCTCGGTTGACCTACGTCCGCAGGCGTCCAGTCGTTGGTCTCGCCAGATTCTTCATGATGCCCTAACGGCAGGGAGTCCGGCTGCCCTCGGCGCGGTGCGACATGGAGGGCGCCCGGCAGCGGGAGGACGACACGGCGGGTCCACCACTGCAAGGCGAAGGGAGCCGCCGTGGCGATGTCGACGGTCACGCTCTCGTGAACCCCTCGCCGTCCCGGAAGCAATGTGACGCCATCATCGGGTGGTCGGCCTCGTCCCACCGGTCCCAGGAAGACCTCCTCGCCACGCGGACAGATGGGTCGGACGCGCAGGCGCGTGGAGGCGCGGATCCCCACGTCGAGCGGAAGGCCGGCGACGCTGTCTGTCGGGGCACGGAACAGGTAGACCTTTGCACGCGCAAGCACCACCGCGGGCCCGAGGATCCCGACTGTCAGGGTCCCGAACACGAGATCGCCGAGGGTCTGAACCCAGCCGGATCCGCCGTTGTGCGCGACCAACCACCAGATGCCGAGAATCGCCACGGCGCCGCCGATCGGGGCCACCGGTCGGGCCGGACGTGGCCAGCGGCTCACGGCCTCGGCGTCGGTGTCGCTTCGAGGATCCCGTGCACCACCCGGATGGCTTGCCCGATGCTCTCTTCTCCCTCATCCATGAGAATGCGGTGGGCCAGAACGCCCGGTGCGACCGCTTTGACGTCATCGGGCACGACATAGCTCCTCGACGCGAGGATGGCGCGCGCTTGGGCTGACCTGATCAGCCAGATCACGGCGCGGGGACTGGCGCCGAGACGTACGCCCGGTGCGATCCTGCTGGCCCGGCATATCTCGACGGCGTACTCGGCCACAGCCGGAGCGACGCTGACCTCCTTCGTGGCTTGTTGGGCGCGTAACCAGTCCTCGGGATTGCAGACCGGCTGCAGGAGCGCCAGTGCGTACTCCCCACCCTCGTGCAGCGCCATCTGGGCCTCACTCGCTGCGTCTGGGTAGCCGATGGACGTGGCAATGGCGAAACGGTCCAACTGGCTCTCTACCAACGGGAAGGTGCCCCGTTGCGAGCGCGGATTTTGGGTGGCGATGACCATGTGGGGGCGGGGCAGCGGCCACGAGTCACCGTCGACGCTGACTTGGTGCTCCTCCATCGTTTCCAATAGAGCCGACTGTGTTCTTGGTGGAGTGCGGTTCAACTCGTCGAAGAGAACGATGTGCGCAAATACTGGCCCCTGGTGGAATTCCCAATTTCCCTTTTTGACGTAGACCGACACACCGGTGACGTCCGACGGAAGGAGGTCCGGATGGCCTTGGACCCGCGAAAGCTCCGCGCCGAGGGTCAACGCCATGGTTTTGGCCAGGATCGTCTTGCCTACGCCGGGTACATCTTCGATGAGCAGGTGACCGCCCGAGAGAGCCGCAATCGCCGCGGCCGAGATAGCGGCCTGCGCGCCGAGGAGCACGTGCCCGAGGTTCTCCATGATGGCGTGCCCGAGTGTCATCGCCGCATCGAAATCGCCATCAGGAGAGACGTCGCGCGCAACCAGTTTCAAGGTCCCTCGTTTCACACTCGTTCTGGACGGCTGGCCGGGCCTGGGTGAGGGCTGACGGGCAGACAAACTCTGCGTTGCCACAATGGCCACTGCAGATCATTCGCGGGACTACGTAGTCTCAACGCTCGCCCAACTTCTCACCCCCAAGCTCCAGGTGGCGAAGGCAAACGAGGCAGGACCCACTGCCGGGGATCGGTGGATGTCAGGGCGGGGAGGTCATGGGTTCACGGCAGCCCGGTCAGCCACTCCGCGACGATGGTGGCTACCTCCGAGTCCCGCTTGCGCAACGAATGGTCCCCGTCCACGAACGTGAGGGCGACGGGTCCAGGGATGACCGCGGACTCCTCTTCCAATTCTTCGGGAGTCCCGAAGGCATCACGCCGACCCGAGACGAAAAGACAGGGCAGGCGGAGTTCAGGGAAGTGGGCAGTCCGGAGCCGGTCCGGGCGGCCCGGAGGATGGAGGGGGTAGCTGATGAGCACCAAGGCGGCAGCTTCGAGACCCTCGGCGACGGCGATAGAGCACATCCGGCCACCCATGGACCGTCCCCCCAGGGCGACCAGCTTGGTCGTGACGCCGAGCCGAGCGGCCAGCTCTGCGGCCGCTGTGCGCACCACTTGGATGCAGACCGCGGGTGGGTCCGGCCGACGCTTTCCCATGGCCCGCCCGGGGAATTCGACTCTCTCCACGACGACACCGAGAGGCGTGACGGCTTCGTCGATGGCGACGAGCGCCGGCTGATCGCGCCCCGCACTTGCACCGGGGGTGAGCACGAGGCCGAGGGGGCGAGATCTGGTCACCGGGCCATTTTGGCAGCGACGACGGCCCCGATCGATCTCGTCGGGTCAGGTCGATTCAGGAGAATGGCGTGAGCGACGAAATCGGGCTCTTCGACATCGCCGGGATCACGCACGTGTGCGTCGATGGCGACTGGGTCGAGGTCGTTGTCGGATCCGTTCGGCCCTGCGAGATCGGCTGGCCTGCAACGAGCGCTGGAACGGAAGGGCATGCGGAACGGGGTCTTCGTTTCATGCGCTCGACACATCCCTCACGTCCAGAATGAAAGTAACCACGTACATCCCCTTGCGGTCCATTTCCGGATATCGGACCCGGTCGGATGCCGAACCGCCGCCACCACGCTGAGGCGCCTGTCACGAGGGCGAGCGCACGCGCTTGGTAGGCTGAAGCTGCACGCAGCACATTCGGTCACGGATTGTCAGGCTCGGAGGCTGTGTCGTTCCGTGCGTGTCACTGCATGGCAATGACCGCGTCGGCTTCCTCGTCGGGATCGATGAAGGGCTCCCCGTCGACCTCGACGAAGAGCAAGTCGATGGTCCCGTTGAACCGGAACGGTGGATCAATTTCGTCCGTCACCGGCAGACCGTTGCTATAGCCACACGTGACACCGACACCGGTGACGGAGAAGCGGCCGGGCGTGAAGTGTTCGATGGTCCCTTCGGCGACGATCCGACCGTCGGCCAGCAATCGCGCCCGCCCACGGTGTTCGCCGGCCTTGGCGAAGTCGAAAGCGAGGGTGTGTGGGCCGGGATGGAGGGCCGTCGCGCCGTGGAGATGATCGGGTTGGGTCGCCGCCCGATTGTGCACGTAGTGGAGGGCGCCCCTGGCAACGTAGAAGCACCATCCCCCGAGCAGGGAGCCCTGGGACAGGAGGACGCCTTCCGCGCCCTCCTCGGGCACGGTCACGTGCGCCTCAATTCGGTGGTTTCGGTTCTTGACGTTCACGGCCACGAGTTCGGGCACTGGGGCGGCATCGGGGTAGTAGACGTAGCGCTTCCGGTGCGGCACGCTCAAGGGACGCTCGTGCACCAGGGCCGGCAGCGGGCGCGGATCGAGCGGGAGCACCTGGTAGCGGCCGGCCTCGACCCACCAACGCTCGATCATCTGGTGCAATCGGTCGGATTCCTCACTGGCCAGGTCGTGACACTCCGACGGATCGACCGTGACGTGATAGAGCTCCCATTCGTCGGCGTCAAAGCCGGGCTCGGTCTGCATGATCGGGTGGTAGGTGACGGCCTTCCATCCCTCGTGGTAAAGGGCGCGACAGCCGAACATCTCGTAGTACTGCGTCGTATGCCGCTCGGGGCTTGCTGGGTCCGCCATCGACGAGAAGAAGCTCGTGCCTTCGATCGGGCGCTGCGCCACGCCGCGGATCTCGGTGGGTGCCGACATTCCCACCGCCTCGAGGACGGTGGGGACGATGTCGACGGCGTGCACGTACTGCCGACGGAACCCGGCTTCGCGGGCGTGTCGGGGCCAATGGACGATCAACGGATCGGCCACACCACCCTCGTGCACTTCGCGCTTCCAGCGGCGAAACGGCGTGTTGCCGGCAACGGTCCAACCCCACGGGTAGTTGTTGTGCCAGCGAGGCCCGCCTATCTCCTCGAGATGCTCAAGAGCCTCCTCCACGGTCGTCGTGACCCCGTTCCACGGTCGCACGTCGTTCAACGAGCCTGTCGGGCCTCCCTCCGAGCTGGCCCCGTTGTCCGAAAGGACAAACAGCAACGTGTCGTCGAGGTCGCCCGTTCTCCGGAGGTAGTCGACGAGCCGGCCGATCTCATTGTCGGTGTGTGAGAGGAATGCGGCGAAGGCTTCCATGTAACGGGCATAGAGACGTCGTTCGTCGGTGGAGAGCGAGTCCCAAGGCGGCACCCAGTCCGGCCGCGGTGACAACTCGGTGCCAACGGGCAACACCCCCATGCTGATCTGGCGCCGTAGCGCCTCCTGACGCCAGACGTCCCAGCCGGCGTCAAAGGCCCCCGGGTACCGTGCGATCCATTCGGCGGGGGATTGATGCGGCGAATGGCAGGCGCCGGTGCTGAAGTAGAGGAAGAAGGGCTTGTCCGGGTCTGCCGCTCGAAGGTCCCTCACGCAGCCGATGGCGCGGTCGACCAGGTCGGTCGTCAGGTGGTACCCCGATTCGGGCCCATACGGGGGAGGAGCCATGTGGTTGTCGTGGATCAGGCTGGGCACGAACTGATGTGTTTCCCCCGACATGAACCCGTAGAAGCGCTCGAAGCCCCGGCCCAGCGGCCACCGTGCGCGGCTGGCGCCGGCATGGCATTCGTCCTCCGGCGTGAGGTGCCATTTCCCGATGGCATAGGCGGCATATCCGGCGTCGACCAGGATCTCCGAGAGGAAACCGTTGGCGAAAGGAATGCGCGAGTTGTAGCCCGGGAATCCACTGGCGATCTCGATGACCCGCCCCATGCCGTTCGAGTGGTGGTTCCGACCCGTCAGCACGCACGAGCGGGTCGGCGAGCACAATGCGGTCGTGTGAAAATTCGAATAGCGCAACCCGCTCGACGCCAAACGGTCGAGGTTCGGTGTGGCGATGTCCGAACCGAAGCACCCGAGCTGTGCGAAGCCGACATCGTCGAGGACGACGATCACGACATTCGGAGCCCCCTCAGGCGCTCGCAGGGGCTGCGGCCATGACGGCGTCGACTCGTCGTGATAGCGGCCGATGACGCCGGCAAACGGCTCGTCCCGCACCTCGCACCCCTCCTGTCGCGGCCTCGCTGCCGAGTGCCGTATCCGCTCCCGTCTCCGTCCGCCCCAAGGTGGCGTGCCAAACCCCAGATCGGCTGGCATGGAGTCGCGCCGAGCGGGCGAGAGCGCCCCGCCAACCGTCGGGGATGCCACCTTAGCCAACGCCCGAATACCGATATCCCGGGCCGGCTTCGATCATGGGTACACTGACCCGTCCCCGGCGAGGATGCCACGACACAGCCCGATGGCTCGTGGCATGAGGAGGTAGTCGTCAATGCGTGCGCTCCTGTTCGGAGTAAAGCCCGATCCCTGGTCTCCTTCCGATCCGTCCAACCCGTTGCTGGCGGGCTTGGCCTCCACCCCGATGAAGCTGACCGAGCTCGACGATCCCCACCCCGTCCGGTCCGACTGGGNNTGACCGGCATCTGCGGTTCGGACGCGAAGCACGTGTTCCAGGACTTCGGTGAAGGCAATGGCGACAGTCCCATGAATGCGTTCTTCACTTTTCCTACCGTGCTCGGCCACGAGGTCGTGGCTGACGTCGTCGAGCTCGGCCCCGACGCCCGAGGGCTCGAAGTGGGTCAGCGGGTCGTCCTCAATCCGTGGCTGTCCTGTGGTCCGCGGGGGATAGACCCGCCCTGCGCATCGTGCCAAGTGGGCGACTACAGCCTTTGCTTCAACTTCATCCACGGCCGGCTGGCCCCGGGTATGCACACCGGCCTCTCACGCGATGCCACCGGCGGTTTTGCCGAGTATCTCCCGGCCCACGACTCCATGCTCATTCCCGTTCCCGACTCGATCCCCGACG
Source organism: Acidimicrobiaceae bacterium (assembly GCA_003133545.1). GTDB lineage: Bacteria > Actinomycetota > Acidimicrobiia > Acidimicrobiales > RAAP-2 > Bog-473. The sequence continues at coordinate 97,286 of PKYA01000075.1, read as the reverse complement.
AGGTGGCGGTGATGGCGGATCCGTTCGCCGTCTCACTGCACTCGGTGACCCGGCACCCGCCACCACCGGGAGGCAGGGCAATGGTGTACGGCGCCGGGGCGTTGGGAACGTGCGCCACTGCCATATTGGCGGCCCTCCACCCTGACGTCGAGGTCATCGTGGTGGCCCGGTTCCCCGCCCAGGCGGCGCTGAGCCGGTCACTGGGTGCCACCATTGTCAGCCCAGAACCTGCGGAAGAGCTCATTGCCCAAGTGGCCGCGTGGTCTGGCGGAACGCTCATACCGACCCACGGTGAGGGACTGCCGATGGCGCACCCGGGCGGGATCGACGTCGTGTACGACACGGTCGGCACGAATGAGACCGCGGAGGTGGCGGTGCGGGTACTCAAGGCCAGGGGCACGCTCGTCAAGAGCGGGGTCAACGCCCCGGGTCGCTGGGAATGGTCGCCTCTGTACTTCAAGGAGATCTCGTGGGTCGGCTCCAACGCCTTCGGCGTCGAGGAGGTCGGCGGCGTCCGCATGCATGGCATCAGCCACTACCTCAAGCTTGTGCAGGATGGCCGTATCGACATAAGTCCCATGCTTACCCACACTTTCCGTCTCGAGGACTGGCACGACGCCTTCGAGGTGCTGGCCAATCAACAGGACAGCGGCGCAGTGAAGGTTGCATTCGACTTTCGATGAGAAGGGCCGCCTGATCTGGTGGGAGTAGCAGTCATCGCTCGGTCATAATGGTCAGATGTCGAGGCAGCTATGAACCAGATCACGCATTGGATCGACGGGAAGCCCTGGCTGGGCGATGCCGCTCGCCGGGGGAGAGTCTTCAACCCCGCCACGGGGCAGCAGAGTGGGGAGGTCGACTTCGCCACCGTCGATGAGGTGGACGAAGCCGTCGCCGCTGCCCAGAGGGCTTTTCCCGGATGGCGCAGCACATCGTTGTCCCGGCGGTCCACCGCGCTGTTCTCGCTCCGGGCGTTGCTGGCGAGCCACGTCGACGACCTGGCCGCACTCGTCACCTCCGAGCATGGCAAAGTTCACGCGGACGCAGCCGGCGAGGTAGCCCGCGGGCTTGAAGTAATCGAGTACGCCTGCGGCATCCCGCAATTGCTAAAAGGCGAATTCTCCGAGGGCGCCTCTACGGGGATCAATGTGCACTCCCTCCGCCAACCGGTGGGCGTCGTGGCCGGCATCACACCGTTCAATTTCCCCGCCATGGTCCCCCTGTGGATGTTCCCCCTGGCCATCGCCTGTGGCAACACGTTCGTCCTCAAGCCGTCTGAAAAGGACCCCTCCGCCTCCGTTTACCTGGCCGAACTGGTGGCCGAGGCAGGCATCCCCGAGGGGGTGTTCAACGTCGTCCAGGGCGACAAGGTGGCGGTTGACCGGATTCTGACGCATCCCGATATTGCTGCGGTGAGCTTCGTCGGCTCTACTCCGGTGGCCCGGCACGTGTACGAGACTGCGGCCCGCGCCGGCAAGCGGGTCCAGGCCCTGGGTGGCGCCAAGAACCATATGGTCGTGCTCCCCGATGCCGACATGGCCGAGGCGGCCGAGGCGGCCGTAAGCGCCGGTTACGGCTCGGCGGGTGAGAGGTGCATGGCGGCCTCGGTGCTCGTGGCCGTAGGGGGGTGCGGCGATGCGCTGGTGGAGGGAATCCGGCGCCGGGTCGACGGTCTCGAGGTCGGGCCCGGGACGGACCCGAAGTCGGAGATGGGCCCCCTGATCACGGCGGAACACCGGGACAAGGTTGCCTCTTACCTCGATATCGGAACGGAGGAGGGGGCAACAGTCGTCATCGACGGGCGTGGGCGCCGCGTCAATGGCGACGAGAACGGGTATTGGCTCGGGCCAAGCCTCATCGACGATGTCGCACCCACCATGCAGGTCTATCGCGACGAGATCTTCGGTCCGGTGCTGTCGGTGGTGCGGGTGGAGAGCCTCGACGACGCTCTGGCGCTGATCCGGGCCAATGGCTTCGGCAACGGCGCGGCTATCTTCACCGGGGACGGTGGGGCTGCCCAACGCTTCGAGACCGAAGTCGAGGCCGGAATGGTGGGGATCAACGTCGCCATCCCGGTTCCGGTCTCCTACTACTCCTTCGGGGGATGGCAGGGCTCGCTTTTCGGTGACCTCCATGTCTACGGTCCCGATGGCGTGCGCTTCTACACCCGGGGCAAGGCGGTAACGAGTCGCTGGAGCCGCATCGGGGAGCACCACGCCAGCCTCGCCTTCCCCAATGCGGCTGCCAGTGAGTCCCGGTGAGCACCCGCTCGGTTCCTGAGGCGAGCGCGCTCTTGCCGGCTAGCCCACCACGCGCCGGCTGACCCAGTTTCCGGCGAGGCCTACCGGCCTCGGGAGCACCGCCTTGATCGCGCCGGACATGCGACGCAGCGTGAGAACGGTAGTGAGGCGCCGCAGGCTTGCCTTGGCCACTTCCTGAGCGGTCGCGTCCCGGTGATACTCGAGGAAGAGCGTGCTGCGCACCAGGTGGGGGCGGCTCCATCGGGCCGGATCCGAGAGCACCCGCTCCTTCACGGCGCGGTGAACGCAAGGGAAATGGGTGTCGTTGAACGCGACCATCGCGACGTCGGCGAGTGCACTCGTCCAATCGGCGACGTCCTTACACACCTCTTCGTATTCGTGGCCGCCGTCGACGTAGGGAACGTCAATGCTGCCGTCGGCAATCTGGCTTCTCGCGTCGCTTGAGGACAATTCGATGGGCCTGATCACGTCGTTCAGTTCGGCAGCGGAAATGTTGTTGTAGAAACCCTCTCTCGATCCACCCCAGTGCGGATCGACGGCGTAGACACGCCCAGCTCCTCTTGCACGCACCGCAAGGGCAAAGGTGATCGCCGACCGCCCCTTGAAGGTGCCAATTTCGAGGACGGTGATGGGCTGGTCCTTCGGGAGCGGGTGATCACGGACCATGCGTTGCAGCTCCTCGGCCTCGTCTAGGTGGAGCCATCCTTCGACATCGGCCAGTGCGGCGCGTAGCTGCCCGTTCACCTGGTCGCCGACGGCACCGGGTCGCACTTCACCTCGGAGCCCTCCACGACGTTCGGGTCAGGTTCACAGAGGCATGTCTTGTGAAAGATCTCGCCGCTTGTAGGCGTCGTGGTTCGCTCCTCCCGGGCCCTTTTGCCAGAACGCGCGCAAGAACCCCCAGGCCCAGCTCATTTCCATGGTGCACAGGACGGCGGGCACGAGCCACGGGGACCGCCGGCTCGACTTGCGGAGCGGTCCGTCGAGGTAGGCCGCAAGAAGAAAGGCCAGGTAGGGAAGGTCAAGCAGCAGGGGCCATCGCTTGCGCACAATGACGACCGCGGCGCCGCTCCCGGCGAGCGTGACCAGCACGGCCACAGGGAAGAGGTGACGCAGCTTCAGCGACTGCGGGTGCAACCGGGCCACGGCCGCCTTTCCGCGGCCATATCGTTGATACTGGTAGCCGAGGTCCCGAAGAGTCTGCGACGACTTCCAGAATATGCGCATGCTTGGGTCCAGAAGGAGGAGGCCTCCGGACCGCCTTATCCGGTAGTCCATTTCAAAGTCCTCGTTGGCCACCAGGGTCTCGTTCCATCCGCCCATGTCGCGGAGGAGCTCGACCGGGTACGCACCGAAGGGGATGTGGTCCACGGAGGCTGGTTCTTGCGCATAGTGGTACTCGCTCCCACCGACGCCAAACCGTGACGACAGAGCCGATGCAATGACCTTGCTCGTCACGCTCGAACCACCGACAGCTATTTTGGTGCCCCCGACCCCGGCGTAGGCCCCACTCTTCAGATGCCCGACTATCCGTTCGACGTAGTCGGGGGTGACGACCGAATGACCGTCGATCCTTATCAGATAGGTGCCGCGCGCCTCGGCCAGCCCCAGGTTCAGCGCGGTTGGGACGACGCGTTCGTGGTTCGAGATGACTCGGATGCGCGGATCGTCGGCCATGCGGCTCTCGATGACATCGAGAGTCCGGTCGGTCGATAGCCCATCGATGACGAGAATATCCATGTCGCGGAATGTCTGACGCTGAATAGAGTCGAGACAATTGCCGATCGATCGTGCCTCGTCTCGAACGGGGATGATGACGGTGACACATGGCCTGTGATTTTCGGACATGCTCTCTCGATACCTGATTCCTATTTCAGCTTGGAACTGTACGACGACTTGAGCACGTGCCGATCTTCAGAATCACGCCGTGCGGGTACCCGTTGCGGCCCGGCCACATCGTTTCACACGCTGACGGGACAAAAGGGGAACCGAGGCCTGGTCATCAGCTCAGGTCCGTCGGCTTCACGAGCCGATCAGTTCGCTGAGCGCGCTCCGGATCGCCGCCACAGATTCGAACGTGCCCTTGCGCAGCATGCTCTCAGGGAACTCCACGTCGAATTCATCTTCGAGCGCGAGCATGACGTTCACGCTTGCGTGAGACGTCATGCCGGCCTGGAAGAGATCGCTGTCGTCGCTGATGGAGGCCACGTCGACCGGGAAGCGTCCGTGCTCGGCCAGGATGTTGCGAATCGTCTCGTCCATCACCGAGTCCCGTCCGCTCGGGTTTGGCTCAGGCCCTCTTCTTGTTCTCGCGCAGTGGAGGCTTCGTGGCAAAGGGCGACGACGACGGCCGCTGCGAGTCCCCCCTCGTGGGTGAGGCTCACCGCGAGCTCAGCGATCCCTGCCTCGTCCGCCAGTACTGCAGCGTGGCCGGAGAGTGACATGCTGCACCAGCCCCCAGGGTCACGGCGCACCTCCATGGATCGCCAGTCGGGCTGATGTCCGACGGGACGAAGGACCTTGATGGTGGCCTCCTTCGCCGCGAAGCGCGCCGCCAAGCTGGCCGCGGCGGCCGGCGGCGGACCGGTGCACGAGGCGATCTCGTGCTCGGTGTAGATGCGTCGCAGGTAGCGACCGCCGAACCGAGCGATGCTCTCGCTCACCTCACCCACGGTGGCGATATCCGCGCCCACACGAATCGCCGGTCCCGCGCTCACTGAGCCACATTCCGCATGCAAAATTTCCCCACTCTCTCGTTCCGATCGGCTTTTGTGGGCAGCACGTCACACCAGTAACACCCGAGTTGCCAACTATGCAAGCATATGGTGATCACACGCAGTGAGAGGACCATGGTCAAGAGCGGCTCGCCGCGCCGCCACGAGCGGGCAGGCGGGGCCGCAGGCCACGGGTCGGAGTAGGGGAAAGTCGAGGAAGGTGCGTGAAACCGCTTTGGTTCGGCCCAGTGAGTCGCCCCCTGTTCGGCTGGTTGCATATACCGGAGGGAGACCGGGCCAAGGGGTGCGTCCTCCTAAGCCCGACGCTGGGCATTGAAGCAGTCGGCGCGCGCTATGCCTACCGGATGCTGGGCGACCGCCTCGCTGGCGCGGGGTTGCTCACGCTCCGTTTCGACTATGACGGGACAGGCGACTCGGCGGGGATGCCGGACGATCCGGATCGGGTCAGAGCCTGGGTTGAGAGCACGCGCGTCGGCCTGGACCTGTTGCGCAGTTTCAAGCTCGGGCGAACCGGGGCGGTGGGTATGCGCGTGGGCGCCCCGCTGCTCGTCGAGGCGCTCGGATCAAGTCCTCCCGAGATCGACGATCTCGTCCTGTGGGATCCGTGTCCCTCGGGGCGGGCGTTCCTGCGGGAGCAGAGCGCGCTCTGGGCGTTCACGCTCGGAGCAACGCGCGCCGATGACGGCTCCGTCGAGACCCCGGGGCTGATTTTCGACCCCGAGACGGTGGCCCAGCTCTCCGAGCTCACTCTGGCCAGCGGGGACGGTCAGCTGGCTGACCGGGTGCTGCTGCTCATGCGGGCGGGGCGAAAGGGTGATCGGCGGCTGAACGAGCGCCTCACCATGCCCAACGTGGAGCGCCGGCAGATCGCAGGACAAGAAGACCTCATCGACGTCGAGCCGGGATATGCCGTCGTGCCCGTTGACACGATCGACATGATCGTCGACTGGCTGGGCGAGCGTGCAGCTTCCGGCCCGGCCAAGTTGATCGATGCCGGCGTGGTGGGCCGCAATCGAGTGATCATCGGCAGCACGGCGGAGGGTGGCACCATTGAGGAGGAGGCGCTTTCGCTGGGTCCCCTCGGGCTCTTCGGCATAATGACCCGTTGTCGCGGCGCCGGCGAAGAAGTCACTGTATCCGGTGCTGGGCCGGTGCAGGGGAATGATCGCCATCTCGGCACCGAGGCGCCCACCATCCTCTTTTTGAACGCGGGAGTGCTCGACCATGTCGGACCAGCGCGGCTGTGGGTCCATTTGGCTCGCACCTGGGCCGAACTCGGGTTCCGCGTCGTCCGCTTGGATCTCAACGGGATGGGGGACAGCCCGGTGCGCCCCGGGCCTGCCGTCGACTACATCTACGCTCCGGACGCGCTCGACGACGTGCACGCGGCCTTGCGGGACGTGTTGCCGGATGATCCCTCGAATGCGATATTGGTCGGGCTTTGCTCCGGGGCCTATCACGCCATTGAAGGAGCGATCGCGCACAGGGTCAGAGGCGTGTGTGCCGTGAACCCGGCACTCACCTTCAGCCCCCCGGAGGTGCGCGTCAATGCCCCACTCGACCTGCAGGTCGGAAAACTCGACACTCGGCGCCAGGCGACGGGCGCCAAGAGAAATTGGACGCGCCTGCTTCCCGGTCGCAGCGTTCTCGGCCCGATGGTCGAGCGCATGCCCGATCCCGCCTGGTGGCTGCTCAACCGGGTCGTGGTGGAATCACCGCCGGTGCGCACGCTCACGAAGGCGACCGAGGCGGGGGCGAAGGTGCTCGTCATCGCCGGCACGGACGAGGCCCGGGAGCTGAGCCGGGGCGAGGGCCGGTCGATGAACCGCCTGGAGCGCGCCGGTCGATTCCACATGGAGGTCATCGCCGGACTGGAGCACACGCTCTTGGAGCAGCGAGGGCGCGCGCAGGTAGTCGGGCTTCTCACGGATTTCCTGCGTGGTGAGTTCGTCGCGCCGATCGCCCAGGCGCAATCAGCGCCGTGACGAGTCGTTATCCCTTCGCTCGGCGCCTTCGCGAAGGAGCGGGACGAGGCGTTTTCCGAAGTCGACGGCGTCGGCCAGCGGGTCGAATCCCTTGAGGAGAAGTGCGGTGATCCCGAGGTCGTAGTACCGCAGCATTGCCTCGGCCACCTGCTCGGGCGTGCCGACCAGGGCCGTTGAGTTTCCTGCTGCACCCGTCAGGTTCGCCACTTTCATCCACAGCCGTTCGTCGTGGACGTCCTTATCTGCGGACATCTCAATCAGCCGTTTGCGGCCGACGGACGTGGTGCCACCGGTGTCGCGGTCGACTGAATAGGTCGCAATGCGACCCCCTCCCAGCCCCTCGTAGGTGTCCTTGTGCCCGGCCATGCGCTGTTTCGCCAGCTCGATTCGCTCGGCCGTTTTGGCCGCGATCCATTCAGCGCGCTCCCATGCGTCCGCTTCGGTATCGGCGATGATGGGGCGCAGGGAGATGCTGTAGCGGAGCGTGCGCCCGGCCTTGGTGGCAGCCTGCCCAATGGCCTTCATCCGGTCGGCTACCGCCGACCGTGGCTCTCCCCAGAATGCGTAGACGTCGGCCTGCGCCGCGCCGACCTCAATGGCGGGCGGGGAGGCTCCAGCGAAGTACAACGGGATCCCTCCGGGCGTGACGGGCTTGACCGAGCTGAATGCGCCCTCGTAGCGGAAGAACTCACCCTCGAAGTCAAAGGGGGTGTCTTCCGACCAGATGCGACGCGCGATCGACATCACCTCACCCGTCCGTCGGTACCGGGCGTCGTGGGGCACGAAATCGCCCTCTCGCCGCTGATCTGCCTCGTCGCCGCCGGTGATGAAGTGGATGGCGATCCTTCCCCCCCCGGTGAGGTGATCCAGCGTGGCGGCCATCCGAGCCAACAGAACCGGTTGGACGAATCCGGGGCGATGTGCCACCAACACCTTCAACTGCGAGGTGTTCTGCAAGACCGATGCCGCCACGGCCCAACCTTCGGGCGCGACCGCTCCGTAGCCCACCAGGACGCGGTCGAAGCCCCCTTCGTCATGTGCGCGGGAGATATCCCTCAGGTAGTCGGGATCGATGACCGGCCCATCCATCCAGTCGACGACCGGACCGTCGACCAGGGGACCCTTGATCTCTGACGCGTCTCTCGTTCCCACCATCCCGATGATCTCAACCGGCATGTTCCTCGATTCTCCCATCCTCACGGCGGACAACGCGATCTGCGCATTCGCCTGAACCCATCCCCGCGCTTCGGGCGAACACCCAGTTCAACGCTAACATCAGCGCGGTGGTCAGGGACACGAACGACTCCACGTCCAACCAGAGGCGGCCGCTCGTCGCCGTCGGCTACGGGCCGCGCTGTGTCCCGGTCATGCAGGTGGCCGAGGCCGCCGCCAACATTTGCGATCTGCTCTGGATGATCGACGGATCCCTCGTAGAGATGCGGCAGATGACCCAGCTGCTGAACCGATTCGGACCCGTGATCGATATCCACGATCTCGGGGTGGAGCAGATACTCGAGGGGTTGTCCTCCCCCTATGAGCCGGATGGGATCGTCACGTACCTCGATGCGAACATGACCACATTCGCTCAGGTGGCGGAGGCCCGACACCTCCCATTTCACTCCCCGGAGTCTGCCGTCGCCCTCACCGACAAGTTCGCGCAGCGGCGCGCCCTCGCCTCGGCCGGCTTGCCCATGCCGGTGTGCCACGTCGTCGCACCCGGGCAGGCCGAGCACGAGCTCGCCGCCGTCGAAGCTGAGGTTGGGTGGCCCGCCGTCCTCAAGCCCCGGTCGGCCCAGGGGAGCCGGTACACCTTTCAGGTGCGGGATGCGGCCCACCTGGACCAGCTCCTCACGGCACTGGGCCCGGGCCGGCCCGACATGGTGCTCGAGGGGTACCTGGCCGACGATCCCGCCCGGGCCCAGGGGCCCTACGCGGCCTACGTCTCGGTCGAGAGCGTGGCCTCCGCGGGAGTCATCAGCCATCTGGCCCTGACCGGTCGCTTCCCTATGGCGGAGAACTTCAGGGAGACCGGCTTCTTCATACCGGCCGATCTCGGGCCGGCCGATCAGGAGGCGACTCTGGAATTGGCGACTGCTGCCATCGAGGCGCTGGGAGTGCACACCGGTTGCCTTCACACCGAGGTCAAGTTCACCCCTGATGGCCCGCGGCTGATTGAGGTCAACGGGCGCATCGGTGGCGGAGTGCCCGAAATGATCGACCGCGCCGCTGGCATTCCGCTGCTGGAGATGACGCTGCGATTGTCGCTCGGAGAGGTCATTCGTATCGATGGCCCCGTGGCGACGGAGCGGATCGGCTACCGGTTCTTCCTGCAACCCCCCGCCGTGTCGGCCACCGTCGAGGCGATCAGTGGAATCGACGTCGTGAGCGACCATCCAGGGGTTGACACCATCACCGTCCATCAGGGTCCCGGCGCCGACCTGGACTGGCGGGACGGGTCGCGGAACCACATCATGGCTGTGGTCGGTGCGGCGCAGGATTACTCCGAACTGCAGGCAGTCGACCGGCTGCTGCACCAAGAGGTCACGGTCACCTACGCCGACGTGAGCCACTACTAGTGGCAGTGCGGCTACCCGGGGCCGCGTTGGTGCGCCCGGCGGAAGAGTCCCAGGCTCGCTGGACCTGTGCCTTCGTGAACAACATGCCCGATGGCGCCTTTGAGGCAACCGAGCGGCAATTTCTCGGTCTGCTCGACGCCGGCTCAGGTCCCGATGTGCTCGAGGTGCGCCGTTATGCCATGGCTGGCGTGCCCAGGGGGGCGCGCGTGGCGGCACGGATCGCGCAGGAGTACCTACCCTTGCGCCAGCTCCGCCAGGACCCACCCGACCTGCTCGTGGTCACCGGGGCGAATCCATTGGAGGAGCGGATCGAAGATGAGCCGTACTGGGGTGATTTGGTCGATCTCCTGAACTGGGGCCGCCAAAATGTCCGCTCCATGCTTCTTTCATGCTTGTCTGCCCATGCGGCCCTCAAGGTGTTCGATGGGATCGAGCGTCAGCGCCTGCCGTCCAAGTGCACCGGCGTCTTCACCCACCACGTCGATCACACCCACCCGCTGGCCGCCGGACTGGAGCCGCAGGTCTCCCTCCCGCATTCCCGTGTGAGCACGGTGCCCCAGAACGAGTTGGAGCGCGCCGGCTATCGGATGGTGTTGCAGTCCAAAGAAGTGGGATGGAGTGTGGCCACCCGTGCCTTCGGAGACACGAATGTGGTCCTGGTCCAGGGTCACCCCGAGTACGACCCCTCCAGCCTTCTCCGCGAATACCATCGAGACGCCAGGCGCTATGTGCTCCACGAGCGAGAGGAGCTGCCCTGCCTGCCCTTTCACTGCGTGGCCCCGGAGGACTGGGAGACCCTCGAAGAGCTGCATCGTGCCATCATCGGGGAGAGCCGGGATCCGGCCATCCTCGAGGCGTACCCGTTCGATGAAGTCGGAGCACGGGCCACCTGGCCGTGGTGTGCAACGGCCAAGCGCCTGTACGCCAACTGGCTGGCTGGGATCGATATGAGGAGCGACTGAGCCCATGCACGACGAGACCATTGCCATCCACGGCGGGTACGAGGCCGACGGCACGCGGGCAGTCGCCGTGCCCATCTACCTCACTATCGCGCACGACTTCATCGACGCCGAGCACGCCGGAGCTGTCCTGGATCTCGAGGTCCCGGGCTTTCACTACAACCGGATCAACAATCCAACGAACGATGTCCTGGAGAAACGCATCGCCGCGCTCGAGGGTGGTACGGCGGCACTGGTTCTGGCGTCGGGCATGGCGGCGGTCAGTTACTCCATCCTCACCGTCGCCACCGCCGGTTCCAACTTCGTGGTGGCGCCCCAACTCTACGGAGCCACCTTCACTTACTTTGCCCACGTGTTGCCGACCCTGGGCATCGAGGCCCGCTTCGCAGTCGACGACCGGGCCGATTCGATGCGGGAACTGATCGATGATCGCACCTGCGCCGTGTTCTGCGAGACCATCGGCAATCCCGCTGGAAATGTGGTGGACCTCGAAGCAGTTGCTGATGTCGCGCACCGGGCGGGGGTGCCGCTGATCGCCGACAACACGGTGGCCACTCCCCTGATGTTGAAGCCGATCGAGCATGGCGCGGATGTCGTGGTCCATTCATTGACCAAGTTCATCGGAGGGCATGGCACGACCCTGGGCGGGGCAATCGTCGACAGCGGCCGATTCCCGTGGACCGAGCACACCGATCGATTCCCGATGTTCAACGAGCCAGAGCCGGCATTTCACAATGTCACGTTCGCCCGGGACTTCCCTGATCGCCCTTTTGTCGTGCGCGCCCGCTCCATTCAGCTGCGCAATACGGGGGCGACTCTCTCGCCCTTCAACGCTTTCCAGCTTCTCCAGGGGCTCGAGACCATGGCGGTCCGCCTGGAACGCCATGAGGCCAATGCCCGGGTGATCGCCGACTACCTGGCGGCGGACCCACGTGTCGATTGGGTGAGCTTCGCCGGATTCCCTGACCACCCCCATCACGAACTGGTCCAGCGCTATCTGAAGGGCCGAGTGCCGTCGATCATCACCTTTGGCGCCGCGGGAGGCTATGAGGCCGGGTTGGCCTTCTTCGATTCGTTGCAGCTGTTCAAGCGGCTTCTCAATCTCGGGGACGCCAAGTCATTGGCCATCCACCCGGCCTCGACCACGCACCGCCAGCTCAGCCAGACCGAACTCGTTGCCGCGGGGATCCGGCCCGAGACCATCCGGTTGTCCATCGGTCTCGAGCATGTGGACGACCTCATCGAGGACATCGACCAGGCCCTGGACAAGGCAACGGGCTGAGTAAGCGCGTTTCCATGGCCCGCGGTGCCGCGGACTAACCGATGACCGCCTCCACGCATTGCTGCGCGTCGAGCACCGCCCGAAGCCTGCTGCGCGGCGACGGCAGATAGTGGGTGAAGTAGCGAACGCCCTCCGTGAGCACTCCGAGGAGCGAGAGATTCGGCTGAAGGCGACCCTCGGCGTCGTAAGGATGGAAGTCCTCACTGATGGCGACACTCCCCACGGTGGTGGACCCGTAGCTCAACTGGGTCAGGCGTCCCTTGGCGTACAGGCGGCCGAGTAGGGGAGAGCTGGAGCGGGCCAACGACGGGAGGTCCAGGTGTCCGCGCACCACCCCGTTGACGGTGGCCTCGGTCCCTTTGGTCAACATCGTCGAACGGATGAGGACTCCTCCGTTGGGCGCCGCGGTCACCTCGGGATGCGGGCCGAAGGGCACGCGCACCATGTCGGCATCGAGCAGAGCCAGGAGTTGCTGGGATCTCAGTGGCGGGGGACCGGCTTCGAGCCGGTTGATGCGGCCCCGGACGTTCGATTGGAAGTCGACGTAGGACTCGAGCGTGAGCCCACCGAATTCGATCACGGAGCGAAGTTGGTCCCGGAGAATTCGGGTCACTTCCAGCGCGGCCTTTACCGGGCTGCCACCCACCATGAGCGCTTCGTTGAGGTCGGTTTCCAACATGTCGTAGACGTGGGACTGGTACTCATCACACGACTCGTAGCTCGCCCCGGTATCGGCGAAGACATAGCTCGCAGGGTCGAAGCGGCCGTACGTCGGCTCCAGACGGTCGACGGCCCTTTCGAAGTGGCGCTCGGCCCACCCGGCTTGCAGCTGACGCCGGACGCCGGCGACGGCTTCGACACCTCCCTTCAGGTGTGCGGCGTGGAGGTAGTAGCGGCAATGCATCTCGGCGAACAGCAACGGGAGGAGATCGTTTCGAAAGTCGACGCGTCGACGCAGCGACGACCCGGCCGGGTTGGTCAGCTGCGCGAACGCTTCCGGCGTGCAGACGACAGGTTGGTAGTCCCCGTAAGGGTCCATGCCGTGGGCCGATTTGGCGCAGTACGGGACGCCTGATCGGGAGTAGAGGTAGATATCGGGCTCGCGGCCGCTCGGTATGTATCGCTTGCGATCGCCCACGTCCTCATAAGTTCCGCCGCGCCCGATGGTCAGGGCGGTCAACAGGTCGAAGCCCACCAGACCCATTCCGGCGATCGCGATCGGCGCCCCTGGTGGCAGCGGGATGTCGAAGTACTCGACCGGATAGGGGCGCAGATAGCGCACATCGCTCGAATCTCCCACCGGTTCGTCGTTCCAGGTGTGGCCGGAGGTCAGCACCACATGGTTCACGCTGATCGTCTCGCCGTTGTCGAGCAGCACTTTCTCCCTCCCGCCGATCTCGGGAGTGATGTCGGCGGCGGCGGCGTAGTGGCGCACCACCTCGAGGTTCGGGGGAGCGTCGGCGAGGAGGGTGTCGTAGAACCAGGCCAGATACTCACCCATCAACCGGCGCGGCAGGTAGTCCGTCGGGAGAATCTGCCGGCCTTCCGTGCTGATCCGGCATTCGTAACCCACCCAGCGGTAGCCGTTGACAACGGCCCACTCGTAGAGACCCACCGCATAGGGAGGGTGCTCGTTGCGGTCGGGCGAGGCATAGAGCGAGAGCTGCCCGCAGGGATTGTTGAGGACCAGGTAGTCGGGTTGCTCCATCGCGTAGACGCCCCCGCCGAGTTGCCCTGGCTCTACCAGGTGCAGGCGAATAGAGGCCGAGGTCTGGCGCGCCCGGTTCGCCGTCCGCTCCAGAACGCACAGGCCCCAGGACCCGAGCCCGACGATGGCGAGTTCAATCATCGGTTGGCGCGCGCAAGGACCACGACGGAACCCCCACCCGGGATCGCCGTGCGAGCCGTCACCCTTTGACACCGCAACTTCATGCTTACGGCGGTTCCCTTCCTCCTCACGCAGCACAACCAGGCTACGCCGTCGGAGTGGGGCGTTTCGACGATGCTCGTCCCAGGTGCCTACTGGGTAAGATCACAAGGCGATCGTTTCGGTGCCCGTGGTCCCACGCGGGCGATGTCAGCGAAGGGGAGATGGGCACAGAGTGGACGACAGTGGCGTGCTGCAACTGGGTGTTCTGAGGGTGCACCGGCTCGGATTCGGGACTATGCAGCTGACCGGCCCGGGCGTCTGGGGACCGCCCCGCGACCACGACGGCGCCGTTGCCGTGCTCCGCCGCGCCGTCGAGCTCGGGGTCGACCTCCTCGACACCGCCGATTCCTACGGGCCTTTCGTGGCCGAAGAGCTGATCCGGGAAGCTCTCCACCCCTATCCCGAGGGGCTGAAGATCGCGACAAAGGCCGGGTTCACCCGCTCTGGACCGGACCAGTGGGAGCCCTGCGGTCGCCCCGAGTACCTTCGCGAGCAGTGCGAGGGCAGCCTGCGCCGGCTCGGCGCGGAACGGATCGACCTGTTTCAGCTGCACCGAGTCGACCCCAAAGTCCCTGCCGACGAGCAGTACGGGTTGTGCAAAGAGCTGAGAGACGAGGGGAAAGTGGCCGAGGTCGGCCTTTCCGAAGTCAGCGTGGCGCAAGTGGAGGCCGCCCAGCGGATCGTCCCGGTCGTGAGCGTGCAGAACCAGTACAACGTCGCACAACGCAGTGCCGATGACGTCGTGGACTACTGCGCAGAGCGACAGATCGGGTTCATTCCGTGGTTCCCTCTCGGGAGCGGAAAGTTGTCGCGCCCCGGAGGCCCCGTCGATCAGGTCGCGGCGGAGCTCGGGGCCACGGTCTCCCAGGTTTGCCTGGCGTGGCTCCTCCGGCGCGCACCGGTGATGGTGCCGATTCCGGGCACGTCATCTCTCGAGCACCTCGAGGAGAATTGCGCCGCCGCCGGGCTCGCGTTGACCGAAGGTCAGTATCAACTGCTGTCTGACGCGCGCAAGCCCTTGCGCCGGTGGGCGCTGGGAGGCTGATCGGGATGCGCCAGCCATGACGGCCGATCTGGTCATCCGCAACGGCAGCCTTGTCGACGGCTCGGGCGGTCCGGCGCGCCGCGCCGACATCGCCATCGAAGGTGGTCGGATCACCGCAGTCGGCGACGAGATCGCCCGGGGCCGCCGCGAGCTCAATGCCGACGGCCTGCTGGTGACGCCGGGCTTCATCGATCCCCATACGCACTACGACGGCCAGGCGACGTGGGATCCTCTGTTAGCGCCCTCTGCGCACCACGGTGTCACCACAGTAGCCATGGGCAATTGCGGCGTGGGATTCGCCCCGGTTGCCCCCGATCGTCACGATTGGCTGATCTCCATGATGGAGGGTGTCGAGGACATCCCCGGCACCGCACTGCACGAGGGCCTCCGCTGGGACTGGGAGTCCTTTCCCCAGTACCTCGACGCCCTCGAGCGCCAGCCGAGAACCATCGACGTCGGGACCCACGTCCCCCACGCGGCGCTGCGCGCCTTCGTCATGGGAATGCGGGGAGCCGACCCCTCGGAGCACCCTGATGAGGGGGAGCTGGCCCGGATGGCCCTCCTGCTCGAGCAGGGGCTCGCTGCCGGGGCAATCGGCGTCTCGACGTCGCGCACCGAGCGGCACCGCACGAGCGCCGGGGAGAACCTGGGCACCCTACGCGCCCGGGAGCCCGAGCTGATGACGCTGGCCTCGGTGTTGCGGAAGAGCGGGAAGGGCGTGTTCCAATTCCTCTCTGACAGTTATCGCACAACGGACGATGCGTTCGCCAACGCCGAGTTCGCCCTGGTGACCGAGTTCGCCCGGCTGAGCCGCCGCCCGGTCAGCTACACGGTGCAGCAGGACATCGAAGCCCCGGAGCGCTGGCGCGACCTCATGTCCCTGGCCGAGAGGCTCCAGTCGGAAGGCCTTGATGTCAAGGCCCAGGTGGCCCCGCGGCCCATCGGCGTACTGCTCGGCCTCGAAGCGTCGGCCAGCGTGTTCACACCGACGAGGGCGTACGCCAAAGTCGCCGGCCTGCCGCTCGAAGAGCGCGTGGCCGCCCTGCGTGATCCCGAGCGCCGCCGGCGGATCATCGAGGGCCACGCCGTGCTGACCTCCGGAGACGACGCGTTCTCCGGCTTCGCTTTCTTCGGACGGTTCGACGACATGTACATCCTCAGCGATCCGGCCAACTACAACCTCGACAGCAGCCAGTCCCTGGGTGCCACGGCCCGCCGCCTCGGGGTCGACCCCCGCCAATATGCCTACGACGTACAGCTGCAGAGAGACGGGCGCCAGCTCATCTACACGCCGCTGTTCAATTTCGTTCACGGCAATCTCGATGCAATCCATGAGATGATCACCTCGCCGGTCGCGATGTTCGGCCTCTCCGACGCCGGCGCGCATTGCGGGCAGATCTGTGACGGGAGCATGACCACGAGCTTCATGACCTTGTGGGCGCGGGACCGCAACGGCGAGGACGGTGACGGTCTGCCGATCGAATCGGTGATACACCAGATGACGCGCCGCCCGGCGTCCCACTTTGGCTGGCTCGACCGGGGCTTGGTCGCGCCGGGCCTGCTCGCCGATCTGAACGTCATCGATCTCGGACAACTCGAGTGTGCCGCTCCCGAGATCGCCACGGACCTTCCCGCTGGAGGGCGACGCCTCCTGCAGTCCGCCAAAGGGTACCGGTGGACCATCAAGCGTGGGTCGGTGACGTTCGAGGACGGGGTACAGACCGGCCAGCTTCCGGGCACCCTCGTCCGCGGCGCCCAAGGCGATCCTCGGTGAAATCTCGACGTTGACGGTGCCCGATGTGCTGTGGGGAATACTGGACCAGGCCGACTCCGGTCCCGCACTCCCTGCCGTCAAGGATCTCGATCGCGCCCTGAGCTACGCCGAGTTGCGTGACGAGGTGGCCCGCGTGGCCACGGGGTTGGCGGCCCGAGGTGTAGGGGAGGGCGATCGCGTTGCCCTTCTCCTCCCCAATTCCGTTGACTTCGTGGTGGCAGCTCTGGCTGCACTGTGGATCGGCGCCATCTTCGTGCCGCTGGCGGTCACCGATCCCGAGGGCCGGTTGGCGACGATCGTGGCGGACTGCGCGCCGGCCTTGGTGCTCACCGCCGACGGGTCCGACAGCTCGGCGCGCGCCGATGCCACCCGCGAGAACTCCTCCCCGCCGCTGGCGCTCGGCACCATGCCGCTGGTGCCCATGTCGAGCGCCCGGGCACCGGGATCCGAGCTGGTGCCACCGCTGCACGCGTTCCCGCGCGTGGCGTACGCCATCTACACGTCGGGAACCACCGGCACGCCCAAAGGGGTGCTCATCGGGGGCCCCGCCTTCGCCGCGGCGGTGGAGGCGACATCGGAGGCGCTCGGCCTCAATCGGGCCACCCGCACGCTCTGCGTCTCACCGTTCCATTTCGACGGATCGTTCGCCACTCTCTTCCCGACGCTGTTCTCGGGTGGTTCTGTCGTGATCAGGCCCCGTGAGGCGCTCCTTTTTCCCCGGACCTTCTTCAACGCCGTGGCCAAGGAGAGGATCACCTACACCGGTTTCTCGCCCAGCTATCTCCGCCTCCTTCTGGCCAGCCCGCAAATGGCGAAGCTTTCCGAATCCGAGCTCGACGTCGTCGCGCTCGGAGGAGAGGCCAGTTCCATTGCCGACATCCGGGCTCTCTGGTCTACTGCGCCAAGAATCCGGGTCTTCAATCGCTACGGACCGACCGAGACGACCATCGCCGTCACACACATCGAGCTCACGCCCGAGATCACGGCAAGCGGCACTATCCCCATGGGGGGAGCTCACCGCGGTGTGACGTTCTACCTGGTGGACGATCGCGGGAAGGTCATTGAGGGGGCAGATCGTGTCGGCGAGCTGTACATCGGCGGTTCCCAGCTCATGGACGGGTACTGGGGCGCGCCCGCCCTCACCGGCGAAGTGCTCCGCACCGATGTCGTGCCGGGGGAGGCTGTCTACAAGACCGGAGACCTGGTCTACCGCGACGGCGATGGCCGCTACGTGTACGTTGACCGCACCGACCGGGTCATAAAGCGGAGCGGCGTGCGCATCTCCCTGGTCGAGCTGAGCGAAGCAATGCGGAGTGTGCCCGGCGTGACTGCAGCGGCGTGTGTCGCGTTCGATGACGGCGGCGAGCTCGGCATCGTCGCCTTCGTGGTCACCGACCAGCCGGTGGCGGCACTGGATCTGCAGCGGGCCGCCCGGGAACGGCTCCCCGAGACCATGCTGCCCAACCGCATCGAAAGCGTCGAGGTGTTGCCGCTGACCAAGTCGGGCAAGCTCGACGAGCGGCTGCTGTTGTCCACCGCTGGTCTGAAACCGCTGCAGCCGGCCGCAACCGCCGGAAGCCGCGTGGGACCGGCATGAAGCGGGCGCCCCCTGCCCTCAGGGGCTTCCGACCTCGACGGGTTCGAAGTAGCTGCGGTCGTACACATAGTTGAACCCCGACCCCAACATGGAGCGCAGCGAGGGGCTGAATTCGCCTTGGGCTTCACTCATCGTCTCGACATGGAGCAATTCGCACCCAAGGGAGCGGGCATGGTGCATGCGCGCGATGATGATCGCCCGCTGGTAGCGGTGTCCCTGGTGGGCCGGATGCACGGCGTCATAGCCGATCCAGCCCATCTTCCCGGTGACGTAGAGGCTTCCCACTGCCACGATCCCGCCCTCGACCTCAACGCCGAAGTGACGGAGTCCGGGGATGGCAAAGGAACCCGACAACCAGGACCGATAGGCGCGGGGTAGACCCCAGGCACGCCGATTGACCTCCACGAAGGCGTCGCGATCCTCAGCGGCGAGCATGCGGACGCGTACGCCGTCGACGAGTTCGGGAAGTGCGCGCAGCGCGCAGACCGATTTGGCGCTCGTCCCGGTTGCGACGGCCAGGCCCTTCCTCTCGAGCAGGGGGGTGAGCGACGGACTCAGCAGTGGCTGCGGGATCTCTATCCGGTAGTGCGTCACGCCGTGTCCCGTATAGAACGCCCTGATCTCGTCGATGACATCCCCGTCGAGTGCGAGTGGGCTGGCGACGCCGAGCACGCGATTGAACGTCGGGAAGAAGAACGACTCGGACACCGAGCAGCACAGCGAACCCAAAGTCTTTACTGCCGCGCCGAGTGGATTGCCGGGCATGCCGGCGCAGGATGTGAAAGCCGCAAACGAGAATGCGGCTTCGTGGGGTTCGCAGGCCGGAATGACGGCCAGGGCTTCGGACTCTGCTTCTCGACCGGGTGGGTGCAGCAGGTCAGGGCTCAGGGTGCCCGCCTCCCGGCGCCGACCTGCTCTCCAGTTGCCGCACTGGCCGGGGTGGAGAAACGGATCCGGCTCGCGCGCTTGGCCTTGACGTACCCGTGTGCGACGAACCACCGGGCGGAATCGGTGAGCGCCTCCACGGCGGGGCGGGGGGAGTGCCCCAGCTCGTCGCGCGCCCTGCGGTCGTCGAACATCATGTTGGTGGTGGACATGCGCGCCGCCTCGAGTGCCACGCTCGGCTCACGCCGCAGCAGTCTTCCCTCCACCATTTGCGAGAGCGCGCCCACGCTGAGGGCCGCCGCCCTCGGAACCTGGATCTTCGGGGCAGGCAGGTTGGTGCACCGGGCCAGATCCGCCAGGAACGTGCCCATCCCGAGGTTCTCCCCTCCGATGATGTAGCTCCGTCCGACGGCGCCGCGCTCCAGCGCCAGCAGGTGACCTGTCGCCAAGTCGTCCACGTGCACCACATTCAAGGTGGTGTCGACGAATGCCGGTATCCGCCCGTTGAGGAAGTCGAGCACGAGCTTTCCGGTTGGCGTCGGTCTGGTATCCCTCGGACCGAGCGGGAAGGTGGGCAAGACGAGTGAGACCGGCACTCCCTGTGCCGCCGCCCTCAGTACTTCGTGCTCGGCGACGTACTTGGTCCTCTTGTACAGGCCGAACAAGTGGGCGACGTCGGCGTAACACGTCTCGTCCGCAGGCTTGCCCTCCGCGGCGCCGTCGAGGCCGAGCACGCCCACCGTGCTGGTGTAGACCACGCGCTCGCAGGCTCCCCGGCGGGAAGCCTCGAGGACGTTGAGCACCCCTCCCACGTTGACGTCGTAGAAGTCCTTCGGGCGGCGGGCCCAGAACCGGTAGATCGCCGCCAGGTGGAAGATGAAGCGGGCATCCCGGCACGCCGCCATCACCCCGTCGGCATCCCTTACGTCGAGGGAGATGCGCTCAACATCGAGATCTTCCAGGTTCCGCTCGTCCCCGTCGGGCTCCACCAGGGCGACGACGTGGGCACCTCGGGCGAGGAGGGCGCGGACTACGGCTGACCCGATGAACCCGGCGGCGCCGGTGACGGCCACGCGGTCACCGTGCGCAATGGAGGGAGCGGGAGAGGCGGGATCGGACCCTATTGGTGCGGGGCTCATGTGGGGGCGTGGTGCGCAGGCGCACCAGCCGCCGTCTGCCCGTGCGACCCGAACGTGGGCGCTGTCCCGTTCGGGCTCCCGTTCCCGTTACTCCCGTTCCCGTTGTGCGGGGGCCCTTCGTACGGGGTGTCGGGGCGCCCCTTCCCGGACCGCCGGAGGGCACCTTTGGCCATGGTGCGGCCGAACTCCAGCAGCAGTCCCGAGCCATCGTGCGCGTCCTTGAGCACATCGTCGAGCGCGTTGACGAAGTAGTCAATCTCTGGCTGGCCGCAGATGAGCGGAGGCAGGAGCTTGACAATGTTCACGTTGTCCGCGGCGACCTGGGTCAGGATCCGGTGCCGGTGGTAGAGGGGTACCACCATCATCTGGGAAAATATGGCGGGGCGAAGGCGTTCGAGCGCGTTGAAGCGGCGGCGCAGGCCCTTTGATGTCGGGGGACCGAACTGCAGCCCGATCATGAGCCCCTTCCCTCGCACCTCGTGGAACATCTCGTAGCGTTCGACCAGGGGCTCCAATGCCACCTCGAAGGCCGCGCCGTTCACGCGCGCCCGCTCGACGATGCCTTCGTCGTCGAACGTGGCCAGCGTGGCGAGCCCGGCCACCATCGCCAGCTGATTGCGGCCAAATGTCGTCGAGTGCTTGAGTGCTTTTTCGAGCGAGCTGTACACCGACGAGAACACGCGGTCCGTGGTGAGCACCGCCCCGATCGGGACATAGCCGCCCGAGAGGGCCTTGGAGATCGTGATGATGTCGGGCTCGAGGTCCCAGTGTTCGAAACAGAAGAACTTGCCCGTCCGGCCCAAGCCCGTCTGCACCTCGTCGAGTACCAACAGGGTCTTGTGCTGCCGGCAGAGCTCCTGGGCCTCCTTCCAGTACTCGGGCGACGCCATGTACACGCCCTTTCCTTGAATCGGTTCCACTATGAGGGCGGCCACGTCCCCCTGGCGCAGCTCCTGGCGCAGCGCCGCAATGTCGCCGAAGGGGACGGGACTGCAGCCAGGGAGAAGCTCCCCGAAGCCCTCCCGGAACTCGGTGCCACCGTTCAGCGCCAGGGCTCCGGTGCTCAATCCGTGAAAGGCGTGCTCGGCGAAGAGGATCCTCGGACGACGTGTGGCTTGCCGGGAGAACTTGATGGCCGATTCGATGGCTTCCGCCCCCGAATTGCAGAAAAAGACCCGATTGATGTCCCCCCCGCATCGCTGCACCAGCTGCTCGGCCAGCAGGCCGGGCAAGAGGGCGCAATCCATCTGGACCATGTTGGGAAGATCAAGGTCGATCGCTTGGTGGAGAGCAGCCTTGAGTGCGGGGTGGCTGCGGCCCAGGGCGTAGACGCCGAAACCGGAGAGGAAGTCGAGATAGCGCTGCCCCTCGGCGTCGAAGAGATACGACCCTTCCCCCCGCACATAGAAGCGGTCGAATCCGATGGTCTTCAAGACGCGTGCCAGCTGATGGTTCAGGTGCCGGTCGTGCAGCTCGTAGTTCTCGCCATGACGCGCACGGAGCGACTCGGCGACATCGAATGGCATATCTCTCCTTCACGGCTTGCGACGGGACGAATCGCACGGTCGAGGGGGCGACCCCTGCATTCGGTACGACGGGCTGTCCGGGATGGATTCCCCGAACAAGCTGATCGGTCCAACGTTACGGCATCCACCGGGGTCAGGATCAATTCGCCTGCCCGCCGGGTCCGGCTGGGCCGTCACCGACGTCGCGGCAAAGGAGCCTTCCGACCTGGGCAAATTGCGCTTGGGCGCCCCTCAGCCCCGCGTGAAGTGTGCAGGAGCCCGGTGGAGGGGCCAGCAATCCACGCCACACCTACCATGCGGCCGTGGCGCTATGCCGGCCGCTCCCAGCACGCGACATCGTCCACCACCCCGCTCTCCACGTCATAGATGAATCCGGCAATCACGTTCAACGGCGCGAGGTACGGCGTTGCCGCCAGGAGAGCGATGTCCTCCCGCAGCGCAGCGGCGTGGTCGTCTATGGGGAAGAAGCCCAGGTCCGCGCCGGTCAGCCTGCGCAATACCTCGTCGGTCACTCCAGCGAGCCCGCATTTCGTGTGTTGCATCACCACGACGGTATCGACGCCGAGAATCTGGCTCGACAGCGCGAGGCTGCGCAGCACATCGGATGTCACCCGCCCTCCCGCATTGCGGATGACGTGCGCTTCACCGAGGTGCAGTCCCAGCACGGCGAAGACATCGATGCGCGCGTCCATGCATGTGACGACCGCCATGTGACGCCCGGGTCGCGCGTCGGCGACGTTGGCGCGGGCGTCGGCATACCCCGCGTTGGCGGCAAGCAGCTGAGCGATTTGTTCCATGGGATCTGAAAGGTAACAGCACCGGAAGCTCCCACTCTGCAAGGTCCACAGAGTGGTCACAGGGAGTTGGCGCCCGCAGAGGGCCCCACGTGGGGGGTGCGCCTGGGCACGCCGGCCCGGCCGACCCGCCGAGGGTATCGATCACTCTGGCCGGTATTGGTTCGCTAGATTGGCTCGGCAATGACCACAGGCAAGCCGTCCAAGGCACAGCGACGCACGGAATCGCAACGAAAAGCCGCACAACGCCGGGCCGCCGAACTGCGGGCCAAGCGGATGCGCATGGCCATCCGCTACGGCGGGGCACTGGTGGCGATCGGCGTGCTCATCCTCATCATTACGCAGCTCACCGGCTCGTCTTCGCCCAATAATCCGTCGACAGGCGTCACCGGCGCGAATGTCAAGACGGTCCCCATTCCCGCCTCCTTGCACATGATCCCCGATCCGGCCACGACGCCGGGCGACGAGGCCCTCCCGATCCCGATCGGGCCCAAGCTGGCGACCTTGGCCAACGCAGCCACCGGTCAGCCGGTGGATGGCGTGCAGTGCCAGGCCGGAGAGCAACTGATTTCGCACGTGCACACGCACCTGACGATCTTCGTGAACGGCAAGGCAATGGTGATCCCCTACGGGATCGGTGTACCGGGCTACGAGGCGGTGCAGACCCCCCACGGGCCATTCGTCGAAACCGGCAGCTGCTTCTACTGGCTGCACACCCACCAGGAGGACGGCGTCATCCATGTCGAGTCGCCCAGCACGAGCTTGAGTTTCCATCTGGGTCAGTTCTTCGCCGAATGGGGTGTCCCGTTGAGCGCCACGCAGGTCGGCCCGTACAAGGGGAAGCTCACGGTATTCTTCGCCTCGACCGGCAAGAGGCCGGAGCTCTACAAGGGGGACCCGGCCGACCTCCCGCTGGGGGACCACTACCAGATTCAGATCAATGTCGGCACCCCCGTCGTGTCGCCCGTCAACATCACAAACTGGGGCAACCTGTAATCCCGTGGACTGCGATGTCACCGTGGTCGGGCTCGGGCCCGGCGGCGAAGAGGTAGCCGGAAAGCTGGCGGAGGCGGGCCTCAACGTCGTGGGAATAGAAGCCGAGCTCCTGGGCGGGGAGTGCCCGTACTGGGGCTGTATCCCCTCGAAGATGATGGTCTACGCCGCCGGCCTTCTGGCGGCCGGTCGGCGCATCCCCGGCACCGCTGGCTCCTCGGTGGTCAACCCGGACTGGGCGCCGGTGGCCCGTCGTATCCGAGACGAGGCGACCGACTCGTGGGACGACAAGGTTGCCGTCGACCGGTTTGAGGGCAAAGGCGGGCACTTCGTACGCGGACGGGCCCGGGTGACCGGTGCCTCCTCGGTGGAGGTCGACGGGCAGGAGTTCACTGCCCGGCGGGCGCTCGTGCTCTCTGCCGGCGCCCGCGCCTGGGTCCCCCCCATGTTCGAGAAGGTCCCGTACTGGACCAACCGGGAGGCGATCGCCGCCGAAGCAGTGCCGCGCTCATTGCTCGTCGTCGGAGGCGGCGCGATCGGCCTGGAGATAGGACAGGTCATGGCGCGCTTCGGGGCGGAGGTCACCATTGTGGAGATGAGCGAGCGGCTGGCGCCGCCCGAGGAGCCCGAAGTATCGGAGCTCCTCGCGGACATCCTTCGCCGCGAGGGCATCGCAGTGCGCACGGCCGCCACTATTGAGCGGGTGGAGCCATTCGGCGCGACGGGAGGCACCGTTCACCTCGCCGGCGGCACGTCGATCTCGGCCGAGAGGGTGCTGGTTGCCACCGGCCGGCGATCCGACCTCGCAGCGCTGGGGGTGGCAGCGCTCGACCTTGATGTCGGGGCACGCGGCCTTCCGGTTGACACGCACATGAGGGTCATGCCGGGCGTGTGGGCCGTGGGCGACATCACCGGGAAGGGCGCCTTCACCCACGTGGCCATGTACCAGGCCAGGATCTGCGTGGCCGACATCCTCGGACAACCGATCGGCGAGGCGGACTATCGCGCGCTGCCCCGAGTGACTTTCACCGACCCCGAGATCGGCTCGGTAGGGCTCACCGAGGCGGCGGCGCGGGCATCGGGAGGGGAAGTGCGGGTGCTGTGCGAACCCATTGCGGCATCGGCTCGGGGCTGGATCAACGAGAGTGAGGGGTTGGTCAAATTGGTCGAGCAGGGCGGTGTGCTGGTGGGGGCCACCTGCATGGGGCCGAGCGGTGGAGAGGTGCTCGGGCTGCTGACGCTGGCCGTGCATGCCCGCATCCCGGTCTCCACGTTGAAGGGGATGATCTACGCCTACCCGACCTTCCACCGGGCCATCGACTCCGCCCTCTGGTCCTAACGGCTACGCGACCGCCTGGGTGGTCAGGAAGGTCAAGATGGCCCGAGCCTTATGTGGCAACAGGGAGAGGTGACCCTCCCCGGGGACGACGGTGACCTGGGCCCGAGGCAGATGGCGGCGCAGGAGCTCCCGGTACTCCGGTGGCCCCGTAGTGTCCTCGGAGCCCTCCCAGATGTGGACCGGCGCGGTCACCTCGCCCAGATCGAATCCCCAGGGATCCCCGAAGACCCGGTAGTCCTGCAGGCACCCGGCCGTACCCTGTCGCATGGACTCCTTCACGAACGCCACCGCGTCGGAGACCGAACCCCGCTCCTCGAGCGCGGCCCGGTCCACGGCAGGAAAGGTCCGGCGCATCTCCCGGTAGAGGCGGGTCTCGGTGGCGTCGGCAATCGAGACCCGCAGGAGCAGAGAGGCCAGCCACGGCGCCCAGCGCACCAGCAGGAGCAGCATCCGATCGTCGCGGGCCAATCCCTTCGTGGTGCCGACGAGCTCGAAGGGCACCGCACTCGAGAGCAACCCGACAGTGGTGACCCGCTCTCTCAAGCGGGCGCCACAGACGGCCGCGTAGGGCCCGCCGCAGGACCAACCCATGACGGCAAAGCGGTCGATGCTGAGCGCGTCGGTCAACGTGGCGACGTCGTCGGGCCAGTCGAGCAGACGCCTGCCCGGTTGGAAGGTTGAGCGGCCGATGCCGGGCCGGTCGGGGGAGACGATGCGCACGCCGAGTTCCAGGGCGGCCTCGTGCGCCGGTGCGGCGTCGAGCCGTGAGCTGAGCCCTCCATGGAAGCTGAGCACCGGGGTCCCGGCGGGATCGCCGTACTCCTCGTAGGCCAGCTCACGGCCGTCAGCCATGGTGACGAACCGGGTCATGGCGGCCCAGCAGCCGCGCGGTGGCGCACCGTCACGACCAGAAATCGGGTATGTGCACGCAGGCACGCTATAGGGTGCCTGCGTGAGTGTGAACGTTGATGAGCTCGCCGACCGGCTTCTGGCTGACATGCCCCCGGACCGGACACCGGCGATCGAGTTCCTCGGTGCGCAGTTCGACCGGGGGTTGGCCTGGGTGCAGTACCCGGAAGGTGATGGCGGCCTGGGGTTGACGCCGAAGGACCAGCAAACGGTGCAGGCCCGGCTCGCCGCCGCCGGCGCACCGGTCAGCGGGTTGAAGAACCCGATCGGCTACGGGATGTGTGCCCCGACCATCGTCTCGCACGGCACGGACGAGCAGAAGAGACGCTACCTGCGGCCGATGTTCACGGCCGAGGAGATCTGGTGCCAGCTCTTCAGTGAGCCCGGTTCGGGGTCCGACGTGGCCAGCCTCTCCACCAGGGCGGTTCGTGACGGCGACGAATGGTTGCTCAACGGCCAGAAGGTGTGGACGACCCTGGCCCACCTCTCGAAGTTCGGGTTGCTGTTGGCCCGAACCAATCCTGACGTGCCGAAGCACAAGGGGATCACCGCCTTCCTGATCGACATGGAGTCGCCCGGCGTCGATGTGCGGCCGCTGTATCAGATCACCGGGGAGGCCGAATTCAACGAGGTCTTCTTCACCGATGTCCACATGCCCGATGCTGCCCGCCTCGGAGCCGAGGGCGACGGATGGCGGGTGGCGGTGACCACCCTGATGAACGAGCGCGTATCCATCGGGGGCGGCATCGGGCGCCGCGGCACGGGTCCGATCGCCGACGCCGTACGCATCTGGAAGGAGCGCTGGAGTGGCAATGGCTCGCCGCAGGCGTGTGCCCTGCGCGATCGGCTCGTCTCGAGTTGGATACGCAGCGAGGTGACGTCCATGACGAACCAGCGGGCGGCCCAGGTCCGTCGGGCCGGGACACCGGGGCCCGAAGGCTCGGTGGGCAAGCTGGCCTACGCCGAGGAGAACCAGCGCATCTACGACCTCTGCATGGACCTGCTCGGCAACGAGGGCATGCTCTACCCGGCGGGCTACCCGATGATCCGGCCCGAGCGTCTCGGCATGGGCACAGCAGATGTCCACAAGGCATTCCTGCGGGTGCGGGCCAACTCAATCGAGGGCGGAACGTCGGAGGTCATGCGCAACATCCTCGGTGAACGGGTCCTCGGCCTTCCGGGTGACGTGCGCAACGACAAGGAGCTGGCCTGGAAGGATGTGCCGCGAAGCTGAGGGCTCAGGCCGCCGGCGTGAACGTCACCGGTAGGGCCGTGGGGGACCGGAAAACCTGACCACGGATGTGCGGGTCGGTGTCCCCGGGGTTGAGGACAAGGCCGGGCAGGCGATCGAGAACCCGGTTGACGAGGACGCGGGTCTCGAGGCGGGCCAGGTGCATGCCCAGGCACATGTGCGGCCCGTGGGCAAACGCGATGTGGGGGAGGGCGGGCCGGAAGATGTCGAAGACTTCGGGGTCGTCCCAGCGTGACTGGTCATGGTTGGCCGAGCCGATGTTCGGGGCGATGCTCGCCCCGGCCGGCAGCGTCACGCCGGCGAGCTCTACCTCGCAGGTAGTGGTGCGGCCGATGGTCAACAGCGGTGGTTCGAACCGCAACCCCTCTTCTATGGCCTGAGGCAGCAATGCGCGGTCGTCGCGGACCGCTTCCAATTGGTCGGTGTGGGTGAGGAGTAGGAACAAGAGGTTCCCCGAGGACCTGTACGTTGTCTCGGCTCCGGCCGGCAGGAGGAGCCGCAGGAAGGAGTAGATGGCCTCGTCGGTCAGCCGCTCGCCACCGACCTCCGCCGTCACCAGGTCGCTGATGACGTCTTCTTGGGGCTGCGCCCGCCGCAGTGCCACCACGTCGGCGAAGTAATCCCGGAGTGACTCCGACGCCGCCAGGCCGCGCTCGATGTCGGCCCCGAGGGAGATGAGCTCGACCGACCACCTTTGGAACTTGGCAAAGTCCTCCTCGGGTAGCCCGAGCAGCCTGGCGATGACGCGCACGGGGAACTCGAATGTGAGCTGACGCACCAGGTCAGCCGATCCCTCCGCGATGAAACGATCGATCAATTCGTCGACGATCGGCCCGATGAACTCGGGCTCCCACCGCGCCAGGGACTTCTCCCGGAACGCGTGCGCCACCAGGTTTCGGTGCCCCCGATGCTCCGGATCGTCCATTCCGAGGATCATGTGGCCCATGACCATTCCGATCGAGGTGTCGTACCCAGTGGAGGTGAAAGTCTTGGCATCGCGGAGAATGCGGGAGCAGTCGTCGTACCGGAAGGCGTTCCATCCCGGCTCGACCTCGATCCCGGCGGGAAGGAAGTCCATCGACATGAGGCTCCCCTTCCAGATCGGCGTGTCCCGCCGCTTCTCAATGAAGGTGGTGTAGGGATCCCGTGTGTCCCCGGACACGACGTCCTCGAATGCGGTGAACGGGTCGTAGTCCTGTTCCTGCGTCTCGCTCATGGTCCACGCCTCCGGGTTGTCGCGCCGTCGCAATTGATCAGAAAACTGGCCTCCGTACGTGCCGGTGCCTCCGCATGTTCTACACCGCGGTCGTGGCGAGAGGGAAGCGGGCGAGGTCAACGTCTACAATGCCGCTCCGATGAAGACGCTACGGACCCCCGACGAATGCTTTGCCTCACTTCCCGGATTCAACTTCGACCCGCACTATGTCGAGGTGGAGGATGGGGAGGGGGGTGCGCTGCGGGTGCATTACCTGCGTGAGGGTGATCCGCAGGCTCCGGTGGTGCTCCTCTTGCACGGGGAGCCTTCGTGGTCGTATCTGTACCGCAAGATGATCCCCGTCCTCACGGAGGCCGGGTTGCAGATCGTGGCTCCCGACCTCGTGGGCTTCGGTCGATCGGACAAGCCAGCCGAACGGAGCGACTACACCTACGCCCGCCACGTCGAGTGGATGCGCGCGCTGCTGTTCGACCGGTTGGACCTCACGGACATCACGCTGGTGTGCCAGGACTGGGGCGGTCTCATCGGCCTGCGTTTGGTGGGCGAGCACGCTGGTCGCTTCGGGCGCGTCGTGGCGGCCAACACGTCGCTCCCCACAGGCGACACCTCTCCCGGCGAGGCCTTCTTCAACTGGCAGCGGTTCTCCCAGGAGGTCGATGTCTTCCCGACCGGGTTCATCGTGAATTCGGGCTGCGTCACCGACCTCACGCCCGAGGTGCAGGCAGCGTACGACGCGCCGTTCCCCGACGAGTCCTACAAGTCCGGAGCCCGCGCCTTCCCGATGCTGGTGCCGTCCAACCCCGACGATCCTGCCCACGACGACAACGTGGCTGCCTGGACCGGGCTCGCCGCATTCCAGCGCCCATTCCTGACCGCGTTCGGGGACAGCGATCCGATCACGCGGGGGGCGTACCGGCCGCTGCAAGAAAGTATCCCCGGGGCCCAGGGCCAACCGCACACCACGATCGTGGGCGGCGGGCATTTCCTCCAAGAGGACTGCGGCGAGGAGTTGGCGCGTGTGGTGGCCGCCTTCGTTGCCTCGTGAGATGACCGGCGCCGTGGTCGCTCCGCACCGATGATCACGCTCGGGCCGATCGCATCGTNNTCCGGGCCGGCGAGCCGTCGGGTAGGTCGAAAGACCAAAATTGGGCCGTTCGACGCAATTTCTCCCCGGGTGGATGATAATTTCTACCTAGCCACACCCCGGCTGGAGCATCGGTGGATCGTGGGACGGGGCCGAGAACGGCACCTTCGAGAGGCTGAAGACATGGAGCTGGTGGCGCAACCTACCGCGGCGAGCCGCCAGGCACCCGACGGGCCGGCGACAGATGGCTGACCTGCCGCGCCTGGCGTTCTTCTACGAGCAGATCTCAGGTTCCGTGCTCGAGATCTTCGAAGCCGCGCAGGGCTGTTGCCGCATCGTCTGGGTCATCGGGTGGTCGCCCGACGCGCCCCCCGTGCGGACGCTGGCACGGTTCGGGGAGGTCGTCGATGTCACGGGCATGCGCGACACCGAAGCCGTCGATCACATCGTGGCGGCACGGCCCGACGGCGTCTTCGTGTTCGATGACTCTCCCTTGCGGTTGGCGGCAGCGGTGGCCGAGCGGCTGTCGCTGCGGTTCCACAACCCCTCGACCGCGCGGTTGTTGACCGACAAGGTGGCCCAGCGCACGGAGCTGGCCCGTGCCGGGGTTCCGGGCCCGCGGTTCTGGGCCGTGCCCGCCAACGCCGCATCCGCACACAGGGCGCGCATTGCCGGCGAGGCGCACTATCCGGTCGTCCTCAAGCCGCAGACCGGCGCCGGCAGCCGCGACACATATCACGTCCCCGATGCTGCGACATTGCAACAGCTCCTCGCCGGGCCCCGGGTGGGCAGCGAGGACATGGTGCTCGAGGAGGTCTTGGCCGAAGCCCATCCGCGGGAACTTCAGCGCTTCGGTGACGTGCTGATGGTGGACAGCCTCGTGTCAGCGGGTCACGGCACCCACTTCGCCGTGACGGGTCACTTCATACCGGCGGAGCCCTTCCGCGGCACCGGGTCGTTCATTCCGAGCCATTTGGATGCAGCCGAGACCACGGCGGTGCTCGAGGCGACCGACGCCGCCCTCGCCGCGCTCGGCATCGAGAACGGCTTCACCAACACGGATCTCATCCTCACACCGGCGGGTCCCCGGGTACTCGAGGTCAACGGCCGTATCGGAGGGCAGATACCGGTCCTGCTCGGTGCGGTCGGCTCCGCACCTCTGCTTCAAGAGGCGATGCGGTTTGCCCTCCACGGGCCCGATGGTGTCGCCCTTCCCCCGGGGAGCGAGCGTGTCGCCTTCTGTGCCATGTACCAGCCGCCGACGGGGGCGCAACGCCTGGTGGAGCTGGGTGGCCTCGACGCTGTGGCCGGGCTGGCGGGAGTGACGCACGTGATACCCAACCGGGTGGTCGGGGATGCCATCGACTGGCGCGAGGGGACGCTGAGCCGCTTGTTCACGGCGTACGGCGTCGTCGACGATCACGACCAGTTGCACCAGCTCTACGAGGAGATCAAGCGGTTGGTGGTCGCCCGCTACGACATGGTGGTGACGGACGGCGATCCGGGGCCGCCCACGTTCTCGGAGATGGCGCCCACCTCGGGGTGACGCGCCTCAGTTGTTGAGGGCGGCGCGCACCTTCTCGAGCGGTACTTCCCGGGTCGCATGCTGCCCGCACTGCGTGCAATCGGCGTCATGGCGCCAGGACCGGAGAACCCGAGAGCCCACGAGGTTCAGGTACACGGTGAAGGTCTCCGCGCCCGGGTCGGCTTCGAGCCTGTAGTACGGGCGCCAACCGGTGGTGACAGGCTGGCCCCCAACCTCGGTGTCCTTCAAGATGCGCCGGAAGCGCATCCGCTCGGCGTCGAAAATCCACGTGCTGTGGCACGATTCGATGATCGTAGGTTCGCGCTCCATACCTCTATATTGGGCGGTGTCCCTGATGTCGGTCATAGGTCGGCCTGTGTCTCTCCTTGGGAGTTCATTGCGGTCTCGTGAAAATTTCGGGGCGCCGCCATGGTCGGGTACGGATCTCAATCGAAGATCGGTGGCCTGTCCCGGCTGCGCTTGAGCTCGAAGAACCCGTCGGTGCCGGCGACGAGCACCACGCCGTCCCAGAGCTTTCCGGCTGCCTCACCTCGTGGAGTTGGGGTGACCACCGGCCCGAAGAAGGCGATGCCGCCGATGTGGATGACCGGCGTGCCCACGTCGTAGCCCACGGGATCCATCCCCTCGTGATGCGACTTGCGCACGGCGTCGTCGAATTCGCTCGATGTGGCGGCATCAGCCAGATCGGCCGGCAGGCCTGCCTCTGCGAGCGCCTCGGAGATGATGGCGGGGTCCTCGCGGCGCTGCTCGAGGTGTATCCGCTTACCCAGTGCGGTGTAGAGCGGGAGCAGGACCTCCGGCCCCTTGGCCTGTTCGGCGGCGATGCAGACACGCACCGGTCCCATGGCCCGCTCCATGAGCTGCTTGTAGGTGTCGGGAAGGCCCTCTTTGGTCTCGTTGAGCACGGCCAGCGACATCACGTGCCAACTGGTTGCCACATCGCGCACCTTCTCGACTTCGAGCATCCACCTGGAGGTCAACCAGGCCCAGGGGCACAGGGGGTCGAACCAGAAGTCTGCTGTATCGGTCATGGGATTCCTCCATCTACGGGCAGATTGGCGCCGGTGGTGCAGCTCCGTGCGTCGCGAGGGGAGTACACGCTAGGGCGGGTCGGATGGAGCCGGTGCTCCAGACGTTGATGATGGAACCACCATATTGGCCCGACGCCATCGTCGAACCGGCGCCGGCGAAGCCCAGGGCCACTGGCCCGCTGGGTCAGCGAAGGAGCGCCGCCACAGCGTGCGTCACTGCCTTGGCCATGGGGATGTGCAGGAACTCGTTCGGCCCGTGGGCATTGGAGTGCGGGCCGAGGACGCCCGTGGCCACGAACTGGGTGCCGGGGAAGCTGCGCTTGAGGTCGGCCAGGAAGGGGATGGTGCCCCCCTCGCCGTGAAAGCCGACGGGGCGACCGAAGGACGCTCGTGCCACGCGGTCCAAGGTGGCAGCGTTGTGCTCGTCCAGGGGCGGTGCGACCCAACCGTCGGCCACTCCCTCCAGGTCGATGGTGAGGTGCGCCCCCTCGTCGTTCCTGATGGCCGAGATCAGCGCATCGGCGGCACTCTGGGCGTCGACGTCGGGGGGGAGGCGCAGCGAGATCTTCGCCGTGGTGAACGGGCGCAGGACGTTACCCCCGTCGCGCACGGCGGGGATGCCGTCCATGCCGGTCACTTCGAGCGCAGGCGACCAGGCGCGGGCGATGAGTCGATCGGCCGGGCCGGAGCCGGCCAGGCGGAGGCCGTCGACGCTCGGCATGGCGTCGTCGCTGAACTCCGGTGCCGCATCACTGAGCGAGACCCGGAGGTCGTCGGGCACGCCGGCGCCCCGCAGCTCGGGCAGGAGTATCTCTCCGGTCCTCTCGTCCTCGATGCGTGACAGGATGCTGCGCAAGATGCGGAACGAGGACGGCACCACGCCGCCGGCCGAGCCGCTGTGCACGCCTTCGGTGAGCACGTCGACCCTCACGGTGGCTACCAGGTTGCCCCGGAGGGACGAGGTGAGCCACAGCCGGTCGTAGCTGAGGCAGCCCGAGTCGAGGCAGATCACCAGGGATGGGGTCCCGATGCGCGCCCGTAGGTGTTCCACGTAGGCCGACAGATCGGGGCTGCCGCTCTCCTCGCTGGCCTCGATGAGGATGACGACGCGCCCGCGCCCCCCGTCCGCGGCGAGCAGGGCCGTGACGGCAGCGAAGAGGGCGTAGCCGTCGTCCGCCGTGCCCCGCCCGTAGAGCAGGTCGCCCTCGCGGACCGGCTCGAAGGGGGAGAGCCCGGGTCGCCAGTCGCCCAGGGGCGGCTGCTTGTCCATGTGCCCGTAGATCAAGATGGGGTCGCCCGTGCCACCGTTCTCGACCACCAGGACGGGCGTGCGCCCGGGGAGCTGCACGATCTCCGTGTCCAGGCTGCTGTCCTGCTCCTGGGTCCAGGCGCGCAGGAGCTCCGCCGCTTCCATGAGGGCACCCCGCTCGGCCCAATCGGGATCGAACACCGGTGAGAGGCACGGAATGCGGGTGTATTCGGACAGGGTCGGGAGGACTCGCGCCTCCCAGGCGGCATCGATCATCGATCGGCGGTCGGATCGTCCGTCACGCTGCCAGCGGCTCGGTGAGCTTCGCCAGTCGTTCCAACGATTTGGTCATGCTGTCCGCCGTCGCGGCGGGAACCTTGCCCAATTTCAAGAACGCGCCCTGCCTGTCCTGTGAGATGTCCCAGCTCTCCCGGACCAAGGTCCCGCCTTTGGTGGGCTCGAACTCGTAGCGCCAGATGCGCCCCCCGATGAAGCGGCCGAGAAATCCCGAGAGCACGGTCTTCCAGGCGATGGAGCGGTCCGGCTCGAACTCGATCACGGTATTGGACATGGAGTAGGGGACGCCCATCTTCATCGACATGCCGAACGTGGCGCCGAGGGCCAATCGGTTCGGCGTGCCGGCCTTTGTCTTTCTGACCGTGCCGGAACCGTCGATCTCGGGGTGCCGATTGGCGTCGGCCACGACGGCAAAGAGAGCCGATGCGGGGGCGGCGATCACCCGTTCGACGGTGACAACGTGGCCTTCCATGCGATGGAACCTCCTGAGTCGGTGAAGCGGTCCGTACACTGGCCGGCCTATGGGAGAACTCTCGCTCTACTTCAACCCGCGCTGCTCCAAGTGTCGCACGGCACAGGGACTGCTGGCCGATCGTGGGATCGAGGCGCGCATTGTCGAGTACCTCAAGGTGGCGCCGACGGTGCCCGAGCTCCGGGCGCTCATGGAGCAGCTGGGTATCAACGATCCCCGGGAGATGATGCGAACCGCCGAGGCGGTGTACACCTCGCTCGGCTTGGCCGATCGCGACGGCGATGCCTTGCTCGAAGCGATCGCCGCCAATCCCATTTTGCTGGAGCGCCCGATCGTGGTCAGCGGTGGCCGGGCGGTCATTGGCCGCCCGCCCGAGAGGTTGCTCGAGCTTCTCGATCGCTGAGCCCGCGCGTCCGGGCAGTGGCGGCTGCCTACTCCCTGACTGCGAACTGGGCCAGGTCGCCCAGCTCGACCCACTCCAGCGTCGAGGCGTGCGTGGACTCCAGCACGACGGATGGGGCCACACCTGCTTCGAACGCCTCCTGCCAGCGGCTCGCGCACAGGCACCACTGATCGCCTGGCGCCAGGCCGTCGAAACCGTGCTCGGGGTGCGGTGTCGAAAGGTCGTTGCCCACAGAGGCCGAAAAGGCGAGGAATTCCTCGGTGGCACGGATGCACACCGTGTGCACGCCGAAGTCCTCCGCTCCGGTGTTGCAGCAGCCGTCACGGAAGAAGCCGGTGAGGGGGTTGTAACTACACGGTTGGAGTTCGCCTCCAAGGACGTTCTGGGCCATGACTCCATTTGAGCACGGCTGGATGCCCCGGCGGGCTACCGCGGCTGTCGAGGGCGCGGCGGGTCCGGGGTGCCCGGCGCGGCCTCCCCGCCGTCGAATGCCGGACCGGCGTAACTGTCCACCGTGGTGAATGCGCCGACCGGGTGCCGCCGCAGCCGGCGGGCCGCCGCGACGGGGCGGCCGAGCACCAACAATGCGGCCACGGCACAGGTCTCGGGGATGGAGAACAGCTGGCGCAGGTCGTCCTCCCGGCGCACCGGCATGGTCGTGATCACCCCACCCAGGCCTTCGGCCCGGGCCGCCAGTAGCAGGTTCCAGGCGAAGGGGTAGATGCTGGCGCCGCCGGCGAACGTGTAGCGGGTGAGGTCCCGGTCGACGGCGGCCAGAGAGCCGAGGTCGGCGACCAAGAGCAGCAGGGCGGGCGCCGTGTCGAGCGCCTCGGCCATACCCGGCGGCTGGCCTGCCGCGGCGCGGCCCGCCGCCTCCTCGGCAAGCGCGGGGGCGTTGGCCGCGGCGGCCGCCTCGGCCTCGCGATCGGTGACGGGCGCCCAGGGCACGAGCCCGGCGGCCGAGATGGCCAGGTACTCGTACCATCCCGTGAGGTACAGGTCGCGCAGGGCGCGGCGGCGTTCGGGGTCCTTCACGACGATGACGCGCCACGCCTGGCGGTTACCGCCGTTGGGAGCGAAGCGAGCCGTATCGAGCAGGCGTTGGAGCACCCGCTGGACTTCAAGTCCGCGCTGCAGGAGCNNGGGCTCGGGGAGGAACTCGCGTACGGCGCCCGTGCTCCGCAAGGTCTCGATCAGGTCCATCACGGCACCGTAGCGGGCGCCGCCGCACCGCACGGCGCTGCACGCTGCCGCGGCGTCCCCGCCATAGTGTGGTCGGGCATGCACGCGCCGTGGACGAGGTCCGGGCCCCTCCCGCCCCAGTGAGGACCAGTCGTGACATCGACCGGTTCGAGTTCACGTCCGCGGACACCGGCCGGATCACCGGGTACCTGCGCCACCTGACCGAGGCGGGCCAGGGGTGGATCAACCTGCTCCCCGGCGTCGAACTGGACGAGGAGGAACAGCAGACGACGCCCCCGGGCCTCTTCAGCCTGTTCGGCACCCGACAGCCGCCGGTCACCATGTGCACGTTGGTGCCGGCTCGCCCCACCAGACGCTCGACCGAGGGCGTGACGATCGGTCTGCTGCACCCGACAGGAGCCAAGGCAGCGGCGCGACTGGCAGAGGCCGGGGTGCCCGTCCCGCCGGGATGGCTGGTACGCCAGGACCATCCCCGCCGGGGACTCGTGGTGCTCGCCTCCCACGGCGCCCCCGAGGCCGAGGTCGTCGGCTGGGCCCTGCGCTCAGGTGCGGCGCTGTGCCGCGAGGAGATGACCGGTCAGTGGCAGGCGGTGGTCTACCTGCCGTAAGCCCGGAGCACCGCGCCGCCACGCCACGCCTGCCTGGCGTATGATAGTTGCGTGCCGAAAGCAACTAAAACGCGACCCGCCGTCCCGGCGAATGGTTCGGTGGACCAGATTCAGGCTGCATTCCAGGTTGTCGCCGGTTCGATCACCCAAGTGCGCCTGCACGAGCGGCTGCTCACCGCGGCGGGGGTCCGGCTCGACCGGGCGGGATCGGCCCTGCTCTACAAACTGCACATCCACGGCGACGGGTTGCGCGTGACCGACCTGGCCGAGCTGCTTGGGGTCGACGCGCCGACGGTCACCCGGAAGATCCAGCAGCTCGAACGCGAGCGCCTGATCTCCCGCCGGCCCGATCCCGACGACCGGCGCGCCACCCGCATCATGCTCACCCCGGCCGGGAGTCAGACGTTGGCGCGGGTCCTCGAGGCCCGGCGCGAGTGGTACGAGGGTCTGCTCTCGGGCTGGAACAATGCTGACCTGCACAGCTTCGCCACCCTCCTCGGGCGCTTCTCCTCCGCACTGCAGCGCGACCTCGAGGACGCCCGTGTCGACTGACGTCACCGCCGTGCCTGCGTCGCCCGTGCCCCCGGTAGGCGATGGGCCCTCGGCGCAGGCGCTCGGGTTCGGGGCGCCCACGGGCGAGGAGCATCGCCGGATACTGGTGGTCTTGGGCGCGCTGATGCTGGGCATGTTCCTGGCCGCGCTCGATCAGACGATTGTGGCCACGGCGCTACCCACCATCGCCGGCGATCTGCACGGCCTCAACCATCTGTACTGGGTGGTGACCGCCTACCTCTTGACCACGACCATCTCGACACCGCTGTGGGGCAAGCTGGGCGATCTCTACGGGCGGAAGAACCTCTTCCAGCTGGCGATCGTGATCTTCTTGGTCGGCTCCATGCTCTCGGGGCTCTCGCAGAGCATGGTGGAGTTGATCGCCTTCCGAGCCGTCCAGGGCGTCGGGGCGGGCGGCCTCATGGTGGGCGCGCAAGCGATCATCGGCGACGTCGTGCCGGCCCGCCAGCGCGGCAAGTACATGGGGTACTTCGGCGTCGTGTTCGGCGTGACCAGCGTGGCGGGGCCCCTGGCCGGCGGGCTGTTCACCCAGCACCTCTCGTGGCGGTGGATCTTCTACATCAACGTACCCATCGGCATCGTGGCCCTGTTCGTCATCGCCGCGGTGCTCCACCTCCCCACCAACCGTGTGCACCACAAGATCGACTGGGCCGGGATCTCCCTCCTGTCCGCCGGCGTCACGGCCATCATCCTCATGACTACGTGGGGCGGGACGCAGTACCGATGGGGTTCAGCTCCGATCCTCGGGTTGGCCCTCGTCAGCGTCGTGCTGCTCGTCGCCTTCTGCGTGGTGGAAACCAGGTCCACCGAGCCGGTCATCCCGCTCGCACTCTTCCGCAACCGCACGTTCAGCTCGGCCTCGGGAGTGGGCTTCATCATCGGCGTCGCCATGTTCGGCGCCATCATCTACCTGCCCCTCTACCTCCAGGCGGTCCACGGGGCGACGCCGACGGCGTCGGGGTTGGAAGTACTGCCGGTCGTCACGGGCATGCTGATCACCTTCATCGTGAGCGGGCGCCTCGTCACCCGCACCGGCCGGTACAAGATCTTCCCCGTGGCCGGCTCGGCCGTGCTCACGGTCGGGTTGGTGCTCCTCTCCCGGCTCGGCCCGCACACGACGCTGCCGGTGGCGGCGTCGTACATGTTCGTGGTCGGCCTGGGCGTCGGGCTGGTCCTGCAGGTGCTCGTCGTGGCCGTGCAGAACGCGGTGCCCTACTCCCAGCTGGGCGTGGCCACTTCGACGGCGACGTTCTTCCGCACCATCGGGGGCGCGTTCGGCGTGTCCGCTCTCGGCGCCGTGTTCGACAGCCGCCTGCTCAGCCAACTCTCGGCGCACGCCACCAAGGCGCAGCTCCGCTTGCTCCACGGCGGCAGCATCACCGCCAACCCGGCACAGATCGACCACCTGCCGCCCGCCCAGCGGGCCGTCGTGGTCGACGCGTTCAGCCACGCCCTGCAGGACGTGTTCCTCGTGGCTGTGCCGTTCGCCGCGCTGGCGGTCGTGCTCAGCCTCATCATGAAGGAGATCCCGTTGCGCACCACGGCCCTGGTTACCGCGGCGCCCGGCGAGGGGAGCGAAGGGTCCGAGCCGGACCGAGCCGTCGCCGGCTTCGTCGAG
This sequence comes from Acidimicrobiaceae bacterium, assembly GCA_003133545.1. Classification (GTDB taxonomy): domain Bacteria; phylum Actinomycetota; class Acidimicrobiia; order Acidimicrobiales; family RAAP-2; genus Bog-473. The sequence goes on along the minus strand of PKYA01000075.1, from coordinate 59,005 downwards.
CTGTAGCCGGCTACGACTGCGCCACGGCGTACGGCGCGTCGGAAGCGTTCGCGCCGGTCAGCCCGCTTGGCGTCGTGCCGGCGTCGCGCACGATCACGCCGCGCAGCTCGGCGAGCAGGGCATCCACCGCCTCGGGGTCGGCGCGCAGCTCAAGCCGTCCACCGGACCTCTCCGCGTGTACCAGTCCCGATTCGCGGAGCGACTTCATGTGCATGCTCACGGTCGGCTGCGCCAGGCCGAAGGTGCTCGCCAGGGTGCCCACCGTGCTCGGGGTCCGGGCCAAGTAGTGCAGCAGCGCCAGGCGGGTGGGGTCCGCCACCGTCTTGAGTCGGCGGGCCAGGAGCTCGGTGCGGGCACGCGCCGCGACGTCGTCGCGCCGGAACCCGGAGCCGACGAGGGTGAGGCCGGGGAACTCCAGGTAGAGGCACTTGCCGAAGAACATGCACGGCACCACCAGCAAGGGCTGGCCGGACCCGATATGCGCATTGATGGCGGGCAGCCACGAGTCGAATGTCTCACACGGGTCACCCACGAGCTCACCCAGCCCACGCCCGCTCTCGAGCTGGGCCACAACGCGGCGCCCGGACTCTTCCAAGGCCGGAAGGGCGGCCTGCCAGATCTCGTCGACGAGGTCCCACACGTCGCGCAGGAGGTCGATGTAGGCGCCGACCATGGCGGGGGAGGCCTTCAGCAACTCGAGCCGGCGCAAGAAGATGGCCCGGTCCTCGGCGCTCTCGGACTCCAATCCGAGGTCTGTCGGCACGGTGGCGACGGCATTCTCGACGGCGGCCCACAGCGCGGCGGGGGACGGCTCGCCGAGCGCTCCAGCGTGGTGGGCCAGGATCTGCAGCTCGGTGAAGCAGACGCCGGGTCCGGTGTCGCCCCAGAAGGCGCAGATCCGGTCGATCAGGTCCTCACGCTGCTCGAGAAGCTCGGTGGCGAGGGGGAAGTCCGCGCGCCACGCCGGGCGCAGCGCCACCCACAGGACCCAGGTCAGATCGCAGGCCAGCGAGGGGGAGGAGAGGAAGATGGGCGGGAGCGGTATAGGCTCCTGCTCTTCATAGAACATAGGCATAAGCCTATATTAGAATATCATTGATTTATTGTCAAATGAGGCCTATACTGGCAGCTGCCGGGTGAATTTCGATCCAGTCGAGATCGCAGGAGGAATCCGAATGTTGCAGGTGTGGCTGGGCGAGCGGATGGGTGAGGAGCACCGCCGCGACCTCTTGGTCAGCCCACAGCCCCGGAAGACTGACGGGGCCGGTGGGCAACCGGCAGCCGTGTACTCGCGGGTGACGGGCGTAGCAAACCTGCGCGTGGTCCCACCCCGGATCGCCCCGGGTAGTCGCACGGCGCGGCGACGGATCGGGCACCAGGTCGGCGCTTTGTTGATCCGCGCCGGGACGCGTCTCGGTGGCGCGTCCATGCGCACTTCCTGATCGCCGCCATTCCCCGGACTCGGTGGGCGTCCGCCGGAGGAGCGCTCCATCGACAAGAGTGAGGGCATGGCGCCCCATCGCAATGTGCTCTTCATCACGGTCGACCAGTGGCGCGGCGACTCCCTGTCGGCTCTCGGCCATCCGGTGCTCACGACGCCCGCGTTGGACCAGCTGGCGGCGCGCGGTGTGCTCTTTTCCAACCACTGGGCCAACGCCGCCCCCTGCGGTCCCTCGCGGGCGTGCCTGTACACGGGCACGTATCAACACCGCAATCGCGCCGTGCTCAACGGCACCCCACTCGACGCCCGCTTTACCAACATCGCGCTCTTGGCCCGTGAGCTGGGCTATGACCCGGTCCTTTTCGGCTACACCGACACGGCCGTAGATCCCCGGACGGTGCCGCCGGGGGATCCCCGGCTCTTCACCTACGAGGGGGTCCTGCCTGGATTCCGCGCCGTGGTCAGCGACCCTTGGGAACAGGGCAGCCCGGCGTGGGGTCGCTGGCTGGCGGCGCAGGGCATCGATGTCCCGGCGGATCCCCACGCCCTTTACGAACCGATCGCGGGCTTTCCCGGCGCGGAGGAGCACGGGGCAACGTGGGCGCCGGCCCAGTTTCCCCCCGAGCTCTCGCAGACGAATTTCTTGCGACAGACGGTGACGGACTGGCTTGAGGTGAACGGAGACCGGCCGTTTTTCGTCCATGCCTCGTTCATCCGGCCGCATCCGCCCCGGCGCAATCCGATCGGCTATCACGATCTCTACGACGCCGAGCAGATCGGCGCCTTCACCGGCTGCGCGCGGATCGAGGACGAGGCGGCCGTACACCCGCTGGCCGGGATGGTCCTGTCCGTCCCGCAGATCCGGGCCCCTCTCGACGATCGCGACCGCCGCCAGCTCAGGGCCACCTATCACGGAGCACAGCGAGAGGTGGACGACGGGCTCGCCCACCTTTTCGATTTTCTCGTGCAGAGCGGCCTGACCGAATCGACGCTCGTGGTGGTCACCAGCGACCACGGCGAGATGGGCGGCGACCATTGGCTGCTCGAGAAGCTGGGCTACTGGGACGAGAGCTACCACGTTCCCCTGATAGTGGTCGACCCGCGACAGACGGCCGACGCCGGTCGCGGGGCCATCGTCGACGCAGTCACCGAATCGGTGGACCTGCTTCCGACCATCTGTGACTTCATCGGTGCTGACGTTCCGGCCCAAGCGGACGGGTGGTCGTTGTCCCCGTTCCTCCGTGGCCAGGGCGCTCCCGAGCATTGGCGCGACACCGCGCACTTCGAGTGGGATTTCTCCAACCCGGCCGACCAGATGGCCGAGCGGGCGCTCGGCATTCCTATGAGCCACTGCTCGTTGGCGGTCTCGCGCGGGCCGGACTTCAAGTACGTGCAGTTCGCCGCCTCCTCGAAGTTGTACCCGCCGCTCTTGTTCGACCTGCACCGGGACTCCCAGCAGGTCCACAATCTGTGCGCGCAACCCGACGACGGGTGGAAGGACGCCGCCTGGGAATGCACGCAGGAGCTCCTGCACTGGCGCATGCGCACGTCGGAGCGCACCTTGAGCGGACACTTTCTCTCTCCGGACAGAGGGTTGGTCGTCGCGCGCGATACGTGGCGCTGACGGGCGCGAGCACGACGCCGGCATCGCTGGCATGCTGGGACCATGCGCGTGTTGGTCACCGGTGCGGGACGATCGATCGGTCGGGCCACCGCGGAGGTGCTCGCTGAGCGAGGCCACGAGGTGGTGGCCACCGCCCGCGATGTCGCAGCGTTGCGGGACCTCAAGGTCGCCAAGGTACTGAGTCTCGACGTGCGCAGCGCGACGTCCGTTGCCGACGCCGTGGCGTCCGCCGGGGAGCTCGACGCCGTGGTGAACAATGCGGGCCTCACCGGGACGGGACCGCTCGAGGACTACCCTCTCGCTGATTTCACCCGGGTTCTCGATGTCAACACGATCGGTCCCCTTCGCCTGGCACAGGCCGTCGTGCCATCGTGGCGCGCACGCGGGTGCGGTGTGCTGGTCAACATCAGTTCGGTGCAGGGCCGCATCGGCACGCCCCTCGAGGGGGTGTACGCGGCGTCGAAGCACGCCCTCGAGGCGCTCTCCGAGACGCTCCACTATGAGCTCGGGCACTTCGGCATCCGTGTCGTCATTGTCGAGCCCGGCTACATCGCGCCGGGCATGCGCCGCCGCGCCGATCACCTGGGACCCGGGGCCTATGCAGAGCTGCGGGAGCAATGGAGCGGCACCGATGCCAAGCTGACCGGGCCGGCCGGGCGGCCGGGCCCAGAGCTGGTCGGCCATGCGGTGGCCGACGCGTTGGAGGATCCGGCCACACCGTTGCGGGTGGAGGTGGGGGAGGACGCCGCCATGGTCCTCGCCCTCCGGCGGAGCCAGAGCGATGCCGAGTTCGAGGCCACGATGCGCAAAGCGCTCGGCCTTACCTGGTGAAGGCCTGATGTGATGCGGAGGAGCCGGGGCCCATGGAGAAATTGATGTACTTGGTGTGGCTCGATCCCGACACCACGCGTGAAGCGACAGCCGAGATCATGCTCGGTCCGGTGGCGGGGCAGCTGCTGGCGCTCGGGCCACGCGCGCTCAGCATGGACGTGCGCGACACCCACAGCGACATTCCGGCACCGGTTCCGACGCCGGCCGGCGAGACCCCCCTGCACGCGTTGGTGTCGGTCTGGCTGGACGCGGTCGATCACCGTCACGCCTTCGAAGGCGTCCTGCGCGACGCTGCGACGCGCCTGGCCGGGTATCAGGTGGTGGAATCGCTCTATCGCGACTACGGGGGCAACGAATGGTCGGCGCCTCGGGACTGGCCCGACGGGGAGCGCTCCCCCGGGGTGCTCACGGTGGCCCTGCTCGAGCAGCACCCCGACCTCTCCTTCGAGGAGTGGATGGCGCGCTGGCACACCCGTATCTCGCCCATCACCGAGTCGATTCAGCCGCGTACCCGCTATGTCCGTAATGCGGTGTTCCGGGGAATCACCGAGGGTGCGCCTCCCTACCGGGGCATCGTCGAAGAGGCCTGGCCGTCCCTCGAGCACGTGACTGACCCGATGCTCTTTTACTGCGCCGACGGCGACCCCGATCAGATGACCGCGCATGTCACACAGATGATCGAAGAGATCGCCGCGTTCATCGACTTGGACACGATGCGCAGCGTGACGATGAGCGAATGGATACTCAAGTCATGACCGGTCGATGGAGCAGAGATGAGCTCGAGCGCGCCCATCAGCATTTCATCGACACGGCCAACCGGTGCGCCGCTTCCGGGGAGTGGCGTGCCTGGGCCGATCTGTTCACCGAGGACGCCCTCTACGTGGAGCACATGTTCGGCCAGTTCCATGGGCGCGATGAGATCCTTGCGTGGATCTCGGCCACCATGGCCCAGTGGCCGAACAGTGCGATGACCTCGTTTCCCCACACGTGGTGCGTATGCGATGAGGAGCGCGGCTGGTGGATCTGCCGCATAGAGAATCGGTTCCGTGATCCGGGCGACGGCTCGGTGCACCAGGCGCACAACATCACTGTGCTGCACTACGCCGGATCCATGCAGTTCTCCTACGAGGAGGACGCCTACAACCCCGCCAATTTCGCGCCGGTGGTGACGGGTTGGCTGGCGGCCTCTCGGGCGCAGGGCGCCCCGGCCCCGGCGCCGGCGCCGGCGGCGCAGCCAACGGGGGAGGGGTAGGCGGATGCATCGCAGCCGGCTCACCGGGGCCCTCTTCGACGTCCCGGCGGAGGATTACGGAGCCGAGATCGCATTCTGGTCCGGCGCATTGGGCATCCCCTCGATTCCCGATGACGACGACCCCGACTACGTGCGCCTCGAAGGGCTCTTCTCCGGCCTCGAGATCCTGGTCCAAAGGCTCGGACCGGGCGCGCCGGCCCGCATGCACTTCGATATCGAGAGCGACGACGTCGAAGCTGAAGTCGAGCGACTCGAGCACATGGGGGCGAGCCGGGTCCGGGCGATGGAGAGCTGGTGGATCATGCGCGACCCGGCCGGTCTCCTGTTCTGCGTCGTCGAGGTGCAGTCGCCCGAGGAGTTCGCCGCGGAGGCGACCATCTGGGACGACGAGGCGCTCTGAGTTAGCGGACGCCGTACCATCCCGGGCGCGAAGGGATGGCCCGGTGCATGCGGCCGGCCGCAGAGTGGATGGCGGGATCAGGCCTGCAGACCGACCATGGGGCGCCGCAGGCCTCTCTCGGCCAGTCTGGGGGTCACCCGGGTCCGGCCGAACTGCGCCAGAGGGATGATCAGGATGGCGAATATGGCGGCGACCAGGACGAGGTCGGGAAATATCCCGGCGGCGTACACCGTGCCGACGAGGTTCTTCACCGAGGACACGGCGACGAAGGCCTCGAAGGTGCTGATGGCGATGACGACTCGTCGCAGCCCCCCCGACAGCGCCGGTGCCACGACGATGATGCCCCAGGTGACGTACCAGCCCCACAAAATCGGACCCAGGAGGGCGACGACCAGCAGGGTCAATCCGAGGTTGCGCGGCACGTCGGCTGCCGACGAGCGGTGGAGCAACCACGCGCCGATGGCGGCGGCAACAGCCAATCCGATGACGCTCAGGACCGTGCGCGCCCCGAGCTGCGAGACGTGCAGGTGCACCAGGGACGCCACGCCCGCCACCACCTTGGAGACCGCATCGACGGGCGTGACTCCGGTGAAGGACTTGTTGGCCGCCGTGGATGTGCGGATCCATCCCCACCCGGTGCCGGAGACGATCGAGATCACCTCCATGGTGGCGAGCGCGATGAGCCCGGCGCCGAGGGTGTGCACGACCCTCCTGCGGATGGACGCGCCGGGACCGGCCCAGACCCATCCGAGGAACAGGACACCCAGCGCGGCCGGTGACTTCACCCCGGCCGCGACCGCACACAGCATGACCCCGGGGACGGTTCCCCACCGTTGCGCCACGGCGAGCCCCGCCACCAACAGGCCAAGCATGAGGGCCTCGTTGTGCGCCCCGCCGATGAGCGTGGTCAAAACGAGCGGGCACCCGGCTCCTAGCATCACCGCCCCCGCCGGATCCCGTCCGAGCCGGCGTGCCAACGAAGGAGTCGCCCCTACGACGAGCGCGAGCCCGGCCACTTCGAGCAGGCGTAGCAACAAGATGTCGGGAAGAATCTTGTGAGTGGAGGCCTTGTCGAGGACTCCGTCGATCGTCAAGAACGTGGGACCGTAGGGGGAGGGCGTGTTGGTCCACACCGTGTCGGGCATCGTGCTGAATGGGGTCGACCCCAGCACACCGGTGCCATAGTCGTAGGGGTCGATGTGGTGGCTCATCATCTCGCCCTGCCCGGCGTAGCTGTAGACGTCGCGGCTGAAGAGCGGCGGCGCGATGAGGAGTGGAAGCGTCCAGATGGCAATCACCAGCACGACTCGCTTCACCGGCACGCCGGGGTGCGCCGACAGATGGCGCAGTAGGCCGAACCAGACGCGGACGAGCAGGATCATCCCGCCATATACGGCGATCACGGCGTAGATCGGCGGGTCACCGTTGTTCGAGCCCATGGAGCCGAAGAGGCCACCCGGCATCCCGAAGAACCACGCGCCGGGCAGGTGGGTCTCGAACGCCGAACCCCCGAGCAGGGCTCCGACGGCGATGGCCAGCGTGGCGGCGAAGCCGAGCACAGCGGTAGGCATCAGGTGCCGCGCCGTCACCTCGGCGGTCATTCTGTCGCAATCCACGTTGTTCATCCTCGGAAATGCGCGGCTACGGGCGTCATTACGCTCCCTCGCGGGTGTCTCAGGCTAATCTCAGTTCCGGGGACAACAATGCCACCGTCACAGGGGTGAAATGTAGCTGTCACGGAACCGGAAGGTGCAGCATGCGAATTCTTGTCCTTGGGGGAGATGGATACCTCGGTTGGCCCACAGCGCTGCACCTCTCGAGCGCCGGTTGCGAGGTGGCCGTGGTCGACAACTTCGCCCGCCGAGGGTACGACCTCGAAATGGGGGTGGAATCGCTCGTCCCGATCGCTTCGCTGCAGCGGCGGGTGGAATGCTGGGAGGACGTCTCGGGGCACCAGATCGAGACCTTCATCGGTGACACGACCGAGGAGGCGTTCGTCTACGACATGGTGGGTCGGTTCCGCCCCGATGCCATTGTGCATTTCGCTGAGCAACGCAGCGCTCCCTACTCCATGGTCGACCGGAAGCACGCCGTGTACACCCAAGTCAACAACGTGGTCGGCACCCTCAACCTGCTCTACGCCATCGCGGACACCGACCCGGCCATCCATCTGGTGAAGCTCGGGACCATGGGCGAGTACGGCACTCCCAACATCGACATCGAAGAGGGATACATCGAGATCACCCACCGGGGGCGCACCGACGTGCTGCCCTTCCCGAAGCAGCCGGGCAGCTTTTACCACCTCTCCAAGGTGCACGATAGTCACAACATCGCCTTTTGTTGCCGCGCCTGGGGCCTGCGCGCCACCGATCTGAACCAGGGCGTTGTCTACGGTCAGTCGACGCCCGAGACGCTGCTGCATCCCGACCTGGCGACCCGTTTCGACTACGACGCCGTGTTCGGCACCGTTTTGAACCGCTTCGTGATCCAGGCGGCGGCGGGTCAGGCGCTCACCGTCTACGGCAAGGGCGGTCAGACGCGGGGATTCCTCGACATTCGTGACACGCTGGCCTGCGTGGAACTCGCCATCGAGAGCCCCGCCGCGGCCGGGGAGTTTCGGGTCTTCAACCAATTCACGGAGTCCTACTCGGTGAACGAGCTGGCCGAGAAGGTCGCGACGGCTGCCGGGGGAGCCGACATCGCCCACCTCGAGGACCCGCGGGTCGAGTTGGAGGAGCACTACTACCGAGCAGCGCACACCAAGCTGCTCGATCTCGGCCTCCTGCCCTTCCTGCTGGGCGACGACCTTCTGGGTGACCTCCTCGCTCTGGCTCGGGCGCACGTGCACCGGATCGAGCTGTCCGCGCTGGCGCCTCAGGTGATGTGGCGCGCCACCTCGAGCACGCTCTCACGACCGGGCCGGCCGAGGACTGTCAACGCGAACCGCGACTTCCCGCGTTGAGGTCATACGGAGGGGCGGCTCTGGGGGGCTCCGGCGCGCCGGCGGGCCCTGACCCGGTCGACGAATAGACGGTGCGTCGTTCGTAGGTGAGCGGGCACAGATGAGCAGGGCGCGCATCCGTATCGGGCCGCTATGGCCCTATGCCGTGCTGATCGGGATTCCGGCCGCCGGATTCATCCTGCCGGACCTCCTCGGCGGTCATCTCCTCATGACCGGCGACAACCTGCAACAGAACTACCCCCTGCACGTCCTGGTGGGCACCATGCTGCGCCACGGACAGCTGCCGTTCTGGAACCAGTACATCTTCAGTGGCACCCCACTGCTGGCCGGCTTCAATGCCGGAGCCTTTTATCCGCTGGTGGGCCTCTTCGTCATCCTGCCGGACCGTGCCGCCTGGATCGCCACCGAGGTCATTCTCTTCTCGCTCGTCGCTGTGGGGATGTACCTGTTCCTGCGCGCGCTGACCCTCTCCACGGTGGCATGCGTGCTCGCTGCCGTCACCTTCGCCTTCTCCGGCGTGGTGTTGAACCAGGTCAATCACGTGGACATGACCGAAGGATTCGCGTCCATCCCTTTCATGTTGCTGGCCGTGCTGCACATTGTGCGCGACGGGCGATGGCGTTGGTCCATACTGCTCGGCCTGGCGTTCGCCTTGGTGATCTTCGGTGGGGCGCCCGAGGCCATGCTCGACGAGGCGCTGCTGGTTCTCGCCTATGCCGCCATCTCGGCCGGGTTCGATCGTCTTCGCTGGTGGAGGGTGCTGACCCGCTGCGGTGTGGGCGCCGCGCTGGCGCTGGCGCTGGCTGCCGTCCAGTGGCTGCCCGGGATCGCCGCCATCTCCAATTCCCAACGCTCGGGGCTGGGCGACACCTTCGCGGCGACCGGCGGCTTCCCGAACCCCTATGGCCTCTTGTCGGTGGTGCCCTATCTCTTCGGTGGCTACGGCGCGATGGGGGAGCGCTCCTTCTTCGGGCAGTACAACCTGCCCGAGGTCGGCATCTACCTGGGCATTCTCCCCATCGTGGCCCTGGTCTCGCTGTGGCACCCGCGCTGGCCCTCACGCCTGGCGCGCCGCGAGCGCCTGACCTGGTACGCCGTCGGCCTCATCGGGCTACTGCTCGCCCTCGGGGCCGACACCCCGCTCGAGCACGTATTCAATGCCATTCCGCTCTATGGGCACCAACGCCTGCAGAGCCGCAACATGATCGATGTCTCCGTCGCCGTCTGCGTGCTGTTCGCCGGTTGGTTGGACCGCCGGACCGACTCGGGCGGGGCGTGCGTGCGGTTCGACCGCTGGGTGGGTTTCATCCCGTTCGGGGTCGTCCTCGCCGTCGGAGGCTGGGCCATCTTCGATCCCGGCTCCCTCATCTCGCTGGCCATGGTCTCCTCCACGCCGAGCGAGGTGCACACGGTCCGGGAGGCCACCATTTTCGCACTCGGCTTCAGCGCGGGTGCCGGCGTCATCGTGTGGCTCCGCTCGGTCCTGCCCTACCGCTACTGGATGAGCGCCGCCGCCGTCTTCACGCTGATCGACCTCGGTCTGGCGGCCGGAACCAGCCAGCTGATCTACGCCCCGTCCAACGATGTGGTGGCGGGCGACACCACCGTGGAGAGCTACATCGCGGCGCACCTGCCGGCCGGCGGCCGGTTCGACGTGTACGACCCCGAGGGGTACGCCAACGGGTTGAACAACTTCACGACGGGCCTGCCGGACGACAACGTGCTCGCGCGCCTCCCTTCGGTGGGCGGCTACGCCTCCATCGTGAGCGGGAGCTACAACTCGATCACGTTGACGCATCAGAGCGGAGATTTCAATGTTCCCCAGCTCCAAAATGGCCAATTCACAGAGCTGGATCTCCAGGACATCGTGACGGCCCCCGAATACTTCCTCCTGGCCCTACAGACCACGCCGACGACGCTCGCCGGAGTGCGCCAGGAGTCCGAGGTGCATGGTCAGGACCCCATCCTCCCGATGGGGATCGCGGCCAATGTCCAGGGCAACGGCTACAACTTCTACCCGGCTCCGCGAGCGACCCTGGTTGCCGGAGAGACCAGCGCATGGTTCTTCGGCCGGACGCTCGCCCCGGCACGAGCGAGCGTCCTTCTCGCCTCGCCTGCGGCGGGCGGGCAGATCCGCTTCGGCAAAGTGGGCGACACCGGGGCGACACGGTGGGGGCCTGCCGTGGCGGTCGCCCCCGGCGCCCAGGAGGTCAACGGGGCATTGCCACCCGGTAACGCCACCGGCCTGGCCGTTCAGGTCGTCTCGGGCCGGCTGCCGCCGCATCAGGTGGTCGTCCTCATTGGGGGGCGGGCCTACGAGTTGGACGGTCCGCTCTCGGGTTCAGTGCGCCCCGGCGCCTGGCGCCAGCAGGGGTCGATAGACGACTACACCCTCTTCGTACGGACCCAGCCTCCGACGCCCCTGCACGCGGCAGCAGGTACCGGCGGGCCGGCGCCGCGCATTGAGGTGCTCTCGAGCACGGCGAATGCAGAGTCCATCCGTGTGCGTACGTCCACGCGCATGGTGCTGGTACGCGACGTGGGTTGGGACCGCGGCTGGCACGCGTCCATCTCCGAGGACGGAGGGCCCTCCAGTGCGGTGGCGGTCACGCAACATGGCTTGGTGCAGCAGGTGCGACTTCCCGCCGGTACCGATGTCGTCACGTTCAAGTACAGTCCGCCGCATTGGCTCGTGGCCAGTGCCCTCACCGAGGGGTCGGCGCTGCTGTTGATCATCCTCTTGGTCGATACCGTGCTGCGGCGCCGGGGCAACCGCGGGATCACGGGCCGACGCGGCCGGGGTGGTCGCGTGCGCGGGGCGGGGAGCGAGGGTGCCGAGCCCGAACCGGCGGCTGCGTTCGGCCTCGATGCGCACAAGGGCCCGGATTAACCAGAAAGGCCCGGACGAAGCAGAAGGGCCCGGATCAGCAGAAGGGATGGGCCAGCGTGAGGAGGAACTCCCCTTCGTCGGCGCCCCACATGCCGTCGACCACGAAGCCGGCGTCATGCAACTCCGCCTCGATCCGCGCCGGAGTGAACTTGGCGCTGATCTCGGTCAACATCTCTTCGTGCGCGGCGAACTGGACGGAGATCCCGGCCTCCTGCAGCTTCACGTCGGTGGCATGCTCGGCCCGCAGTCGCATCTCGATCCACTGTTCGTTCTCGTTCCACCGTGCCACGTGGGTGAACTGGTCGGGGTCGAAGTCCCCGCCCAGTTGTTCGTTGAGCACGTGGAGCACGTTCTTGTTGAAGTCGGCGGTGACGCCGGCGGCGTCGTCGTAGGCGGCGACCAGGCGCCGGCGATCCTTCACCAGGTCGGCGCCGAGAAGGAGCGAGTCGTCGCTCGACATGGTGCAGTTGAGATCGAACAGGAATCGGGCGCGCCGGGCCGGGTCGAGGTTGCCGATCGTTCCACCCAAGAAGGCCACCATGCGGCGGCCTTCAGTGGGGATCTCGGCCAAATGCTCGCTGAAATCACCGATGACCAGGTGCACCGCCAGAGATTCGTACTCGCTGGAGAGCGTGGAGGCGGCATCGCGCAGGAACTCGTCGCTGACGTCGAAGGGGATGTACGTGGCCAGGGTGCCGAAATCCTGCAAGGCGCTGAGGAGCACCCGGGTCTTTTCACACGCCCCCGCGCCGAGCTCGACAAGGGTGTCGGCTTTGGAGAGTTCGGCGATGGTCCGGGCGTACGTCTCCAAGAGGTGGCGCTCCGCGCGGGTGGGGTAGTACTCGGGGAGCCGGGTGATCTGCTCGAAGAGCTGGCTGCCCCGCTCGTCGTAGAACCACACGGGCGGGATGGACTTCGAGGCGGACTGCAGCCCATCGATGGCGTCGGCGCGCATGCGCTGGCGCACGTCGTCCCGCGTCAGATGGACGTCGATGGTGTAGCTCATCGCGATCAGGGATCCTGCGCCAGCCGGACGCCGCTGAAAGCCCAGCGGGCTCCGGGCGGGAAGAAGTTCCGGTAGGTGGCCCGGGAGTGCCCGGGCGGGGTGGCACAGCACCCACCGCGCAGGACGTACTGGCTCACCATGAACTTGCCGTTGTACTCGCCGACGGCGCCGGGAGCGGCCCTGAAGCCGGGATAGGGCGTGTACGCGCTCGAAGTCCATTCCCACACGTCGCCGTAGAGCGCGTTGTTGTCGATGGCCGGTTGCGGGTGGGGTGCCCCCCCGTGGAGGAAGTTGTTCCCCGCCGCGGCGGTGGCAGCCACCGTCTCCCACTCGGCCTCGGTGGGCAGCCGCATCCCGGTCCAGTGGGCGTACGCATCCGCTTCGTAGTAACTCACGTGACAAACCGGCTCATCGGGGTCGACCGGCCGCACGCCCGACAGCGTGAACTGCTGCCACGGGGCGCCTTCGTTGTCGCGGAACCAGTAAAGAGGGGACTGCCAGCCTTGGCCCATGACGACCGACCAGCCGTCGGAGAGCCAGAACTCGGCCCGGCTGTAGCCGCCGTCCTCCATGAACGACATCCATTCGCCGCAGGTGACGGGTCGATCGGCCAGGGCGAACGGGCCCAGGTGCACCAGGTGCCGGGGGAATTCGTTGTCGAAGCCGAAGCGCTGCCCGTCGTGGCCGATCTCCACCACGCCGCCCTCGTGCTCGATCCACCCGGCCTTGGGTGGCGCCTGCCCCGAGGCGGACCCTTCCCCGGCACAGGGAAGGTACGCCGGCAGGAGTGGGTTGCGCGAGAGGACATTCTTGATGTCCATCAGCAGCAGTTCCTGGTGCTGTTGCTCATGGTTGAGGCCAAGGATGACCAGATCGGGTACGCCGGGGTCGAGCGCACCGCGCAGGAGAGAGCCCATGGCTTCGTCGACGAACTCCCGGTAGCGGGCCACTTCGGCGATCCCGGGACGTGAGATGAGCCCCCGCTCGGACCGCGGGTGCCGGTCACCGAGTGCCTCGTAGTACGAGTTGAAGATGTAGGCGTAGGCATCGTCGTACGGGCGGTAGCCGGCGACATGGGGGGCGAGGATGAACGTCTCGAAGAACCAGGTCACATGGGCCCGATGCCACTTGGTCGGGCTGACGTCGGGCATGGACTGCACGGTCTGGTCCTCGGCGCTCAGGGGCGCGGCCAGGCGCTCCGTCGTGGCGCGCACCTCGGCGTAGGCCACCGGGAGATCGGATGTCGTGGCAAGCCCGCTGTCCTCGGACATCAGATCCTTCCGTTGGCCGCTCTGTTCCGCCCAAAGCCGGGACGTGGTTCGGCGAATCGTCCTGGTCACCCTACCCAGATGTTCCCCGGCGCAAGCGCGCACCCCCACCCGCCTCTGCGCCAGGGTCCGGGGGTGATCTCCGGGGTCGTCGGCGCCGCGTGACACTCGGGTTACCCGTAGCATCTCGTCGATGACCGTCACTGCGACCTATGGGGGAACCGGGATCGCACGCAGCGACCGAACGGTCGTTGTCGAGGGCAACCACTACTTCCCCGCTGAGGACGTCCGAGAGGGTGTGCTCGAGGCATCGGAGACACACTCGACGTGCCCGTGGAAGGGCGTGGCGAGCTACTACGACGTGGTCGTGGGGGAGCAGCGCAATCCCGACGCCGCCTGGTACGACCCGACGCCCAAGGGCGCGGCCCAGGAGATCACCCACCGGGAGGCTTTTTGGAAGGGTGTCGAAGTCAGCGTGACGTAGCGCGCCACGTCAGGGGCGTCACGCCAGCACCTTGCGACGGAAGTTGCGCAGCCCGAGTGTCAAGAAGACGGCGCTGAAGGCCAACAGGGCCGGATAGATGACGTAGAGGTGCATGTGTGTCGAGTTGGTGAACGCGGCCCGCATGCCGTCGTTGACGTAGATGAGCGGGTTGATCAACACGACAGTCTGCAGCCAGTGCCATGCGCCGAGCTTGACCGGCGCCAATCGTGTCCATTGGTAGTAGGTGCCGCCGAGGAACGTGATGGGCAGCACGATGAACCCGAACATCAAGCCGAGATTGCGCGGCTCGAAGCTCGTCCCGAGGAGGAGGCCGAGGGAGGTCATGGCCAGGCAGGACAGAGGAACGATCGTGAGGATGAAGAGCCAGTGCAGGTTGATGTGTGCCTCGACGCCGGAGGCATGGACAACAGAGGCGATCGGCAGGACGAGGATTGCCGACAGCAGACCCTGCGCCCCTCCCGAGAGCACCTTGGAGATGGCCACCAACCAGATCGGGCAGGGTGCCTGCACGCGATCCTCGATTTCTCGGGTGAAACCGAACTCCTGCGCCAGCTGCATAGCTACTGCCTGTATGCCCTGGAACATGATGGAGAGGCCCACAACCCCGGGCACGAGCACCGTGGCGAAGGCCGACTCTGCGCCGGGCACGCTGGAGGCGCCGATGCCCTGGCCGATCTTCGGGAAGACGTAGAGGAAGACGAAGCACAGCAGGAACGGTTGGACGAGGGTGCGGACGGTGAACTCGACCAGGTGCTTGCGGAGCACGACGAGATCGCGCAGGATCAGGGCGCGCAACGAGATCCAGCTGGCTGCGGTGGCAGAGCGCGTCGGTGCGGTTGCCACACGGCGCACCGACGTAGGGCCGACCACGGCCGCCAGAGGTTGGTCGGGTGCGGTGGTAGTAGCCATCAGTCGCGCAGGTCCTTTCCGGTCAGGCCGATGAAGACGGTCTCGAGGGTGGGTTCGGCCACCGAGAGGTCGGCCAGTGCGAAGCCCTCTGCGTCGGCCGCCTCGACCACTCTCGGCACCAGACGGTCGGCGCCCTTCACGTGCAACTCGACCCCGCCGGGGATCGTGCGGGTGCGGGCGACACCCTCGACGCGGCGCGTGAAGGCGGCGGCGAGGGCCTCGGGGTCCCCGTCGGACTTGACCGTCACGATGGTGTCCGCCTCGACGCCGCGTTTGAGTTCGGCCGGCGTGTCGAGAGCCAGGATCCGGCCGTGGTCCATGATGGCCACGCGATCGCAGAGCTGATCGGCCTCTTCCATGTAGTGCGTGGTGAGCATGATCGTCTGTCCCTGGGTGTTGAGGTCCCGCAGCAGGTCCCACAGCGCCAGGCGCCCCTGGGGGTCAAGCCCGGCCGTCGGCTCGTCGAGGAACAGGACGGCGGGGCGGTGGAAGATGGCGCGGGCCACCATCAGCCGTTGGGCCATCCCACCCGAGAGGGCGTAGACCGACGCTTTGGCGAAGCGCGTGAGCTGGAATTGCTCGAGTAACTCGTCGGCCATCTGCTTCGACTCGCGGGTGCCCATCCCGAAGAGGCGACCATGGAAGTAGAGGTTCTCCCAGGTCGTCAGCTGACGATCGAGCGTGTTCTGCTGGGACACCACGCCGATCATCTGCTTGGCCAGAGTGGGGTGTGCCACGACGTCGATGCCACCGACGTAGGCGCGGCCTCCGGAGGGGATCACCCGGGTTGTCAGCACGCCGACGGTCGTCGTCTTGCCGGCGCCATTCGGGCCGAGAAGCCCGTAGACCTCGCCCATGTCGATGTGCAGATTGAGACCGTCCACGGCCCGGAAGTCGGTACCCGGATAGGTCTTGACCAGATCGACGGTCTCGATGATGGGTTTGCCGACGCGGTCGCTCGAGCTGGGCACGCCGTGGAAGTCGGTCGTCGCGGTCATCGTTCCTTCAGCGTACTTTCCCGCCCCTTTGCCACCGATCAGTCCTCGGCCAGAATCTGATAGAGCTCCTTGCGGGCCTTCTGCACGACCGCGATGCCGCGCTCGACTTGCGCGTTCTCCCCGGCGCCCGAGAGCTGTTTGGCCGCGCTCATGAGCTGGGTGACGGCGAGGCGGAGCGTCCGGATCTGCTCGTCACCCTCACCGCCGGCCTGCCACGGCAGCGGGGCATCGTTGGATGCTTCGGTGGTGCCGGCGTCGGTCAAATGGAAGATTCTCGTCCCGTCCTTTTCGGAGGATCCGACCATTCCCTCGTCTTCGAGCATCTGCAGATGGGGGTAGACCGAGCCCGGGCTGGGTCGCCACAGCCCGCCGCTCATCTCCTCGAGCCGGCGCATGACGGCGTAGCCGTGGGCGGGGCCGTCGCGCAGGGCGGACAGGATGGCGCGGCGGATGTCGCCGCGGCGCATGCGGCGCCCGCCGCCCCAGCCGCCCCTTTCGCCGCCCCATCGGCCCCGTCCACCCCCGCCGCCCCAGGGGTCGCCGTCCGGAGCGGGGCCCCGTCGCATGCCGCGCTGGCCCCTGAGTTGATCATGTGGATAGTGCTGGTCGTGTCCCATGTGGTGGCTCCTTGTCGTTTCGTGGTGTCTGGCTGTGTCGTGGTGTCGCACGTTCGGTCCTGTCCCGTCGTGTCTTTCAGTAACACTAACGATATATCACAACAGTATGGCGATGTGACGAAGCGATGTCAAGGAGTCACGGGAAGGAGATGGCGCCCGGGCGCGTCGGTGTGGGCGCGGGCCGAGGGCGCGGGCCGCCGACGGGTGCGGCCCCCACACCGGGCAGGTCATCCCTCGGGAGGGGTCCGGTGTGCTTCCGATCGATATCCGTCACGGTGCTGCCGCCTCGCCCGAGGTCGGCGGACCTGATCTATGGGCGAAGTCCCGCCAGCAGGTGCCTCGCGGCGGAACGGAAGCGCTTGATATCGCCAAAGGATCGGGCGATCAGCATGGCCCCCTCGAGACCGCTCACGATTGAGCGCGCCTCGTCCAGTGGAGATCCGGCAAAGCGCAGCGTTCCATCGTCACGACCCTGCTTCAACACCCCGGCCAGCCACTTTTCGTTCTTCTCGAAAAAGAGGGTCACCGCGTCCCGCATTTCTTCAGAGAGGGTTTCGTAATCGGCAGCCAACATGCCGCACAGACACATCCTCTGCCGGCGCAGTACGTCGGCATAAAGTTCGGCGTACGCATTGAGCTTGCCAAGAGAATCGGCAATGGATTCGTCGATTTGGGCCAGTGCCCCGGCGAATCGGATCGCATAGCGATCGATCAGCGCCTTTCCAAGTTCTGACTTACTTGGGTAGTGATAGTGGAGTGCGGCATTGGTGAGACCCAGCTCACCGGCGACATCGGCATAGCTGAAGGCATTGAATCCGCGCATCTGGACCAAGCGCTCCGCCACATCGAGGATGTGGTTCGCCGTGTCAATCCGCCCATCCTGCGCCTGTTTCATTCAGCTCATCCTCACAGATCACTGGAGCAGGTCCGAGGTTACCTCTTGGCTTCTACCTTCTAGTAGGTAAGGTTAGTCGTCGGAGGGCAGAGCACCAACGAGAGGCGGTTGTGATGCACCACGCGGAGCATCGAACGTTCGCACAGCCCGATGCGGTCCGGGAGTTCCCTCACGGCAGGGCCGAGATCGTCAAGGTCGGGAACGGCGAAGTAGGGCGCTACACCTTCGAGCCCGGATGGCGCTGGTCCAACGACGTGAAGCCCATCGCCGGCACGGTCAGCTGCGAGGCTCCCCACTTCCAATTCCACGTCAGCGGGCATTTGGCGATCCTCATGGACGACGGGACAGAGATTCTCGCCGGTCCAGGCGAGATCACCTCCTTGCCGAGCGGACACGATGCGTGGGTGGTCGGCGATGCACCGGTCATCACCGTGGATTGGTTCGGTGCCGGCATCTACGCGACCCGATCGGAGTCACAAACCGGAGCGGATCCGGCCTGAATAGAAAGGGGCTCGAATGGCCCGGAAAATGATTGACTGCCGTAAGGTGCCAAACGACATCGGCTGCACGCTTACCATCGCAGGGACAGAGGAGGAGACTCTGGAAGCGGCGGTCTCGCATGCTGTTGCCAAGCACGGACACCAGGACACGCCTGAACTCCGGGAGATGATTCGATCCGGCTTGGAGGATGTCTCACCGGCCATGGCGTAGCGGTCCGAGGAATGAGTTCCCTCGCGGTCGTGCAGACATTCGGGGCGGCCTGGGGGGCGCATGACCTGGACGCAACACTGGCGCTCGTCACCGACGACTGCGTCTTCGAATCGACGGAACCGGGACCGGACGGCGCCCGCTACGAGGGTCGGGATGCCCTACGGCGGGCCTGGCAACCGATATTCGACGACATACACGCTGCCTTCGAGGTCGAGGAGATATTCGCTACGGCAGACCGGGTGGTACAGCGCTGGCGCTATTCGTGGGTGGACGGTCACATCCGGGGTGTCGACGTGTTCTTGGTCCGTGACGGGCTCGTCGCGGAGAAGCTCTCCTACGTGAAGGGTTGACAGGACCCCCGCCCGACCCGATGGGCGAGCGGATCCCGGGTCAGAGCTTGACGGCGGACAGACGCTCCAGGACTGCGGCCGCCTCGGTCACGAAGCGCCGCACGAGCTCCCCGGCCGGGATCAATTCGTGGATCGCACCCACGCCCTGGCCGGCCGGGTAGCACTCCCGGTCCACGTCGACCCCCTCGGTGAAGGAATCACCCCCCAGGTGCATGACGCCGGAGCTGTAGGCGAGGCCGAGCTGTTCGGGGAATTTCTTGATCTCGTCAGGATGGGTGTCGAAGTGGTCGGTGTAGCGGTTGCGGACCACCCGCATCGTCTTGCCCGAATAGGCCCGGCTGACGGTGGTCTCGTCCTCCCGGCTGGCCAGGAGCCGCTCCTTGTAGCCGAGCACCCCCCGGGCCTCCGGAGTGGCGATGAAGCGGGTCCCCACCCAGATCCCGTCCGCGCCGAGCGCGAGCGCGGCGGCCAGGCCACGCCCGTCAAAGATCCCTCCGGCCGCCACGACGGGAACCCGGTCGCCGACGGCGTCGACGATCTGGGGGATCAACGGCAATGACGCCACTTGCCCTGTGTGGCCACCGGCTTCGGTGCCCTGTGCCACCACGAGGTCACACCCGGCGTCGACGGCGCGCACGGCATGCTCGACCTTGCCGCACATGCTCACCACGAGCACGTCGTTGGCGTGGCATTGGGCGACGACCTCGGAAGGGACACCGAGCCCGGCCACGAATGCCGTGGCGCCGGCCTCAATGATGAGCTGGACCTGCGCGGCCAGCCCGCCGGGCATGGCGGTCAACAGGTCGACCCCGAACGGCTTGCCCGTCACCGAGCGCACGGCGGCCATCTCCGCCACCATCTGTTGGTCGCCCATGGTCGAGGCGCCGAGGCAACCGAAGCCACCGGCTTCGGAGACGGCGGCGGCCAGAGCGGCGTACGACACGCCCCCCATGCCGGCCAGCATCACTGGGTGCTCGATGCCCAGCAATTCGGTCAATCGAGTGCGCATGGGGATCCACCTCCTTCAGATGGTGGCCGGCAGGGTAGCCGAGCCGGGCTACGCCGGGAAGCGGTCGATCAGCCGTGCGTAGCGGAACCGGATGTCAGCCAGGTCGTTTGGCTCGGTCACCGACTCCTCGGCGCTGCGAAGAATCATGTCGGCTTGGCGCGTCAAGATCCGCCGTTGCTCGTCCGATGTCGTGTCGTTCATGACGGAGGAGAGGGCATCGAGCATCCGGATGATGACCGCAGGCATGCCGCGCGACGACTGGCGGATCTTGTCGAAGGCGCGGTTGGCCATCCGCTCGTAGGAGGGATCCGACTCGATGAGCCGCACCCGCCCTTCTTCGTCGCGGTACACACCCTCGGCGAGCTCGCGGCCCGAGACCCGCCCCAATCCGGCCGCCAGCCAGTCGATGCAGGTGAGCGCCGTGAACGTGTCGTTCACCGCGGGCGAGAGCGCCCGGATGGCGATCTCGACGAGCTGATCGATGGCAAAGACGGGATCCTGCATGAGGGTGCGGTGCGGGCCGGTGACATGGGCCTTGGCCAGGGCGGCCTCGACCTGCGCCGCCGCGCCACCCGGCCAGACGGTGGCCAGCGGCTGCCCGGAGACGATGAAGTGACCAGGCCTGTGATCCAGGCGCACCACGGCGTCGAGGTGGGCGGCGATGTCGACCAGCTGGGCGTAGCCAACGAATTGGAGATAGCCGCTCGCGTGGGAGGGCACGGTGGCCCCCCTCTCGTTGATCAGCGCGATGAGCTCGGGCACCGAGCGCCCGGTGTCGAGTTGGGCGCGGGGGGCCGAATCACCGGGGCGGAGCGGGAACTCGGCGTCGATCGCACGGGTCAGGTCGCGGGCGATGCCGGCGATCACCTCGGGCAGCTGAATGGACTTGGCGATGTGGTGGATGAAGTAGATGAGGACGCCCAGGTCCACGAGCAGGAGTGCCTCGGCGACGGTGATCGTCAGATGGGGAACGAACGCGCCACGGGAAGTGGACGTGATGGAGCCGAGCGCGAGGACCGAGTAGACGAACGTGGCCACGAAGATTCCCAGCGTCAACTGGTTGCCGACGTCGCGCACGAAGTTGCGCATCATGCGCGGACCAAATTGCTGGGAGGCCAGCGTGAGGGCCAGGATCGTGATGGAGAACACGACGCCCACCACGGTGATCACCGCCGCCGCGATGGCGATGAGCACCTCGCGGCCGCCATCGGGGCTTTCCGACCTGATCCAGAACGGGAAGGTGATGTGGCCGTGGTAGGCCGCCCAGTCGATCTCCAGCGTCACCACGAACAAGAGGGCGGCGAAGACGATGAGCACGGTGGGGACGAGCCAGAACGTGGTGCGGAGTGACTCCCAACGCCAGCTGGGCAAGCTCGCCCGATCCGTGCGCCACGGCCGTGCCGGCCCGCTCAAGCCGGCGTCGTCATCCATCGACTGAGCCCACCACGGCGCGCCGCGCCGGGGCGATGGTGGCGGCGGGCTGGTGGTCAGGGTTGGTCATGGCGCGGTCCTTCGCTCGCCGACCAGTCTTCCCGGCTCACCTTGCGCCCGAAGAGTAGCCGGTGTGCTCACAGCGACCTGCCGCCGGCGTTACGGTGAAGACACCGGTGCCCCGAGGAGATGAGTCGTGAGGAGAACAGCGTGACCATCGCGGTGCCTCCGGCGTCCGAGCAGATCACCAAACGTCGGCTCTGGTTCATCCTCGGCGCGCTCTTGCTCGGGATGTTGCTGGCCGCTCTGGACGGCACCATCGTCTCGACCGCGCTGCCCACCATCGTGGGAGACCTTCACGGGGGTTCTCACCTGGCCTGGGTAGTGACGGCGTATCTGTTGTCGTCCACCGTCTCGACACCGCTGTGGGGCAAGCTGGGGGACCAGTACGGACGGAAGTTCTTCTTCCAGGCCGCCATCGCCATCTTCGTGGTCGGATCTGCCCTATCGGGTTTCAGCCACACCATGACCGAGTTGATCGCCTTCCGCGCCGTTCAGGGACTGGGGGGCGGGGGCCTTCTGGTGGGCTCGCAGACGATCATCGGCGACGTCGTCTCTCCTCGGGAACGGGGTCGCTACATGGGACTGTTCGGTGCCATGTTCGGCGTCGCCACCGTCATCGGGCCGCTCATCGGTGGGCTCTGCGTGACCTACCTCTCCTGGCGCTGGGTCTTCTACATCAACCTGCCACTCGGGGTACTGGCTCTCTTCGTGACCGGAGCCGTCTTACCCGGGTCGCTGGCGCGGGTGCACCACACGATCGACTACCTGGGGACCCTCATGCTCTCGGGGGCGGCCACCGTGCTGATCATCTTCGCCAGCCTCGGAGGTATCTCGTGGAGCTGGGGGTCCGATCAGAGCATCGGCCTGGCGGTGGGTGGGGTCGTCCTGACGCTTCTGTTCCTTCTCGTGGAGCAACGAGCCCGGGAGCCGGTGGTGCCGCTCAGGCTCTTCCGGGTGCGCGTGTTCACGGCCGCCAGTGCCATCGGGTTCGTGGTGGGCTTCGCCATGTTCGGCGCGCTGACCTTCCTCCCGCTGTTCTTGCAGAACGTGAAGAACGTCAGCCCGACGTTGTCGGGACTGCGCCTGTTCCCCCTCATGCTGGGGTTGCTCGGCTCGGCCATCGTGTCGGGCCGACTCGTGACCCGATGGGGCCGCTACAAGATCTTCCCGATCGTCGGCGGCGTGCTCATGACGGCGGGGGTCTACCTCATGTCCCTCATCGGTATCCATACGGGAACCTGGGTCACTGCGGGCTACATGTTCGTGTTCGGCGTCGGCCTGGGCCTTGTCATGCAGGTGCTCGTCGTGGCCGTGCAGAACGCCGTTTCGTATCAGGACCTCGGCGTGGCAACGTCCAACGCCGTCTTCTTCCGCATGATCGGTGGATCCTTCGGCACGGCCGTGTTCGGCGCCATTTATGCCAACGTGCTGTCCTCCAAATTGCGGCCGCTCATCGCCGCGCTTCCGAAGAGCATCGCGTCGAGGTTCAACCTCGACACCCAGGACCCTTCCGCCCTCCACGCGCTGGCGAAGGTGGATCCTGTGGTGTACGGCAAGGTCATCGCTGGGATCACCACGGCCGTGCAGACGGTCTTCTTGGTGGCCGTCCCCATCTCCGCGGTGGCCTTCTTCCTCAGCTGGCTCCTGCCCGAGCTCGCCCTGCGCAAGTCGATCGAGACCGTCGATCTCGGTGAGGGCTTCGGGATGCCGGACTCGCGTTCGTCGCTCGAGGAGATCCAGCTGGCACTGGAGCGTTTCTCCAGCCGGGAGAACCGGAACGAGCTCTACGAGACGCTGGCCCAGCGGGCCGGCATCGACCTGCCACCGCGGTCGTGCTGGCTCCTCTACCGGTTGGCCGACCGGCCGGCGTGCACGGTGAAGGAGGTAGCGGCGCGCTTGAAGGTCGACAGCGCCATCATCCGCTCGGCGGTGGACGGTCTGATCGCCGCCGGCATGGTCGCCGAGGTCCAGCGCGGCGACGACCCCGACCTGGCGTTGACACCGGCCGGCACGGATGCCATCGACCGCCTGACCGAAGCGCGGCGCAGCGGGTTGACCGAATTGCTGGAAGGGTGGAACCCAAAGGAGCACCCCGAGGTGATCGAGATGGTCAGGAAGTTGGCCAACGCGCTGTTGGCCGACGACGACCGCATGGTCGACGACGCGCTCCCGCGCCCACCGGTGGCCGCAGCCGGGCTCGCCTCGTAGGAATCACTGGCGCACGAGGGCGGCCCGGAGCCGGTCCTTGGCGGCATCGTCCGCGCCGATGGCATCGAGGCCGAGCAGTGCCGCCCCCAGCACCGGCGGCGCGCTGAGCCGGCGCAGGATCGCACGGGGGGCCGCGTCCTGGATCCCATCCGCGACCCGGGCATGGAATGCGGCGTCGTCGGTGTCGAATACGCCGCCGCCCAGGACCACCTCGACCTCCAAGTCGCGTACCCCCAGCCGGTTGATGGCGGCCCGGGCGAAGGTGCTCACCTCGTCGGCCAACATGTCCGCCGCCTGGCGCGCCGGCTGGTCACCATCGGCGGCTGCGTCGAGGAGCACCCGCGCCAGCTCGAAGATCTGGCCGTAGGGGATGGTCCCGGTGTAGATCCCGCTCAGCACCGCATCGGCGTCGGGCTGCCCGAAATGGGCGGGCACCCGCTCGCTGAGCAGGGTGGGTGCCCCCCGCCCGTCGCCGGCGCGCAGCGCCAGCCCGAGTGCTCGGACGCCCAGCCATGACCCGCCTGGGGCGAAGTCTCCCGAGAGCTCGGCCAGGGCCGGAAAGCGGACCGACTGCCCGTCAGGGCCCACGCCGGCGCAGTTCATCCCCGTCCCGCAGACGACGCCGATGCCCCAGGTCGACTGCGTGCCCGCCCTCGAGACGGCGAACGTGTCGTTGCGCAGCAGGTCGGTCCCCGTCCAGCCCCGGAGCGCGATGGCCGGGCGCAGTCGCTCCTCGTCGACGGGGAGATCGATGCCGGCCAGGCAGTAGACGCCCGTGTCACAGAGGGGGAACGGTGGGTCGACGATGCCCGCGGCCGTGAGCACGGACGCGATGGCTTCTCCCACCGCGTCAACCGCGGCGTCGACGCCCACGAGCTGGTGGTTGCTCGGGCCGGCGCGGGCGCGGCCCAGCAACGTGCCGTCGGCGGCCACGAGCACGGCGTCGGTCTTCGAGCTCCCGCCATCGAGGGCCAGCAAGACGGGCACCATCTGGTTGGGCATTCCCGGATAGTACGTTGCCCGTGTGGGGATCAAAGTTGCCGTCGCGGGAGGTGGGAGCACCTACACACCGGAGCTGGTGGAGGGACTGTGCGACCACGAAGACCGGATGGTCGTCGACGATCTCGTCCTGCTCGATCCGAGCGAGGAGCGCCGGGTGGTAGTTGGGGACCTCTGCGAGCGTATCTTGCGCACACGAGGCTGGAGCGGATCCTTCTCCACCACGGATGATCGGCATGCCGCCCTCGAAGGTGCCGATTTCGTCGTCGTCCAATTGCGCATCGGGGGGCAGGCGGCCCGTCACGTCGACGAGACACTTCCCGTCGGTTTCGGGTGCCTCGGGCAGGAGACGACGGGAGCCGGAGGTCTGGCCAAGGCCTTGCGCACAGTGCCCACGGTGCTCGAGCTGGCCGAGGAGACGGCGCAACGAGGCAATCCGGGGGCTTGGTTCGTGGACTTCACCAACCCCGTCGGCATCGTCACCCAGGCCCTGCTCGACGAAGGGCACCGTGCCGTGGGCCTGTGCAATGTGGCCATCTGGGCCCAACGCCGGCTGGGGCACTACCTCGGCGTCGATCCCGACGGCGTCGAGATCGAGCACGTCGGACTGAACCATCTGACCTGGATCCGCTCGGCCCGCCTGGCGGGAGAGCCCGATGACCGGCTGCCCGAGCTCTTCGCGCGCTTCGGCCCCGAGCTCGAGCTCGAGAGCGGCGTCCCGATCGAGGCGCTCAAGTTGCTGGCCGCCCTTCCGTCCTACTACGTGCACTACTACTACCAGCACGACGCCGAAGTGGCCCAACAGTCCGTCCCCGGACACCGCTCGCGGGCCGAAGTCGTGGCCGAGCTCGAGGCAACCCTGCTCGAGGAGTATCGCAATCCCGAGCTCGTCACCAAGCCGAAGGCCCTCTCCTATCGCGGCGGTGCCTTCTATTCGCTGGCCGCGGTGCGGCTGATGGCCTCGCTCCACGCCGGCACGGGCGACGTGCAGGTCGTCGACATGCGAAACGACGGCGCCATCCCCGGCCTACCCGACGACGCCGTCATCGAGACGCGTGCCGTGGTCGATGCCAGCGGCGCCCATCCGCTGCCGCAGCGGCCGCTCCCGCCCGAGATGCTGGGGCTCGTACAACACGCCAAGGCCTACGAGCGGCTGGCCGTCAGGGCAGCCTGCTCGGGGAGCCGCGACGATGTCGTGCGCGCGCTCCTCACCAATCCGCTCGTCGGGCAGTATCCGCTGGCCGCCGAGCTGGCCGACGCGCTCCTGGCGGCCAACCGCCACCACTTGCCCCGTTTCTTCCGGGAGTGATGGCCTGCCCTACCCCGCATTGTCGGTCGGCTGCGTCGTCGTCGACTGTGCCCGAGAGGTCGTCGTGGTGGTGGCCCCTCCCGGCCCGGGCGCAGTGGTGGTGGTCGTGGTCGGCGTCGGAGCCACGAACGGGATCGTTTCCCCCCTCTCGGAGGCTTGGCTGGTGGTCGGGGTGGCCGACAGGTTCGTGCAACTGCGCGCCGCGTTCCAGCTCTGCAGCGCGGCGGCGGCCGGAGTTCCGCTGAGGGGTTGGGGCAGGCCGGCGACGTCGGTCGCCGGACGGAATGTCGCAGCGACGATGTGCCGGCCGATCGCCGTGATGAGAAGTGAGCCGCTGTCGGTCTCAGGGGCGGTGTTGTCGTAGAAGGCGAAGTTGCCCAGCCCGTAATCGACGTAGGCGTCGCCGAGGTAGCCGCCCCCGAGGAGGACGTGCGCGTTGGAGCCGATCACGACATCGGCCCCGGCCTTCACCAACTCCTGGGCCAGCGGCGCCTGTTGCGGTACGGGACACGTGTTCGTCTCGGCACCCCAGTGCAGGTAGACGACGACCGTGTCGGCCGTGCGGCGGACCGCCTGAACAGCGCGGATCAACTGTGTGGGATTGAGCGCGGAGGCGACCCCGCCCTGGCTCGAGGTGGCCGTCCAGGTGCTGACGAGGTTGGACGCGATGACCTGGGTGGCGGCGAGGACGGCGATGCGCTGCCCGTCGATCGTCACCCGGTAGGGGGCGAAGGCCTGGGCGGCGTCACTGCCGATGCCCACCACTGGGAATCCGGCCTCTTTCTCCGCGGTCAGCCCTTGGGCGAGCCCGGTCGGGCCGCAGTCGACGCCGTGGTCGTTGGCCTGCGAGACCACGGTGATGGAAGCGTCGCGGAGCGCGGTGAGTGCCGTCGGCGGCGCGTAGAAGATGAACGACTTGGTCTGCGGCTGCGGGCAGGTCCCCCCAGTAAGCGCACTCTCGAGGTTGACCATGCGCAGCTGGGCCCCGGAGAAGAGCTGGCCGACGGTGTCGCCGAGAGCGGTGGGGGGGTTGTTGGTCAGGCGGATCCCGACCGACCCCGCGAAGTGCACGTCCCCGCCGAAACCCAAGGTGACCGGCTTGCCGTCGCCGCGCCAGTCGGGGTTCAGCGGCGAGTGGGCCGGAAAGGCCAGCGGCCGAGTGCTGTGGTGGTGAATGGCGGACGGTGGCGCCTTGGGCCCCCCGCCGGAGAAGAACGCGACGTAGAGGAGGAAGACGATGATGAGCCCGCCGACTACGGCAACCTGCCTGCGCCTCCTTCTGACCCGGCGTGAGACCACGCCGGCACTATGGCACAGACGACCCGAAATCGATCAGGTGAGGGGCAGGGGATCCCAGAGGGCGGCCAGCGCCGACACGAGGCCCCGGCAGCCGGCGACGATCATGGCCACGCAGGCGTCGAACTCCGACTCGTCGCCGTAGAACGGGTCGGGTACGTCGGCGGCCGCCCCGGCCGAGGGGTCGAAGGAGCGCAGGAGGACGAGGCGGGAGGGGTCGGTGCCCAGACTTCGCAACGTCTGCAGGTGGCGCCGGTCCAGCGCCACGATCAGGTCGCTCTGGCGCAAGCCCGAAGCCGAGATCTGATGGGCAATGTGGGTGTGCTCCGCGAACGCGGCCCGCCGCAGAGCGGCGGCCGTGCGCGGGTCCATCGGCTCGCCCTCGTGCCAGGGTCCGGTGCCCGCGCTGGTGACGATCAGGCGATCGCCCAGCTCGGTGCCGTCAGCCAGGGCGACGGTGTCGGCCAGCGCCCGGGTGGCCACCTCGGCGATGGGCGAGCGGCAGATGTTCCCCGTGCAGACGAACACCACTCGATACGGCCCCCCGGGCACCGGAGGAGGGAGGGCCTGCGGGCCGCGCTGGCTGCGGATCACGGCGTGTACTCGTCACGGAGGCTCTTCTTGACGATCTTCCCCGTGCCGGCGCGGGGCCATTCGGTGCGGACCTCGACACGTTCGGGAATCTTCTGCGTCATGAGCCCGGCGTCGCGGCAGTAGGCGGCCACCTCGACCAGGTCGAGCCTGTCCACGCCGTCCGCCAACTGCACGACCGCGCAGACCAGCTCTCCCCGCGTGGGATCCGGGAGGCCGATCACGGCCACCTCGATCACCTTGGGGTGGGTGTAGAGAAGGTCCTCGATCTCCTTGGCGCTGATGTTCTCCCCCTTGCGGACGATGACGTCCTTGAGGCGGCCGGTCAGCGTCAAGTGGCCATCGGGCCGGAGCCTGCCGAGATCCCCGGTGCGGAAGTACCCGTCATCGTCGAAGGCCTCTGCCGTCAGCGCGGGGTCGGTGTAGCCGGGGAAGACCATCGGCCCCCGGACGCGGATCTCGCCCTCCTGCCCGGGTGCGGCCATTTTTCCGTCGAGGGTGACGATGCGCACCTCCGCGCCCTCGATCGGCCTGCCGTCGGTGTGGGCGAGCTGCTCGTCGGTGTCGCTCGGGGAGCCGTTGGCGATCATCGGGACCTCGGTCATCCCGTAGCCGTGTACGACGCCCCGGCCGCCGATCTCGTCGCGCACCTCGAAGTGGACTTCGGGCGGCTTGGCCGCACCTCCCCCCGACATGAGGCGCAGCGCGGGCAGGATTGGCACGCCGGGGTTCTTGCGTTGCTCGGCGAGATAGGCGACATAGAAAGCAGTGCTGCCGCCCACCATGGTGGTGCCGTGGCGCCGGAAGAAGGGGAGGACGTCAGCGGCCGAGAACGCTTCGACCAAGACGGCCGGGAAGCCGACGGTGAGCTGGGTCACGAGGTAGTCGGGTCCGGCGATGTGCGCGAAGGGGAAGGCGATGGAGCCGACGTCCTCCGCAGTGATCTCCAGGGCGCGGGCCAGACCCAGGCCGCCGGCGATGAGGGTCTGGTCGGTGTGCCGGACACCCTTGGGATCGGCTGTCGATCCGGAGGTGTAGTAGATCCAGCGGACGGGCGGATCGCCGGGCGCGGGTGCGGGTGGTGGGGGAAGGGCCGCTGCCTCCCCTTCGGGGAGCCCGTCGTCGATCACCAGGATCTCGGGGCGGGTGGCAGCGCCGGCAAGTGCTCTCTCCGCGATGGCCGGGAAGTCGATGTCCCGCCACACCCGGGGGATCACGAAGAGCGACGCTCCCGTCTGGCGCAAGGCGAAGCCCACCTCGCGCTCGCGGTAGAGATGGATGATGGGGTTCTGGACCGCCCCCAGCCGGCACAGTGCCATGGAGAGCACGATGGTGTCGATCCGGGTGGGGAGCTGCCACGACACGACCGAGCCCGTGCGCACGCCCATGGCGGAAAGGCCCGCTGCCACCCGCTCGGCCCGGTCGCGGAAGGCGCCGAAGGTGAGCGGATCGCCCTCGACGGCGATCAGCATGGGCCGGTCCGGCGAAGCATCGGCGCGTCGTTCCACGAGCTCCCACATGGTGCGTGCTCCGGTCAGGACGTGGTCGGCGGGCATGGGCTCTCCTTTCGGGACCCCTCTCATAGCAGCTGGGCGGTGGGCGGGGAGGAGAGTCCAGGGGCGACCCGCCCGGCTCGGGTCCAGCTGGGGGCGTTGCCCGGGCTGTCGGGCCCGAGGCGGGGGCGGTTCCGAGCAGATCCGTGCCCACCGGGAGGTCGCCGGGGGGTCTGCCCGGAGCTCCGTCCGGAGCTCCGTCCGGAGCTCCGGACGGGCGAAAAAAGGCACGCCGCCGCGTGCCGTGCCCGTGAGGGTGGTCGTAAGCTGGCAGGCGTGGTCACCGGCAGGCGCCAAAAGGAACACAGGTACGTTGTCTGTTCTGCGAAGGCGTGCAAATATGGGTATTGCATGATGGCCACTGAAGGTTTGTCGCGGGGTCGGGCACGATGATGCGCTGGAGATTGGGGGGTATGGCTCGTGCCTCTTTCTGACCACGAACAGCGAATACTGGCGGAACTCGAGGAGTCGCTCGTTCGCCAGGACCCGGAGTTCGCGGAGAGGGTCCGCTCGGAGTCGGTGTACCGCCATGCCGGCCGCTACTGCAAGTGGGCCGCTGTGACGTTCGTCATCGGGGTGGTCGTCCTCGTCGCCTTCTTTGCCAAGACGCCCGTCCTCGGGTTCATCGGCGTCATCATCATGTTCGGCTCTGCCGTGGTGTTCGAGCGCAATCTGCGCCGGATGGGTCGGGCCGGATGGCATGACCTGACCCGATCGAGAGATGGTGAACAGTCGAAGGCCTCGGCCGCGTCGAATGGACTCGAGGGAGCCGTCAGCGACGCCCGGGACTGGTTTCGCGCCCGATTCCATCGCCGCGACAACTGAACCCCCCGGGGCGGCGGCGCGGCGCGTGACGGCGTCGCGGTGGTCCTGGTCCCACTCCCGACATCGGTGATCGATCTGGCGCTGGCCATCGACATCGGTGGCACCAAGATGGCTGCCGGCCTGGTGAACCGTTCCGGCGCGCTCGTGCACCATCTCCAGGTGCCCACGCCGCACCCCGCTCCCGCGGAGATGACGTCTGACGGCAATGCCTCGGCGGCGGCCGAGATGTTGTGGGACACCCTGGCCGATCTGGTGGGCAGCGTGCGCAGAGCGGCAGGTTCGGGCGATCGGATAGTGGTGTGCGGCGCCGGCTGCGGAGGGCCGATGACCCCGGGAGGTGAGACCGTGAGCCCTCTCAATATCGGCGCCTGGCGCGGCTTCCCCTTGCGGGCGCGCCTGCGCAAGCTCACTGATCTGCCGACCTACGTGGACAATGACGCGAAGGCGCTGGCGCTCGGCGAGGGCTGGGTCGGCGCGGCCACGGGCCGGCCCGACTTCATCGGTATGGTGGTCTCGACCGGTGTGGGCGGCGGACTCGTTCTCGACGGGAAGCTTCTTGGCGGCCGGTTGGGGAACGCGGGGCACATCGGGCACGTGGTGGTCGAACCCGAAGGGCGCCCCTGCCCGTGCGGAGGTCGAGGATGTCTCGAGGCCGAAGCGTCGGGGACCGCGCTCGCCACCATCACCGGGCACCCGGCGCGGATGGCTCCTCCCGATCTCGTGCGCCGCACGGGAACGCTGGTCGGCCTGGCGGTGGCGTCGGTGGTCAACCTGCTCGACCTTCCGTTGGCGGTGGTGAGCGGCTCGGTGGCCCTGGGATTCGGTGAGCCGTTCTTCACTGCCGCGCAGCGAGAGATGGACCGGCGTTGCCGGCTCGAGTTCGCTCGGGGGGCACGTATCGTCCCGGGCGCTCTGGCTGAGAGCGGACCGCTGATCGGCGCGGCGAGCCTCGGGTGGCGCGGGCTGGACGCCGGCCAATGAGCGTGCCGCCGATTGAGCCGGGAGCGGCTGCACCTTCCCGCCACCTCGGCCGTGACGCCGCCGTCGTCGCGTCGGCCGTCATCACACACCCATCTCTGTGGTGGGCGGGCCCAGCTGCTCTGGCTCGCCTGTCGCGGCGGGGATGGTGGCGTCGCCCGCCGTTCTTGCCCGTTCCGGGTGACGCGTACTGGCGATTCCGCCTGATCACGGCCTTCGGGGGCACTGGCAGCGAGGCGCGTCTGCGTGGCGACGACGTGGTGCACTACCTCCAGTGGTGTCGGAGGACGCACCCCCGCCGCGGGTAACCTCTCTCTCGTTGTGACTTCTCTGATGGCGGGAGCCAACTGCAGCCGGGCCCCTGACCGAGCCCCGGACCGCCCGTCAGTCTCCACGGCCCGCCGGTCCGGGATGGCGCCGTTGCCAGGCCCCGTCCGGGTGGCGTGAACATGGAGCGGGTGCTCCTCCTCAATGCGACGTTCGAGCCGCTGGCTCTTGTCTCCGATCGCCGTGCGGTCGTGCTCGTGCTGGCCGGCCGGGCCGAACCGGTGGCATTCCGGGAGGACTGTGCCGTCTTCCACTCGGCGTCGCTCAATGTGGACGTGCCGTCGATCGTCCGCTTGGCGCACATGGTCCGCATTCCGCGCTGGGCGCGGACGCCGCCGGTGACGCGGCGCTCGGTGCTCCGCCGCGACGGCGGCCTCTGCGTGTACTGCTCGGAACCGGCCGACACCATCGATCACGTGATCCCGCGCAGCAGGGGTGGGACCCACGATTGGTCCAACGTGGTGGCCGCCTGCAAGCGCGACAACCTGACCAAAGCTGACCAGCTTCTCTCCGAATTGGGCTGGACCCTGCGCGTCAAGCCTGCGCCGCCGGACGGCTACCTGTGGCGGTTGCGCCACCTCTCCGATGTGGATCCTTTGTGGGAGCCGTATCTTGCTGCCGCATCCTGAGCCGAAGCTCGGTGGCGGCTCCAACTCCCTCGCCCTTTGACGTAGAGCAATTCAGGTCCCTTCCGAACCGCTACGCCGTGGTCCGGACGCTAGACCGGCCGACGATCGTCCTCGGGAGCGCACAGCGCGCCGACGCAGTCGTAGGACCGCGCGCGGCCCAAAGCGGCGTCGACGTCGTGCACCGGCGCGGGGGTGGGGGAGCGGTCCTTGTCCGTCCGGGCGACCATCTGTGGATTGAGGTATGGATCCCTCAGGCCGACCCGTTGTGGGAGGCCGATGTCACCTCCGCCGCGAGTTGGGTTGGTGCGTGGTGGAGCGATGCCCTGCGCACTCTGGGGACCGGCGAGTACGCGGTGCATCGCGGCCCCGCCGCGCCCGGCGCGCACGGCGCCTTGGTGTGCTTCTCCGGGCGCGGCCCGGGAGAAGTGTTCTCGAGCGGGCGCAAGGTCATGGGCATCTCCCAGTGGCGCAGCCGAGAAGGCGCCCTCTTCCATACCTGCGCGTACACACGATGGGACCCCGCCCCGCTCATCGACCTCCTCGCGGTCGACCCGACCACGAGCGCCGCTCTGGTCGAAGACCTCCGGCACGCGGCGGTTGGCCTCGAAGATCTGGACGACGGCCCACTTGAAGTCACCGCACTGCGCGACACGCTCCTGTCATCCTTACCCGTCTGGGGAAGGGACGGGCCGATCCAACAGGCCTGACTCCGCTCGTCTCGCCGCCGCGAGTGGCTGCCTGTTGGCTGTCGGTTGATTGCCTGGATTGGCGCCTGTCGGTTGTAGCTGCGCCGGCCGCTCCGGGCGCTGAGAGCCGCCCTTTCCTTCCCCGTGTTTGGTGCCTTTCGGGCGCGTCGCGCCCTCGGGCTGGGGTCAAAGGGAGGAGGGGGGATATCGGTTGTTGCCAGGTGGAGGCAAAGGGCGTAGAGTGGCGCGAAATGGAGTGGGGTGGCGTTCAGGGACGCAGCTCAGGGAGCGTCGTGGGAGATCTGGCCGGTGGCAGGATTCGTAGGGAGGCACGAGCATTCGCTCGACATCAAGGGTCGGGTGATCCTGCCTGCCAAGTTCCGCGTCCCGTTCGAGAAGGGCGGGTACTTGAGCCAGCACTCCGAGGGCTGCCTCTCGCTGTGGACTCCGGGGGAGTTCGAGCGTCGGATGGAGGTCCTGAAGAAGAAGGCGGAATCGGGTCGCGTCCGCGACCGCAACCGGGCCCGAGTCTGGGCGTCGAACTCGCACGAAGTGGAGATAGATCGACAGGGCCGAATGGCGATACCAGCGCGCCTCCGGGAGTTCGCCGGACTGGAAAGCGAAGTGCTGGTGCTCGGCGCCATCGACCGCGTAGAGCTTTGGAACCCCTCACGATGGGAGGAGCGTGTCCTCCCCGAAGAGAGTTGGTTGCTGAACGGCGACGACGACGACGTGGACGAGGACGGGGAGGGGTGACGCTTCAGACCGAACTCAAACCCAGAACAGAAGTGCACGACCGTTGGACCATGTGCAGCTCCTCGACCGGCGCTGTGGAAGATCACTCCACCCTCTTCCACGCAGGTCGATGGGTTTCGTACCCATCGCTCCTCAAACCAGTCGGGGGGCTGCAGATGGTCCACTCATTCGAACACATTCCGGTGCTGCGCGATGAGGTTGTGGCGCTCTTTGCCGCCGTGCCGGACGGCGTGGTGATCGACGCCACGGTGGGCGGAGGGGGCCATGCTGCCGCACTGCTGGCGGCTTATCCCGGGCTGCGAGTCATCGGCCTCGACCGGGATCCCGCCGCGCTCGAGGCTGCCGCGGTGCGTTTGGCCCCGTTCGGCGAACGCGTGGACCTGGTGCACGCACCGTTCTCCGGGCTGGCCGACGTCACGATGGAGCCTCTTTCCGGGGTGCTCTTCGATCTCGGGGTGAGCTCGCCCCAGATCGACTGGGGCGAGAGGGGTTTCTCCTTCCGCTCCGACGCGCCCATCGACATGCGGTTCGACCCGTCGACGGGTACCACGGCCGGACAACTGGCCAACGAGCTTCCCGAGGCGGCGCTGACGGCTCTCTTCCGGGAGAACGGTGAGGGGCGGTTGTCGTCGCGGATCGCCCGGGCCGTCGTGGCCGCCCGTCCCCTCACGTCGACGGTGCAGCTGGCAGATGCCGTCGCTGCGGCGGTTCCGGCTGCACTCCGCCGCAGAGGCCATCCCGCCACCCGGGTGTTCCAAGCTCTGCGCATCGCCGTCAACGACGAGCTCGGGCAGTTAGAGACCGCTCTCCCTGTCGCACTCGACCGGCTCGCCGTCGGCGGCCGGTGTGCCGTTATCAGCTACCACTCGGGCGAGGATCGCCTGACCAAGGCGATATTCGCCCGGGCGACCACCGGCGGTTGCACCTGTCCGCCCCAGCTGCCCTGTGTCTGCGGCGCGGTGGCGCGGCATCAACTGGTCTTCCGCGGCAGCCGCCGCCCGGCCGCGGCGGAGATCGCCGGCAACCGCCGAGCCCAGAGCGCGCGGTTGCGCGCCATCGTCCGCACGGCGGTCGACTGATGGCACCAGCGTCATCGGGCGCGGCCCGTCGGGTCGCATCCTCTCGCTCTGGACACGATCCAGGGCGAACTTCGGCGAGTCCGCCCCCTCTCGAAGTCGTTCCTTCACGACGCCGTGATGGCGCGCGCAGCCGGGTCATCCGGTTCCTCCCCGTCGTCATGGTGGTGCTGGCCCTTCTGGTTGTCGTGGTCGGGCAGGCGGTGCTGGCCAGCGGCCAGGTGCGCATGTCCGCGCTGGACCAACGCCTGCAGATTGCGCAAGAGCAGCATCGTGAACTGGAACTCCGCGTCTCACGCCTCGAGACGCCGGCACGGATCGTGGGTTCCGCCACCGGGCAACAACACATGGTCCGCAGCCACGTCACGCAACTCCCGTCGGTCTCGTTGAACACCCCGCTGGCCGCACCGATTCTCACGCCCGCTCCGGCCCCGTCGCCCACCACGACGACAACCGCGCCCACCACCACGACGACGACCACGCCGACCGGTGGCCAATGAGCGTCACGACGCGGCACTCGTCTCCACGAGCGCGCTCCGTCTCGGGTAGATCCTCCGTTGCCGCCCCCCGGGTAACAGCTCGTCCAGCGCGTCCAGCTCGTCCAGCTCGTCGGCTGGAAACCACGCACCGGGCGCGCCCGGTCGCACCCGTGCCGCGCCGGTCTCCTCGGCCCACCATTGATCCTCGGCGCGCCCGCAAGCGCACGTCGCCCACCCGACCCGCCTCCGCAGCGGCTGTCACTTTTCACAAGCGCATTCGCCTGGTGCGCATTGTCTTGGCGGCCTGCCTGTTCCTCCTTATGGCGCGCCTCGTCGATGTTCAGATCCTCCATTCGTCGTCCTACCAGGCTGCCGCCCGAGGGGAGTCGACGGAGTCGATCCGGCTGGACTCGCTGCGCGGCGGCATCTACGCGCGCGACGGCTCGCCACTGGCCCTCTCCATTCCCACCGACAATGTGGTTGCGGACGATTTTCAAGTGGCCCATCCCGTGAAGACCGCCGAGGCGCTGGCGCCGTTGCTGAACGTGCCTGCGGCGACACTCGCCCCAGAGCTCCACCGGCACTCCGGCTATGTGGTGTTGGCCAGACAGCTCCCCGAGAGTACGGGCAGGAAGGTCTTGGCCGACGCTTTCCCCGGGATCACCCTGGCGGACACCTCCCGGCGGGTGGTGACGAATGCGAATCTCGCCGAGCCCGTGTTGGGCTTCACCAACAGCACCGGCGGCGCTGCGGGGCTCGAGTACGCGTACAACGGATTGCTGGCGGGGACACCCGGCAAAGAGACGCTCGTCCAGTCTCCTTCGGGGGTGTCGCTCCCACAGTCCGACGTCACCTCCCTCGTCTCGAGCAGGGCGGGTCAGGGAATTGAGCTCACTCTCGATACGCAGTTGCAGTACGAGACGGAACAAGCTCTGGCGCAAGCCGTCGAATCCTCCCAGGCACTGAGCGGAACGGCCATCGTCATGGACGTGAAGACAGGCCAGATCCTCTCCATGGCCAATCTGGTCTCGACCCACCCCAAGGCGCCCGTGACCCCCACGCCTCCCGCCTCGTCGGATGCCTCCGGCGGCGTGATCCCGATCGGACCTAAGGACGCAGTCAACGAAGCACCCAACAACTATGCGGTGACCCAGTTGTACGAGCCGGGATCGGTCTTCAAGCTCGTGACGTTCTCGGCTGCGCTCCAGGACGGCCTCATCAACCCGAACTCCATCTTCACCGTTCCCGACCAGATGACGCTGGATGGCTCCCTCTTCCACGATGCCGATCCGCACCCGACGGAGCACCTCACGGCAACGCAGATCCTGGCCCAATCCTCCAACATCGGCACATCGATAATCGCGCAGGGATTGGGGGAGCAGCGCCTGCTCGCACAGGTCGGCAACCTCGGATTCGGCACGCCGACCGGACTCGACTTCCCGGGAGAGTCGGCCGGCCTCGTGGCCACCGCCGCGCAATGGGAGCCGACGGACATGGTCTCATTGCCGATCGGGCAGGTCGACGCCGTGAATGCCCTCCAGGTCCTCGATGCCTACAACGCGGTGGCCAACGGCGGCACATTCGTCCAGCCTGAGCTGGTCCAGGCCACGGTCAACCCCTCTGGCACGGTGAACAAGACCCCGGCCTCTCCGACCCATCGGGTGTTCTCACCCGAGGTCGACTCCGAGCTCACGTCCATGCTCGAGCAAGTGGTGTCGAGCGGAACGGGGACCAGCGCGATCG
The DNA here is from genome assembly GCA_003133545.1 of Acidimicrobiaceae bacterium. GTDB lineage: Bacteria > Actinomycetota > Acidimicrobiia > Acidimicrobiales > RAAP-2 > Bog-473. Next base: position 22,388 of record PKYA01000075.1, on the reverse strand, counting down.
TGCCCGGGTACACCGTGGCGGGAAAGACCGGTACGGCCCAGATACCGACGACCGGCAAGGACGCCTACACCGTCGGCGCGTACATGGCCTCGTTCGTCGGGTTCGCCCCGGCGGTGAACCCGACCTTTTCCACGATCGTCGTCCTCGACCGTCCCACGCCGATCTTCGGGGGAACGGTAGCCGCGCCGGTCTTCTCGCAGATCATGAGCTACGCGCTCCACCGCTACGACATTCCCACCACGCCCGGGGCGGCGACGCAAGGGGCGACCGCCTCGACGACGCCCGCGAGCAGCCAAGCGCAAGACATCACATGACCCGCTACCATCTGCGGGCCGATGGCGGGAGGCACGGAGCTCCCGTGCCTCCTTCGCTGTGGCGGCGACCGTGCGAACCGTGCAGATGAACCTTCTCTTCGACGATATAGAGGTCATCGAGACTGCGGGGGATCCCGCCGCGGTGGATATCAGTGGCATCGCCCATGACAGCCGGCGGGTGGTGCCCGGGGACCTGTTCTGCTGCGTGCCCGGGCAATGGAGCGACGGCCACGCGTTCGCGACAGATGCCGTGGCTCGGGGAGCGGTGGGGCTGTTGTGCGAACACCTCGTCCCCGAGCTGCTCGGCCGGCCCGTGGTCCAGGCCCTGGTTGCCCCGGGCACCATGCGACCCGCCATGGCCCGCCTGGCGGCAGCGTTCTACGGGCATCCGTCCCGGGACCTCCTGATGATCGGCGTGACCGGGACGAACGGAAAGACGACGGTGACCCATCTGCTGGGTGATCTGCTGCAAGCCACCGGGCGACCCACCAATGTCATGGGCACTCTCTCGGGGGCCCGCACGACGCCCGAGGCCCCCGAGGTGCAGCGTGTGCTGGCCGGGGTGCGGGACCATCAGCGCGCCGACGGCCTCCGCCATGCGGTGGCCATGGAGGTTTCGAGCCACGCGCTGGTGCAGTCACGGGTGGAGGGCATCCATTTCGATGTCGCCGTCTTCACCAACCTCAGCCACGATCACCTCGACTACCACGGCACGATGGAGGCGTACTTCGAGGCCAAGAGCTCGCTCTTCAGCCCCGAGCATGCATTGCGCGGGGTGGTCAGCGCCGATGATCGCTGGGGCCAACGACTGCTGCGCGAGGCGCGCATTCCAATGGTCGCTGTGCGGCACGGCGATGCCAGTGACATAGTGCTGCAGCCTGGGCGTACGCAATTCACGTGGCGCGGCCAACGGGTCACCACACCGATGACCGGCGCGATCAACGTGGACAACGCCTTGTTGGCCGCCGAAACGGCGCTGGCGTTGGGGCTCGAGGCGTCAGACGTGGCGCGCGCCTTCCCTTCGGTCTCATCCCCGCCGGGCCGGTTCCAGGTCATTGCCGCACCGCCCCGCCAGCACCAGGCCGAAGACGGTTCTCCGCCGTTCACCGTGATCGTCGACTATGCGCATACGCCGGCAGGGCTCGAGGTGCTCCTGCGGGAGGCCCGGGCCCTGGCAGAACAGGGCAGGGTGCTGGCCGTGTTCGGATGCGGGGGAAACCGGGACCGGGCCAAGCGGCCGAAGATGGGGCGCGTGGCGGCGCGCCTGAGTGATGTGGCCATCCTGACCTCGGACAACCCCCGCGATGAAGATCCGCTCGCCATCATCGAAGAGGTGCGGGCCGGGATCGTCTCGGAAACGCCGGAACCTACGAGCTACGTCGTCGAGCCTGATCGGCGGCTCGCCATTGCCGGTGCGCTGGCGGATGCCCGGCCCGGGGACGTGGTCGTCATCGCCGGCAAGGGCCACGAGACCTACCAGGAGGTGGGCGGTCGGAGACTGCCGTTCGACGACGTCGTTGAGGCGCGCCGGTTGCTCTCGGGCCGATATCCCGACCCGGCCAAATGGATTGCGCCGCCGCCCGCCGAGGCCCCCCCCGAAGGCGCCTAGCCCGTGCTCGGGCTGGGTGACTCAGGAGGGATTGCCCTGTGGGTGAGCATTCTCGCCACCCCGGTCCTTTTGCGCTGGCTCCGCAGCCAGGGCATCGGGCAGCCCATCCGCACGGATGGCCCGGCGAGCCACAGCGTCAAGGCCGGAACGCCCACAATGGGCGGCCTGGCCATCGTCTGCGGCGTGGTTCTCGGGTACGCCATCGGTCACTTCGGCACGCAGGTCCGGTTCTCGCGCACGGGGTACCTGGCGATCCTGGCCGTCGTGACATTCGGCCTCATCGGCTTCCTGGACGACTGGATCAAGGTGCGCCATCAGCGGAGCCTGGGTTTGAACAAGCGGGCGAAGTTCTCCGCCCAGGTTGCCTGTGCCGTGTTGTTCGCCGAGCTCGCCGTGCACTGGGCCCACACCTCCACGGCGCTGTCGTTTACCCGCGTCACCGTTCCGGGCATCGGGTTGGGACAGGTCGGCTGGGTCGTGTTTGCCGTGCTGGTCATGGTCGGGACGTCGAATGCCGTGAACATCACCGACGGGGTCGACGGCCTGGCGGCCGGTTCATCGACTTTCTGCTTCGCCGTGCTGGCGATCATGGGCTACTGGATCTTCCGGCACCAGAGCATCTACCACGTCCTTCCCGCCTCGGCCATCGATCTGTCGTTGGTTGCCGTCGCCATGGCGGGCTCGTGCATCGGGTTCCTTTGGTGGAACGCCGCGCCGGCCAAGATCATCATGGGCGACACCGGTTCCTTGGCGATAGGAGCCGGGTTGGCAGCGCTCTGCCTGTTGTTGAATCTGGACCTCTTGCTGCCGATCATCGGCGGCCTCTTCGTCATGGAGACCCTTTCGGTAATCGCGCAGGTCGTGAGCTTCCGCGTTTTCCATCGCCGCATTTTCCGCATGGCCCCTATCCACCATCACTTCGAGCTCGGCGGGTGGCCCGAGACGACGGTGATCGTCCGCTTCTGGGTCCTGGGCGGCCTCTTTGTCGCCGTCGGGCTCGGGATCTTCTACGCCGACTTCCTCTCCGTGGCGAAATTCACGTGAGGACGCTCCACCACTCCCGGCACGCCATGGGCGAAACTAGGGGCATGTGTCGGGTGTCGGACTGCTGTTGCGCGCGCGGGTCCGCGAGGTCGCTGGCATGACACCGGCCAACGCCACTGCCAACCCCACAGCGCCGCGCCGAGTGCGCGGCCTCGTGGCTCCGCCAACCGAGCGCGAGGCGAGGCCGCACACCAAGGCACCGCCGAAGAGGGCGAGGGGGCCGCGTACTGCGGGACTGGTGGCAACGATCCACGAGTTGCCGACCGCCACCGTCCTGGCCGTCGCGGTGGCCCTCTTGTGCGTGATCGGTTTGGTGATGGTCGGCTCCGCCTCTTCGGTGGTGTCCATTTCGCTGTATGGGAGCCCGTGGGCGATCCTGCTCCGCGAGTGCATGTGGATGGCGGTGGGGGTGATCGCGTTCGGCGCCGCCGTGCGGGTGGACTACCGCAAGCTTCGCCGCTTTAGCCCGCTCCTCCTGCTCGTGACCTTTGCCCTGCTGCTCGTGGTCCTGGTACCAGGGCTCGGCGTGCGCGCCCAGGGTTCGAGTCGGTGGGTGGGGTTCGGCCAGTTCCGGCTCCAGCCCTCCGAACTGATGAAGTTGGCACTGGCGGTGTTCGCGGCCGATCTCATCGCCCGCCGGCTCGACGAAGGGGCGACGGACCGCCGCATCCTCGGGCCGCTCCTCTTGGTCACGGCCGGCGCCGGCGTGCTCATCGTGGCCCAGCCCGACCTCGGCACGGCGATGGTCATGGCGTGCATCGCCTTGTCGCTGCTCTTCGTCTCCGGGGTGCGTCTGGGGCCGTTGTTCAAGATCCTCACCTTCCTCGCCGGCGTGGGCGTGGTCGTGGCCGTGGCGTCGCCGTACCGGCGGGAACGTCTCCTCTCCTTCTTCGATCCCGCCGCCCACGGGTCCGGATCGGGCTACCAGGTGGTCCAGTCCCTGATCGGGCTGGGCTCGGGCCATCTGGTCGGCGCCGGTCTCGGTGGGGGGCAGCAACAGTGGGGCTTCCTCCCCAATGCCCAGACCGACTTCATCTTCTCCGTCATAGGGGAGGAGCTCGGCTTCATCGGCGCCGCACTGGTGCTGGTGCTCCTCGGCGTCTTCGTCTGGTTCGGGATCCGCGCCGCCACACGGTCGCCGGATCGCTTCGGGGGCCTCCTGGCGGTGGGTCTGGTCGCCTGGCTGGCCAGCGAGACGGTCATCAACATCGGTGCGGTCGTGGGCGTCCTGCCCGTGACCGGGATACCCCTGCCGTTCATCTCCTATGGGGGGTCTTCCCTCGTCATCACCCTGATCGCGGCCGGGATCTTGATCAACATCGCCCGCCAAGAGCGTGGCGCCGGACCGCCCGGCTTGATCGAAGTGCCACGTGGCGGCCGGGCGCGGCCCATGACGCGCACCCCGTCCGCCCACCGGCGAGGTCGGTGACGAAAGGGCGCGGCATCGTGATTGCCGGCGGCGGGACCGGAGGTCACGTCGTGCCGTCACTGCAGATCGCCCGGGCGCTCGTGGCGCGCGGGCACGCCGCCGGATCCATTGAGCTCTATGGCTCGCGCCGGGGCCAGGAGGCAATCGCCTGGCCCGCGCTCGAATTCCCGTTCACCCTGCTGCCCGGTCGGGGCATCCGCCGGAGCCTGCAGCCGCGCGCCTTGTGGGCCAACGCCGGCGCGGGGATCGGGCTGTTGCGAGCCACCGCCATGGCGCTGGGATCGTTCCTGCGCCGCCGGCCCCGGGTCGTCGTGGTGGTCGGCGGCTACGCCAGCTTCCCCGCCGGGGTGGCCGCCGTGCTCACGCGGGTCCCGATGGTCCTCGTGAACACCGATGCCGTGCCTGGAGCCGTCAACGCCCTCCTCGGCCGTTTCGCCGCCGTCAACGCGGTGGCTTTTCCCGGGACCGACCTGCCCCGGGCGCACGTCACCGGCACGCCGGTCCTCCCTGCGCTGCGCACGCTGGACAGATCTCCCGAGGGCAGGCAGGAGGCCAAGGGGCTTCTCGGGCTGCCCCGGGACGGTCGCGCCGTGGCAGCGGTCGGGGGCTCCTTGGGGGCCCTTCGCATCAACACGGCGGTGGCTGGACTGGCCGATCGTTGGGCCGACAGAGCAGGGCTTTCGCTCTACCACGTGGCCGGTCGGCGCGACTACGCGCGGTTCGCCCGGCCGGGACCGGGCGACCTCGACCACCCACCGGCGGGTGCGGGGCTGCATTATCAGGTGGTGCCCTTCGAGGAGCGGATGGCAGAGGTCTACCGGGCAGCCGACCTGTGCGTGTGCCGCGCTGGCGCCATGACGGTGGCCGAGCTGCTGGTGTCCGGGGTTCCGTCGGTGCTGGTCCCTCTCCCCGGGGCGCCCCGTGACCATCAGACGCGCAACGCCCAGGCGCTCGTGGCCGCCGGGGCGGCGATCATGGTCCCCGATGACGAGTGCAGCGCCGAGCGACTGGACTCCGAGCTGACGGCGCTCTTGGCCGATGCCGGCCGCCTGGCCGCGATGGGCGCGGCAGCACGGGAGCTCGGCCATCCCGACGCGGCGGCGCGTGTCGCAGAACTGGTGGATGCCCATGCCCGCTGAGCCCGCCGACCGCGCTGTCGCGCTGGACCTGCGTTTGCCCCGTCGGATCCATATCGTCGGGATCGGCGGTGCCGGCATGAGCGCCATCGCACTGGTCCTGCGCGCCATGGGCCACGTCGTGTCGGGCTCGGATCTCAAGGACTCGCCGGTTGCGGTCCGCCTGCGGTCCCATGGCATCGCGGTGGCGGTCGGGCACCGGGCGGACAACGTGGGCCAGGTCGATGCCGTGACCTTCTCCCCGGCCGTGGCCCTCTCCAACCCTGAGATCACCGCCGCGGCACGAGACGGAGCCCTCGTCATTCCCCGGTCCGGCATGCTGGCCGCCATCTGCGCCACCCGTCGCTGCCTGGCGGTGGCGGGCACAAAAGGCAAGACGACAACGGCATCGATGCTGTCCCTCATATTGATCGAGGCCGGTCTCCACCCCTCCTTCCTCATCGGTGCCGATGTCAACGAGGTCGGCACCAACGCGGTGTGGGACGTCGGCGAGTGGCTCGTGGTGGAGGCCGATGAGAGCTTCGGCACATTCGTGGAGCTGCGCCCCGACTGGGCTCTTTTGACCAACGTGGAGTCTGACCATCTCGACCACTACGGGACGTTTGGGCGGCTCCGGGCCGCGTTCGACGAGTTCGTCGCCCAGGCGTCCGCCGGGTCGGTGGTGTCGGCGGACGACGTCGAGGCGGCCGCGATCGGGCGCGCGCATGGTTCGCTGCGCGTGGGCACGGATGCGGGTGCCGAGTACGCCATGTCGGACATCGCTTTGAGCCGGAGCTCGGTGTCCTTCTCGCTCCGCGGCCCCGAGGGCACGCTGGGCACGCTCACGCTCGGGGTGCCCGGTCTGCACAATGCCCGCAACGCCGCCCTGGCCGTGGTGCTGGCGCTGCAGGTGGGGGTGGAGTTCCCCGTGGCGGCTGCTGCCCTGGCCCGGTTCGCCGGCGTGACCCGGCGCTTCGAGTTCCGAGGGGAGGCCAACGGCGTGACCTTCGTCGACGACTACGCCCACCTCCCCTTCGCCGTCCGGGCCGCCCTGGCCACGGCCAAGTCGGGGGGTTGGTCCCGCATCGTGGCCGTCTTCCAGCCGCATCGCTATTCCCGCACCGCTGAGCTGGCGCAGCAGTTCGGCGAGGCGTTCGCCGATGCCGACGCCCTGGTGGTGACCGATGTGTACGGGGCGGGCGAGGCGCCGGTGCCGGGCATCTCGGGGCTCCTGGTGGCCGATGCCGTGCGCAGCCTGGACCAGCGGCTGCCCGTGGTCTACGCACCAAGCTGGGAAGAGCTGCGCCAGGTCGTCGGGTCGATGCTGCGCCCGGGCGATTTGTGCCTGACGCTGGGCGCAGGGGACCTGACCGCGCTGCCTGACGAATTGCTGGAGTCGCCCCGGTGGTGACCTCGAGCGCGCTGCGCGCCCGTTTCGACGCGTTGGCGGACGAGCTGGGCCCGCGGGCGGCGCGCCACCTGCCCCTGGGCCCCTTGACGACGTACGGGGTGGGGGGACCCGCCGCGCTCTTCGTGGAGGTGGACGGGCCCGACGACCTGCGTGCGCTCCGTCACGCCCTCCTCGGCAGCGAGGTGCCGGTGTGCGTGGTGGGCCGGGGCTCGAACCTCCTGGTCGCAGACGCCGGATTCGACGGGGTGGCGGTCCGCCTGGGCAACGGGTTCAACGCGGTGCGTCTGCCCGCTCCCGCCCCGGAGGGTGCGCCGCCGTTCGTGGTCAGCGCCGGAGGGTCGGCACCGCTCCCCGTCGTGGCCCGCCAGGCGGCGGACGCCGGCTGGTCCGGACTGTCCTGGGCCGTCGGGGTGCCCGGCACGGTGGGCGGTGCCGTGCGCATGAACGCCGGCGGGCACGGGTCGGAGATGGCCGGGTGCCTGCTGCGCTACACCTGGGTCGATCTCCTCCACGGCGCGGAGGGCACTGATGATGCCGAAGCGTTGCGCTACGGCTACCGGTCGTCAGCGCTCACCGCTTCTCAGGTGGTGGTGGCGGCCGAGCTGGGGGTGACCAGGGGCGAGACCGCCGCAGAGCAGGCCGAAGTGTCGTCCATCGTCCGTTGGCGGCGGGCGCACCAGCCTGGAGGGTCCAATGCGGGGTCGGTCTTCACCAACCCGCCGGGCGACTCGGCCGGACGGCTGATCGAGGAGGCGGGCCTCAAGGGATTCCGCGTGGGCACGGCACACGTCTCCGAGAAGCACGCCAATTTCATCCAGGCNNGCCCTCATGGAGCACGTGCGCGCCGCTGTCCTGGAGTGCTGCGGGGTTGCGCTGGTGGCCGAGGTCCGCCTGTTGGGCTTCAGGGGAGGGGAGACTGGCGCGGTGAGCGGCGACGTGACCCCAGAGGCGGGGCAGTGAGACCCACCCGCACCGGGACCCGGCCGGGGTGAGCGGTCCCTCGCAGCCCCAGGGCAGCCCGCCGGCGGGCATGGATCCGCGTATCTCGGCCCGGCGGACCGAGATCACCCGCCAGCTGGGTCGCCGCCGCCTACGCCTCGTCGGGGCGCTGGCCGTCGTGACCGTCGCGGTGGTCGGCGGATGGGCGCTCCTGCACTCCTCGTTGTTCTCGGCCCGCTCGATCACCGTGGTGGGCGCCGTGCACGAGACCGCGGCACAGGTCGTGGCCGCCGCCGGGGTGGCGGACCATCCGCCCCTGCTCGATGTCGACACCGGCTCGATGGTGCACGGGATCGAGCAGCTGCCCTGGGTGCGGTCGGCCTCGGTCGCCGTCCACTGGCCCGATGGGGTGCGCATCGTGGTGACCGAGCGGTTGCCGGCGCTGGTCACGAGCACGACGGCCGGGCAATGGGCGGAGCTGAGCACGACCGGGAGGGTCCTCACGGTGGTCGCCACCCGCCCGCCGGGGCTCGTCGTGGTGACGGGTCCCCAGCCGCCCGGCGCGCTCGGCAGCCTCCTGGGCCCACTCGACCAACCGGGGGTGCAGGTGGCGGACACCTTGCCGGCCTCCTTCCGGGCTCAGGTGAGTGCCGTCCATGTCGAGCCGGGTGGTTGGGTGCAGCTGAGTTTGACGACCCCCCTGTTGGTCAACGTTGGGACGGCTTCACAGCTCGACGCCAAATACGAGGACGTGAGTGCCCTGTTGGCCGGGGCCTCCCTGCACGCCGGTGACGTCATCGACGTCAGTGTGCCGACGGCCCCGACGGTGACTGAAGGGTGACGGCGAGTGCTTGACCGCCACGAACACGCCCCCGTATGGTGGGCTACGTTGCCGCTCTGTGAACGTCAACCTTCCCAAGAGGATGAGGGATTACGAGGTAGGAGCGGCGTGGTGACTCATGGTGGGGCTACCCAAAGAGTGATTGGTCGGCGATCGACCCGAATACGAGGGAGTTCATGACGACCGTTCCATCCCAAGGCAACTACCTGGCCGTCATAAAGGTGGTCGGGATCGGTGGCGGTGGGGTGAACGCCGTCAATCGCATGATCGACGCGGGGTTGCGCAACGTGGAGTTCATCGCCGCCAACACTGACGCGCAGGCCCTTTTGATGAGCGACGCCGATTTGAAGCTGGACATCGGCCGCCAGTTGACCCGGGGCCTTGGTGCGGGGAGTGATCCAGAGGTGGGGCGCCAGGCGGCCGAAGAGCACCGCGCCGACATCGAAGAGGCGCTCCAGGGCTCCGACATGGTCTTCATCACCGCCGGCAAGGGCGGCGGGACGGGGACGGGTGCCGCACCGGTGGTGGCCGAGATTGCCAAGGGCCTGGGTGCGCTCACCATCGGGGTTGTGACGCGCCCCTTCACGTTCGAGGGACGCCGACGGGCCATGCAGGCCGAGAAGGGTATCCAGCTCCTCAAGGAGAAGGTCGACACCCTCATCGTCATCCCCAACGACCGCCTGCTCACCGTCTCGAACGACAAGACCAGCATGGTCAACGCTTTCAAGATGGCGGACGAGGTCCTGCTCCAGGGCGTGCGGGGTATCACTGACCTCATCACGGTGCCCGGCCTCATCAACACCGACTTCGCCGACGTGAAGATGGTGATGACCAACGCGGGAACGGCGATCATGGGCATCGGCGCATCCATCGGGGAGGGCCGCGCGGCCAACGCGGCCCGCGCCGCCATCACCAGCCCGCTGCTCGAGGCATCCATCGAGGGAGCCCGCGGCATACTCCTCAATATCGCCGGGGGGTCCGACCTCGGGCTGTTCGAGGTGAACGAGGCGGCGGAGATCATCCACGGCGTGGCCCACCCCGACGCCAACATCATCTTCGGCGCCGTCATCGACGACAACATGGGCGACGAAGTGCGCGTGACGGTCATCGCGGCGGGGTTCGAGCGCTGGGAGGACGGCGCTCGCCCGGCCAACAGCGAGCGGCCGCCGTCCCTGTTCTCCGGCACGTCCGAGACGGTGGACATCTTCGCCGACTCGACCAGCACCGACGACGAGTTCGATCTGGGTGACGACGATTTCGACGTGCCCTCCTTCCTTCGCTGACGGGGAGGTGGCGGCGCGCCTGGCTCATGTGCGCCAGCGCATCGCACGGGCCGGTGGCGATCCCGAGACGGTCCGGGTCATCGCCGTCACCAAGGGATTCGGCCCCGAGGCCGTGACGGCCGCCCGCTCCGCCGGCTTGCGCGATGTGGGTGAGAACTACGCGGCGGAGCTACGCACCAAGGCGCCCGGACCGGCGGGAACGCACTGGCACTTCCTCGGCGCCGTCCAGCGCAACAAGGTGAACGCGTTGGCGCCGCTGGTCGACGTGTGGCAGTCGGTGGCGCGGCCGATCGAGGGGCAGTCCATCGCGCGGCACGCGCCCGGGGCCCGGGTGCTGATCCAGGTCGACACCAGCGGCGTGCCCGGGCGCAACGGTTGCGCCCCCGAAGAGGTGGAGCCGCTGGCCCGTTCGCTCTCGGCCCTCGATCTACGGGTGGAGGGGCTGATGACCGTGGCGCCCCCGGAGGCCACCGCGGCCGCCGCGGCCTTCCGGGTCGTGGGCCAGGTGGCGGACGCTCTGGGCCTGCCGGAACGGTCCATGGGGATGAGCGACGACCTCGAGTCGGCGGTGGCGGCGGGGTCCACCATGGTGCGGATAGGACGTGCCCTTTTCGGGGAGCGACCGCCGATCGGGGCCGGCGAGTAGTCCGGGACGCCCTGCCGAGCAGGCACTACGCTGTGCCGGAACAGGAGAAGTTATGGCACCCTCGTTCATGAAGAAGACAATGGTCTACCTCGGGCTACTCGATGACGAGTACGACGAGTACGACGATCTGGAGGACCGCGCGCCCCGCGCCTTCAGCGCATCAGCGCGCGTCGAACCCCGCGTAGCCGAGCACGAGCATCCCGAGGATTACGGGGGCGGTGTGAGCCGCATCCGCACCATGATCCCCCGGGAATCCGCCACTCCCAGCCAGTCCAGGGTGCAGCCGAGCCCGGTGGCGCGCCCTTCGGGCGTGCGCCCGGTACCGGTCGAAACGGCGCTCGGCGCCACTTCGGCGCGGGTGCACGTGGTCGCTCCCTCGCGGTTCGGCGACGCCAAGGACATCGCCGACCGGCTGAAGGACAACCGTCCCGTGATCGTGAACCTCCAGATGGCCGACCGCGACCTTCAGCGCCGGATGATCGATTTCTGCAGCGGGGTGACCTACGCCCTCAGCGGGGAGATGGAGAAGGTGGCCGACCAGGTGTTCTTGCTGGCCCCGACCAACGTCAAGGTCTCCGACGAGGAGCGCCAGCGACTGGTGGAGCGCGGCTTCGGACGCGACTGATCGGACTACTGTCGGCACGTAGTGAATCTATTTCATGTTGTTGCCTGGCTGATCCAGGCCTACATCTATCTCATCATGCTCCCGATGGCCCTCTTGAGTTGGTTCCGGATCCAGCCCGGCACGGCCATGGGCCGCGTGCAGATATTTCTCATCCGCGCCACGGAACCCGTGTTACGGCCGGTGCGACGGATCATCCGGCCCATGGGTGGGCTGGACATCTCATTCCTCGTCGTCATTCTGGTGGCGCAGTTCATCCTGGTCCCGCTGCTCGAGCGCTGAAAGGTCCCAGCGCAGCAGAGGGAGGGGGTTAGACTCGCCCTCCATGGACAGTTCCCCGGCCGCCACATCCATTCTCGACACGCTCCGCACCGTCGAGTTTCGCCTCGGTCTCAAGGGTTACAACGTCGACGAGGTCGACGAGTACCTCGACCGGGCCGCCCAGGAGGCGGAAGCCCTCCAGGAAAACGTGCGCCAGCTGAATGAGCGCCTGCGCCAGGCGGGCGACCGCATCAGCCTGTTGGAGCGGGAGAAGCGCAGCGCGCCGGTGGAGGAACCCGCGCCGGTGGCGGCCACTGCTCCGGCCGCGCTCGAAGTTGCACCCTCCGACGAGACGCTGCAGCGGACGTTGATATTGGCGCAGAAGTTCGTCGACCAGATAAAGCGCGAGAGCGAGGCCGAAGCGGCCAGCACAGTGGCGCAGGCCGAGGAAAGGGCCCGCTCCGCGGTGGCACGGGCCGAGGAGGCAGCGCGGACGCTCCAGGCGGACTCGCAGAAGCAGGTGCGCGACGAGGTGACGCGTCTCGAATTGACCCGCAACGAGTTGGCCGCCGACGTCGAGAGCATGGCCCGGCACCTTGAGTCCGAGCGCAATCGCCTGCGGGACGCGCTCACCGAGATCCTCAAATGGGTCGACGAAAATGTGCAGCCGGCCAATTCGCTCATGGGCGTGGGACCCTCGACGGACCCTGCCCCCCTCGCCACCGTGACAGCTCCCGCGGCCGCGCCAGCGACTCCGGCTCCGGCTCCGGCCTCGTCGCCCGCTACCAAGGCTCCCGCCGAGACGCTCAGTGACGTCGAGGCGCCTACACTGAACCTGCAGACGGTGACGAACAACACGGCACCGGGGACGCCCCACTCGACCTAAGGCGTCCGACTCGCCCAAAATCGAAGTGGGGAGCTATTGCCCGCCTTCGCTGTGGTCCGCTATGGTCACCCGCTCCCTCAGCGCGTTTGTCGTGAGGGGACCGGCCGGCTACATGGCAGCGAAGGAGGACAAGTGATGAGCCCAGCGAGCAATGTCATCGCTGCCAAGAAGGTGTCTGCTCCGCGCCCGCCGACGGCCAAAAAGGCCGCACCGGCGAAGAAGGGCGCGACCGCGAGGGCCGCACTGCCAGCCAAGAAGTCCGTCCCGGCGAAGAAGTCCGTTCCGGCCAAAGTCGTCCGCCCGGCCAACAAGGCCCCCGCGGCCGCCAAGAGTGCTCCGATAGCGAAGAAGGGAACCACCATCACGAAGACGGTAACGCCGGCCGCCAAGAAGGCGACGCCGGCGGCGAAGAAGACGACCCCACCGACCAAGAAGGCGGCACCGGCCAAGAAGGCCGTGCCCGCGGCCAAAGCCCCGAGCGGCGCCAGCAAGGCTGCGGCCGGCTCGGCCAAGGCCGGGCCGGCGGCCGGCAAGGGCGCTGCGCCCGTGCCCAAGGGCGCCAAAGAGGATGCGCTGGCGCCACCGGCGCCGCCCCGGACCACGTTCACGCCCAAGCCCAAGCCGCCCGCCCCTGTGCGGCCCAAAACCGGTCCGTACGCCAAGGACGTGAAGTTTCTCGAAGAGATCAGCGCGCTGCTTCTCGAGGAGCGGGCGATCTACCAGGAGCAGGCCACTTCCCTGCGTGCCGAGGCCGACTCACTAGCCCTGGAGCGCGAGCCCGGTGACGTGCAGTTCGACGAGGAGTCCGGAGAGGGCGGGACCGTCACCGTCGACCGGGAGCGCAACCTGGCGCTCTCCGGCCAGGCCGCGCTGGCCGTGGAGGAGATCGACGACGCGCAACTGCGGGTCGCCGACAAGACGTACGGGTACTGCGAGCGATGCTTCCAACCGATCCCCAAGCCCCGCCTACGGGCCCTTCCCTACGCCCGGCTGTGCGTGGCGTGCAAGAGCGGGGGACTGTCGCGCCGCTGACCCGGGGCAGGAGCGCCCGGCCCCGAGTGCTCGCCTACGGGCTGGCCGCCGTGGTCCTGGTGGCCGACCGGGTGACGACGTCACTGGTCGAGGACCATCTGCATCGGGTGGTCCATGTGTGGGGTCCCTTTGGCCTGGCCCTGCAGTTCAATTCCGGCCTGGCCTTCAGCCTTTTTAGCGGGCGGGCCACCTTGGTCACGGTGCTGCTCGGCGCCGGCGTCGTCGTGCTCGCGATCCTGGTGTGGCGCGTGCGCACCGTGGGCCAGGCCGTCGGCGCGGGTCTGGTGCTCGGCGGTGGGGTCGGGAACCTGAGTGAGCGGGTGGCCAGCGGCCATCATGGCCTGGTGGCCGACTACGTCACGCTGAGCCACTGGCCGACGTTCAACGTGGCCGACGCCTGCATCACCGTGGGGGCGGTCTTCCTGGCTGCAGTGCTGCTCTTCGACCAGCGGGCCGGCGCGGGGTCATGAGCGCGCCGGGGCCCGACGGCGTGCTGGGGCCCGAGGGCGTCCTGGTCGTCGAGGTGCCGTCACTCCTGGCCGGCGTCCGGATCGATCGGGCCGTGGCCATGCTGGCGAACGTGTCGCGCACCGCCGCCTCCGGTCTCGTCGCCTCGGGCAGGGTCCTGGTCGACGGGGTGGCGGTGTCGGTGGGGCGCCACGTGCTGCGCGACGGCGCCACGCTCACCATCAGCCTGCCGGCCCCCGGCAGCGACGAGGTGGAGCCCGAAGCCGGCGTGGAGTTCCGGGTCGTCCACGCCGATGCCCACGTGGCGGTGGTGGACAAGCCGGCCGGTCTGGTGGTGCACCCTGGTGCCGGCCACCAGCGGGGAACCCTGGTGGGTGGGCTACTGGCGCGCTTCCCCGATGTCGCTGCCCTGGTGGCGTCCGGTGTGTGCGCGGCCGACCGACCGGGCATCGTCCACCGTCTCGACAAGGGCACCTCAGGCCTCCTGGCCGTGGCCCGTACGGAGCCCGCCTACCGTGCCCTGGTGGCCCAGCTGGCCGACCGCAGCATGCAGCGCCGGTACCTGGCACTGGTCGAAGGGACGGTGGCCGACGACCGCGGTGAGATCGATGCCCCCATCGGGCGCTCGACCCGTACGCCGACGAAGATGGCGGTCGCGGCGGGGGGCCGATCGGCGCGCACGGCGTACACCGTCGTCGAACGGCGCTTCACGCCCCGACCGACCACCTTGGTAGAGCTCAGCCTGCAGAGCGGGCGGACCCACCAGATCCGGGTGCACATGGCGGCCATCGGGCACCCGGTGGTCGGCGATGCACGCTATGGAACGCCCGAGAGGGCACTGGGCCCCGGCCGATTCTTCCTCCACGCCTTCGCGCTGGGCTTCAGCCATCCGGACGGCGGGGAGCACATGGAGTTCTCCGCCCCGCTCCCGGCGGACCTGTCGTCGTTCTTAGGCGGCCTGGTGCACGCCGAGGACATCGGCATCGAAGGAGAGGGCAGCAAGCGCCTCCTCCTCGGCGCGCCGGACTCGGCGCACACCGACCCCTAGGCGCTCGGCCGTGGACTGCAGGGAGGCCGGGGAGTCACCCCCGAAGCCGAAGCGCAGCCGCAGCACGTCGCGCTGGAGATCGGGCAGCTTCTCGACAGCCTCGCGCACCCGGTCGTAGACCATCGTCTGCTCGACGTCGCCCACGAAGTCCGACTCGTCCGGCGCCACCAGCTCGCCCAGCGTCGTGGCCGACTCGGACGCGGCCGGCTGGTCGAGGGAAGCCGTGACCCGGGCCACGTCCTCGAGCGCGTAGCGCTGGTCGGCCGTCATGCCGGTCGCCTCGTCGAGCTCCGCCTTGGTCGGCGTGCGCCCGAGCGTGGTGGCCAGCTGGGCCTTGGTCAGCTCGAGCCGTTGGATGTGCTCGCCCACTTCGAGCGGGATCCGGATGGTGCGACCGTGCTGTTGGACGGCGCGTTGCAGGGCTTGCCGAATCCACCACGTGGCGTAGGTCGAGAAGCGAAATCCTCTTTCCCAGTCGAACTTGTCGACGGCCCGCATCAGGCCGAACGAGCCTTCCTGTACGAGGTCGGCCATGTCGACTCCACGATCCTGGTACCGCCTGGCCCAGTGCACGACCAACCGAAGGTTGGCCGCAACCATCTGCTTGCGGGCCAGGGCGTCGCCCGCGGCGACCCGCTTGGCCAGTTCCACCTGCTGCTCGTGATCGGGCATGGGGAACTGGTCCAGGTCCTTCAACATCAAACCAAGGGTGTCCGTTGTACTCACCGCGCTTTTCATCTGCTTGTCTCCCGACGCTGTGCGCTCTCTCTCGATCTCTCGTCGCTATTCGTATCCGTACCCGGAGGGCCCTTCCGCGAATCTGACATTCCTCGTAGTCCAACACCGGTGCGGGCCCGAGCATTCCATGGGGCTGTGACCGATCCCCGGTGGGTGTGACCGATCCCGGGCACGTGTGACCGGTACCGGGCAGGCCCGAATTGCGCCCCCTACCCCATGCGTGGTGGCCTTGCTTCGCATGACCCCGCGCATGGTGCTGCTCAGGCACGGTGCGACCGAGTGGTCCCTCAGTGGCCAACACACCGGCCGGACAGATATTCCGCTGCTCGACCTGGGTCGTGTGCAGGCCAGAGTGGCCGGAGAGGCCCTGCGGAGCATGACCTTCGCCCAGGTGCTGACCAGCCCGCTCGTGCGGGCCCGCGACACCTGCATCCTTGCCGGCTTCGAGGGGGAACCTGAGCCCGACCTCCTCGAGTGGGACTACGGCGCCTATGAAGGACTGACCACGGCCCAGATACGCGCCGAGCGACCGGGATGGTCCCTGTGGACCGACGGCGTCCCCGGCGGGGAGGGGGCGGCCGATGTGGGCCGCCGGGTGGACCGGGTCATCGCGCGGGCGCGACAGGCCGAGGGCGACACGCTCTGTGTGGCCCACGGGCATGTCCTAAGGGTGCTGGCGGCACGATGGCTCGATCTCCCCGCTGTGGCGGGCCGGCTCTTGTCACTCTCGACGGGCACCCTCAGCACCCTCGGGTGGGAGCACGACTCAGCCGTCGTGTCCCACTGGAACGTGGTGCCGGACCCGGGCCGGCTGGGGCCGTCGGGCAGAGAAGATCTGGCCGTGGCGTCGGACGCGGACGCGGACGCGGACGAGGAGTAGATCCTCTCGGCAGTCTGCTTCCGGGTCCGTCAGGCCCGGGCCGCCACGTTGCCCTGGGCGCGGGCCACCATGTCGGCCAAGGTGTAGGACTGGAGATGGGTGCGGATGGTCTCGCCGACGTCGGCCCATACGGCGAGCAGCACGCACTGCCCCTCGTGGTCGCAGGCCCCGTCCGCATGCGGCTCGCCGAAGTCGCCCGCGGCGATCGGCCCGTCGACGGCGGAGACGATCTGGTCCAACGTGATCTCCTCGGGAAGGCGGGCGAGGACGTAGCCACCTCCGACCCCGCGCTTCGAGCGCACCAGCCCCGCTCCCTTGAGGGCCAGCAGGATCTGCTCGAGGTAGGGCTGGGGGAGGGCGGTTCGCAGCGCGATGTCCCGGACCGAGGTGGGTGTCTCGGCCCCGTGCAGGGCAAGGGAGAGCAATGCCCGGCTGGCGTAGTCGCCACGTGTCGAGACCCTCACGCCTCGATGCTACCGGCCGCGCGGTCCCAGGAGGGGTGTGGGGCGGCCGTAGTGTGGCGGCGTGCGCTCGCTCGAGGTTGCCCCTCCGGTCCTCCCCGACTACCGGGGGGCGTGCCTGACCGGGGTGGTCCCGGGGTTGCTGGGGCACCTCTATGGCTCTGTGCCCCTGCCGGCCTGGATGCCGGCGCCGGTGGCCGACGCCGCCCAGATCGTGCTCCTCGTCCTCGATGGGCTGGGCTGGGAGCAGCTCGAGGAGCGCCGGGCTGGCGCACCCACGCTGGCCGCGGCGGTCGGGGGTCCCATCACGACCGTGGCCCCGAGCACGACCGCCTGCGCGTTGACGTCGCTGGTCACGGGCCGCGCTCCCGCGGAGCACGGGATGGTGGGGTACCGGGTGGCCTACGAGGGCGACATCTTGAACGTCTTGTTGTGGACGCTCGGCGGGGTCGACGCCCGAGAGCGGGTCCACCCCTTGGAGTTCCAGCCCTGCCCGCTGTTCCCCGGTGCCCCTGGGCCGGTGCCGGTGATCACCCGCTACGACTACGGGACGACCGGGTTCTCGGCCGCCCACCTGGGCAACTCCGACCTGCTCAGCTGGCACACCTCGGCCGGGCTCGTCACCGGTGTGCGCGACCTGGTGGGGTCCGGTGCGCCGTTCGTCTACGCCTACTACGAGGGGATCGACAAGGTGGCGCACGCCCGCGGGCTGGGTGCGTACTACGACGACGAGCTCCGCTTCGCCGACCGCCTCGTGGCCGATGTCCTGAGTGTGCTCCCGCCGGGAGCGGTGCTCGTGGTCACGGCGGACCATGGGCAGGTCGATGTCGGCGAGAGCGTCGAGGTGCTGGGGGGCGACGTGATGGAGGGAGTGACGCTCATCTCGGGGGAGGGCCGCTTCCGCTGGCTCCACGTGCGCCCGGGGGCGCAGGACGCGGTGACCGAGGCGGCCGTAGAGGCCCACGGCGACGTGGCCTGGGTGCGGACGAAGGCCCAGATCGTCGAGGAGGGTTGGTTGGGGGGCGTCCCCTCGGCCGCCGTCTCGTCACGGCTGGGCGATGTGGCGTTGGTGCCGTTCACGCCCACCGCGTTCTTGGACCCGGCCGACACCGGCGAGCTGCGCCTCTTGGCCCGCCACGGCTCTCTCACCCCTGCCGAGATGCTGATCCCCCTGCTCAGCTGGCCTACCCGCTGACGCCGTGTTGCCGGTGGCAGTATCAAGAGATGGCGAATGAGTCGACACCAGTAGCCCCCGACGAAGTGCTCGGGGCGGGGCAAGGTCCCGAAGCGGCAGGCGGCGACGGCGCGGCCGGCGACGGCCCCGCACCCAAGGAGTCCGTGTCGGAGCCGGCCAAGGTCCTGCGTATCGGTTCGATGGTCAAGACACTCCTCGACGAGGTGCGCCAGGCCCCGCTGGACGAGAAGAGCCGCACACGCCTGCGCGAGATCTACGAGCAGTCGATCCACGACCTCTCGGAGGGACTCTCGCCTGACCTCGTCGCCGAGCTCGACCGCATGGCGCTGCCCTTCGACGACGATGCGCCCAGCGAATCCGAGCTGCGCATCGCCCAGGCCCAGCTGGTGGGCTGGCTGGAAGGGCTGTTCCACGGCATCCAGGCCACGCTGATGTCCCAGCAGATGGCGGCCCGGGCGCAGCTCGAGGAGATCCGCCAGCGCGGGCTCCCGCAGGCAGGAGAGAGCTCGGGGACCAGGTCCGGCGCGTATCTGTGAGGGCGCCGGCGCAGCCGGAACCACCGATTCGGGTCGGATGTCTGAGATGATCTCTCCGAGCCCACGAGGAGGATCCAGCGATGCCTGAGGAGACCACCGGTCCAACGGGCGAGGGGCCGCCTTCGTTCCCGGGCGATGCGCCTCGAGTGCCCGCACCGCCCGTGGCCCCGCCGCCCGTGGACCCGCCGGCGATGCCCTCTCCGGCGCCAGCCGGGGGACCGCCTTCGTTCCCGGGCAACGCCCCGCCCCCGCCCTCATCGGGGCCGCCGACGTACCCCCCGGGCGGTGGCTACCCCCCGCCGCAGGCGGGTTACCCGCCGCCCTATGCGGGTGGTGCCGGCGCAACCGGAGGTGCGCCCTACGCCACCTGGGGCATTCGGCTCGGGGGTTACCTCATCGATGCGGTGATCTTCGTTCCCGTGATCATCGTGCTGGCGATCCTGTTCCGCCATACGCACGTGCTGGCCATCCACTTCCACACCCGGCGCAGCGGCGTGTCGCAACGGCGGACCTTTTCTTTGCTGTCGGTCCTCATCACCGCGGTCGGGTTCCTCGCCTACGCCACGATCCTGTGCGGTGGCCCAAGGGGGCAGACCGTCGGGATGATGGCCGTCGGGGTGCGCGTGGTGCGCCAGGGGACGCATCAGGTGCTCGGCTATGGGCGGGCCTTCGGGCGGGCCATCCTCGAGCAAGTCCTGCGCCTCCTGGGTTTCGCCTCGATCTTCCTGGGCATCATCTGGGTGATCGACATGCTGTACCCGCTTTGGGACGGCA
This sequence comes from Acidimicrobiaceae bacterium, assembly GCA_003133545.1. Classification (GTDB taxonomy): domain Bacteria; phylum Actinomycetota; class Acidimicrobiia; order Acidimicrobiales; family RAAP-2; genus Bog-473. The sequence goes on along the minus strand of PKYA01000075.1, from coordinate 2,856 downwards.
AGCGCCAGACCCTGCACGACAAGGCCCTCGACACGGTGGTCCTGCGGGTACGCGATACGGGATAGCGAGGCGGCCGGGAGCGGGGTAATGTCCGGGGTTCGCGATCGAATCACACGGTTGTAAGTACACGCTTGGAAAGGAGGCCGGTGTCGGAGCGGTCATTTACGCATCTGCACACCCACACCGAGTTCTCCATGCTCGACGGCGCAGCCAGGATCGGCGAGCTGGTGGCCGCCGCGGTGGCCGACGGGCAGCCGGCGCTGGGCATCACCGATCACGGCAACATGTACGGGGTCCTCGACTTCTACAAGGCCTGCCGGGCCCAGGGCATCACCCCGATCATCGGGACCGAGGCCTACATGGCGGCCCAGTCGCGCCACGAGCGGCCGGTGCGCCGCGGCAGGGTGGACGACACCGGGGGCGACGTCGAGGGTGGGCAGAAGCTCTACTACCACCTCACCTTGCTCTCGGGGACGGTCGAGGGCTACCGCAACCTGCTGAAGTTGTCGTCGGCGGCCTACCTGGAGGGCTACTACTACAAGCCGCGGGTCGACTGGGAGCTCCTCGAGCGCTATCACGACGGGCTCATCGCCACGACGGGTTGCCTCGGGGGCGTGGTGCTCCAGGCCCTGCTGGCGGGCGATGCCGCGGAGGCCGAGCGGCGCGCCGCGCGACTCCAGGACATCTTCGGGCGCGAGAACCTCTTCGTCGAGCTGCAGGACCACGGCCTCGCCGACCAGCACCGCACGAACCCCCAACTCATTGAGATCGCCCGGCGGTTGGACGCCCCGTTGCTGGCCACCAACGACAGCCACTACACCCACCGGGAGGACGCCGTGGCGCACGACGCGCTGCTCTGCGTGCAGACCGGCGCCCTGTTGTCGGACACCAACCGGTTCAAGTTCCAGGGGACCGAGCACTACCTCAAGTCGGCCCGGGAGATGCGCCACCTCTTCTCGGAGGTGCCCGAGGCGTGTGACAACACGCTGCTGATCGCCGAGCGGGCCGACGTGCAGATCGAGCTGGGCAAGCCCAGCCTGCCCGAGTTCCCCGTGCCCCCCGAATTCGCGGGCGACGACTACGAGGACCGGGCCCTCGCCTATCTGCGGCACCTCACCATGGAGGGAGCGCGCCAACGCTACGGCAGCTCCGTTCCGGCCAACGTCGTCGAACGCCTGGAATACGAGCTCGGCGTCATCGGGAAAATGGGCTTCGCCGCCTACTTCCTCGTGGTGTGGGACCTGATTCGCTTCGCCCGGGACTCGGGGATCCGGGTCGGCCCCGGGCGCGGCTCGGCCGCCGGCTGTTGCGTGGCCTACTGCCTGCGCATCGTGGATCTCGACCCGATCCGCTACGACCTGCTCTTCGAGCGCTTCCTCAATCCGGGGCGCAAGCAGATGCCCGACATCGACATGGACTTCGACGAGCGGTACCGCAGCGACGTGATGCGCTACGCCGCCGAGAAGTACGGCAGCGACCGGGTGGCGCAGGTGGTGACCTTCTCGACGATCAAAGCCCGGGCTGCCGTGCGCGACGCGGCGCGAGTGCTGGGGAAGCCCTACATCGTGGGGGACCGCATCGCCAAGGCGATGCCGCCGCTCGTGATGGGCCGCGACACCCCGCTGTACGCCTGTTTGACCAAGACCGAGGGGCACGAGGAGGGTTTCGCCGCCGCGGCCGACCTGCGGGGCATGCACGAGACGGACCCCGATGCCAAAGAGGTCATCGATGTCGCGCTGGGCCTCGAGGGTCTACGCCGCCAGGACGGGATCCATGCGGCAGCCGTGGTGATCTCGCGCGACCCACTGACCGAGTACCTGCCCATCCAGCGCAAGCCCGACGCGGGAGGCGACCCCGAGGACGCTCCCATCGTCACCCAGTACGAGATGCACGGGGTCGAGGAGCTCGGGCTGCTCAAGATGGACTTCTTGGGGTTGCGCAACCTTTCGGTGATCGAGCGCGCCCTGGACCTGATTCAAGCGGCCACCGGGGAGCGCCCCGATATTGACGCCGTCGACCTGGCCGACGAGCCGACGCTCGAGATGCTGCGGCGGGCCGAATCGGTGGGCGTGTTCCAGCTCGAGGGCGCGGCCATGCGCCAGACCCTGCGGGCCCTCGCACCGACGAGCTTCGACGATGTCGCGGCGCTCGTGGCCCTTTACCGGCCGGGCCCCATGGCGGCGAACATGCACAGGGACTATCCCGAGCTCAAGAACGGCCGGAAGGAGCTGACCTACCTCCATCCCGATATCGAGCCGATCCTCAAGGACACCTACGGGCTCATGCTCTACCAAGAGTCCGTCATGCGGGTGGCCCAGAAGTTCGCCGGCTACACGCTCGAGGAGGCCGACAACCTGCGCAAGGCGTGCGGCAAGAAGATCCGCGCCNNTTCGCCGACTACGCCTTCAACAAGTCGCACTCCTACGGCTACGGGCTGGTGGCCTACCAGACAGCCTGGCTCAAGGCGCACTACCCGACGGAGTACATGGCCGCCCTCCTCACTTCGGTGAAGGACAACAAGGACAAGACGGCGGTCTATCTGGCGGAGTGCCGGGCCCGCGGCATCGATGTCCTGCCGCCCGACGTCAACCGGTCGCTGGCCGAGTTCGCGCCCGACCTCTCGGGTGACCGCGCCGGCAGGGCCATTCTCTTCGGGTTGGCTGCGGTGCGCAACGTGGGGGAGAGCCTGGTCGAGCGCATCGTGGCCGAACGCAACGCCAACGGGCCGTTCGCCGACATCTTCGACTTCTGCCAGCGCGTCGATCCGATGGTCCTCAACAAGCGCACCATGGAGTCGCTGATCAAGGGAGGCGCCTTCGACGGACTGGGCCATCCCCGCCAGGGCCTGTGCCTGGT